>DASSOG010000042.1:0-9243 GCA_035700805.1 Gemmatimonadaceae bacterium | reverse complement strand
TCACCCCACCCCCTTCCGGATCGCTTCCACCATCCGATCCCCGAAATAGTCAATCTCGTCCAGGCTGGTGTACACGTTGGGCGCCACCCGCAACCCCGCAAACTCCGGCGTTACCATGGGCGTGGTCGCAATCTGGTGGTGCCGGGCCAGCCACCCGCCCAGCCTGGCCATGTCCAGCCCCTCGATGGCCACCACGCCAATGGCCCCGCCCCGCCCGCGCTCCATGGGCGTCAGCATCTTCACCCGGTCGCTCTCCGCCAGCAGCCGGTTGGCCCAGCGGTTGCGCAGGTAGAGAAAACGCTCATACTTGCGCGCCGCGCCGATGCTCCGGTGAAAGGCCAGCGCCACCGAGATCGCGTTGTGGTTGGCCGCCGGGTGCGTGCCAATCTCCTCGTACTTCCGGATGTCGGCGTCCTGCCCGGGGTTGTCTGAATACATGCCCCATATGTGCGGGATCTTCTCCTTCCGCACATACAAGAACCCCGTCCCGATGGGCGCCAGGCACCACTTGTGCAGGCTCGTCCCATAATAGTCGCAACCCAGGTCGTCGCGCGTGAAGGGAAAGTGCGCAAACGCGTGCGCCCCATCCACCAGCACCTCCACGTTATGCCGGCGCGCCATGTCCACGATCTTGCGCACGGGATAGATGAACCCGGTCTGCCACCCCACGTGCATCACCTCGAGCATCCGGGTGCGCGGCATGATGGCGGCCTCGTACGCGGCCACCACCTCGTCATCACTGGGCGGTGGCGTGCTCAGCCGGATCTGCCGGAACACGATCCCCTCGCGCCGCTGCCGCTGCAGCCACCCGTTCACCATGCGCGGGTAGTTCTGCGTGGTGCTCACCACTTCATCGCCCGCCTTCAGGTCGATCCCGAAAATCACGTTCAGGTTCGACTCGCTGGCATTCCGCGTGACGGCCATCTCCTCGGGGTCGCACCCGAACTCGCGCGCCAGGTCCACCCGCACGCTCTCCACCCGGGGCTCCAGCACGCGCCACATATTGATAGGCGGAAGCTGGTTGCTGAAGCGGATATCGCGAATCATCTGGTCCAGCACGTGCCGAGGCGCGGGGCTGCACCCGGCGTTGTTGAGGTCAATCTGCGCGTCGTCCAGGTCGAACGCCCGACGGATCTGCCCCCAGTAGTCCTCGTCCTCGGCCACTTCCCCCGGCAGCCGATGAGCCGCCACGCTCACCGCATTCTCAAGGTGGCGGAAGGCGCGCGAATTCATGACGGGCAGCGCCACCGCCGAGCTGAACAGCGAAGTGACAAACCGGCGACGGTCGGGCATGGGCAGTGTCCTGAGGGGGTTGCGCGATCTTATCGCCGGAGCCGGACCCCCGCCACTGCCGGGCGGTGGTACGCTCCAGGGCTCACGCTCAGCCCATGTCCCGGGCCATCAACGTCACGATCTCCTCGTACATCGCCTCCGCCGCTTCGCCGTCCTGCCTGATCGCCCTGGCCGCGCAGTGGCGCAGGTGGTTGCGCATGAGCTCCCGCCCCACCGCGCGAAGCGCCTCGTGCACCGAGGAGATCTGCGTGAGGATGTCCGCGCAGTACCGCTCCCCCTCCACCATGCGGTGCAGCCCGCGCACCTGTCCCTCGATGCGCTTGAGTCGCTTCAGGTTCCGCGCCTTGATATCCGGATCCACCGCCACCGCATGCCGCTCCTGGTCGCGCTCATCCGTCCGCGTCTTTGCGGTTGCTCTTTTTGCTGCCTTTGCCGTTCCCATTGTCATGCCCTTGTCCGTCGCTTTTCCCATTGTCATGCCCCTGTCCGTCGCTTTTCCCCTTGTCATGCCCTTGTCCGTCGCTTTTCCCATTGTCGTGCCCTTGTCCGTTCCATCCGTACACTCCGTATCTGCCGTTGCAGTTGTAGTTGTCGTTGCAGTTGCAGTTGCAGTTGCAGTTGCAGTTGCAGTTGCAGTTGCAGTATCCACCCCGCCTATTTCGTCCTCAACCTCAGGCTGTTCGTCACCACACTCACTGAACTGAACGCCATCGCCCCACTCGCAATCACCGGACTCAACTGGATCCCCAGCGCCGGATACAGCACCCCCGCCGCAATCGGGATCCCGATCACGTTGTAGATGAACGCCCAGAACAGGTTCTGCTTCATCGTCCCCATCGTCTTGCGCGACAACTCGATCGCCTGCCCCACACTCCGCGGATCCCCGCGCATCAGCGTCACATCCGACGCCTCAATCGCCACGTCAGTCCCCGTCCCGATCGCAAAGCCCACATCCGCCTGCGCCAGCGCCGGCGCGTCGTTGATCCCGTCCCCCACCATTCCCACCACCCGCCCCTCCGCCTGCAACGCCCGTACCGCCTCCACCTTCCCCTCCGGCAGCACCCCCGCAATCACCCGGTCAATCCCCGCCTGCCGCGCAATCGCCTCGGCCGTGCGCTGCGTGTCACCCGTGAGCAGCACCGTCTGGATTCCCATTTCGTGCAACGCCCGCACAGCCTCCACCGCCGTGGGCTTGATCGGGTCGGCCACCGCAATCAACCCGGCCAGCCTTCCATCGACAGCCACGTACGCCGGCGTCTTTCCCTCACCCCCCAGTCGCTCGGCGTCCGCGGTCAGCGACCCCACGTCCACCGCCCACGCCGCCATCAACGCCGCGTTCCCCACCGCGAGCGCGCGTCCATCCACCACGGCCGTGAGCCCCTGCCCCGCCACCGCCTGGAACGACTCCGCGTCGCCCAGCACAAGACCACGCGCGCGCGCGCTTTCAACAATCGCGTCCGCCAGCGGATGCTCGCTCTGCCGCTCCGCGCTGGCCACCAGGCGCAGCAGCTCGTCCGGCGCGTCGCCCACCACGTCCGTCACCACCGGACGCCCCATCGTCACCGTGCCCGTCTTGTCGAATACCACAACATCTATGTCACTGCCCCGCTGCAGCGACTCACCACCCTTGAACAGCACACCCATGGTGGCCGCGCGCCCCGTGGCCACCATCATCGCCGTCGGCACCGCCAGCCCCATGGCGCACGGACACGCAATGATCAGCACCGCCACCGCCGCCGTGAGCCCCGGCACCACCAGTTGCCCCATTGGCGTTCCCGAAAATGTCAGCGGCAGCACGATCCAGAGCACGAACGTCAGCGCCGCAATGCCAATCACCGTCGGCACGAAGATCGCGCTCACCCGGTCGGCCAGGTTCTGGATGGGTGCGCGCGTACCCTGCGCATCACGCATGAGCTGCACGATCCGCGCCAGCGCGCTGTCCGCGCCCAGCGTCGTGACCGTCACCCGGAGCGCGCCCGTGCGGTTCATGGTGCCCCCGAACACCCGGTCGCCCGCTTCCTTGGCCACCGGCATGGATTCACCCGTCAGCATGGATTCATCCACCGCGCTCGAGCCACCCGCCACGTCACCGTCCACCGGCACCCGCTCGCCCGGTCGCACCAGCACCAGGTCACCGCGCTGCACCTGCTCCAGGGGCACGTCCACCTCCACCCCGCCCCGCAGCACACGCGCCGAGTGCGGCTGCAGGCTGGCCAGCGCGCGCAGCGCATGCGACGTGCGCCGCTTGGCGCGCGCCTCAAACAGGTTGCCCAGCAGGATGAGCGCGATGATCGCGTCCACCGCCTCAAAGTAGATGTGCGGCTCAACCCCGTGCGAGACGAACCACCCCGGAGCCACCGTAGCCACCACTGAGAACACGTATGCTGCGCCCGTACCCACCGAGATGAGCGTGTTCATGTCAGATGAACCGTGCCGGGCCGCACTCCAGGCCCGCGTGTAGAAATCGCGGCCCGCCCACGCCATCACAAAAGTCGTCAGCACCAGCAGCGCCCAGCGCACCACCGGGTTCTGGTCGCCCATGACACCCCCGATGGGCACCATCGCGAGCCCCATGGCCGCGGCGGCAGCCACCATCGCCACCACCACCTTGCGCGTCAACGTGCGCACCTCTGTGTCGTGCGCCTGCTCCGCCTTCTCCTGCTCCGCAAACGCGCCCGCCGCAGTGGCGGGCAGCTCCGCGCCATAGCCCGTGCCGCGAATGGCCTCCACCAGCGCCTGCGCCGACGTGGCCGCCGGATCGAACGACACCGTGGCGTTGTTGAGCATCAGGTTCACGGTGGCGTCGGCCACGCCGGTCGTACGCGCCAGCGTGCGTTGTACCCGGGCCTGGCATGCCGCGCAGGTCATCCCCGTAACCGGGATGACAATGCGCGTGGTGGCAGAGTCAGCCGCTCCGGCCGCGCCTTCCGGCGCCTGACCCCCAACCTCCCCTTCTGGTGCAACTACTGAGACTGTCTCCATAAAATCCCCTCGGTGGCATATACCCCATGGGGGTATATTCGCCAGCCGGCCCGCCGAAGTCAACTGGCGCAGCTCCCGCCGGAACCAGCCCAGGCGGTTCGGGACAACAAGGAAGCCGGATACCCACAAAGGCACCCGGCTTAAACTGCTTTGATGGTTAGTTCAGCGCTTAAGGCCCAAACAACGCCGCCGCTATTGCAAAGACCGTCGTCACCCGCATCCAGCCACGCGCCCCGATCTTGCGCCGTACCGCCCTATCCGCGTTATCAGCGGTTATCCGCGTAATCGCAGTACCAAAGTCGGCCGCCGTCGCAAATCGATCACCCCGCTCCTTCGCCAGGCACCGCATAATCGCCCGCACCAGCGGTTGCGGCGCGTCCACCCCCAGCTTGTCCAGAGGAACCGGCGCCTTCACGATATGCTGCGCCGCCAGCGCCGTGAACGTGCTGCCGTCAAAGGGCAGGGTGCCCGAAAGCATCAGGTAGCCCAGCACCCCCAGGGAGTAGATGTCCGACCGACGGTCCAGGTCCGGCTCCCCCGCCGCCTGCTCCGGCGACATGTAGTGCGGAGTGCCAGACGCATGCTCCCGCTCCCACAGATCCGGGCTCGAGTCACGCACGCGCGCGACCCCGAAATCCGTCAGCAGTGCCCGGCCCGTGCCGCGCTCAATCAGCACGTTCTCGGCCTTCAGGTCCCGGTGCACCAGCCCCTGCGCGTGCGCGTACTCCAGCGCCTGCGCCAGGTCGTGGAGAATGGCCAGGCTCTCCGCGGCTGACAGCTTCGCCACACCCGGCAGGCGGTGCGCCAGCGACTCGCCGTTCACGTACTGCATGACGAGGTACACCAGGTCCCTGGACTCGCCAAAGGTGTACACGGGCACAATGCCCGGATGCGTGAGCCGAGCGGTGAGGCGCGCCTCGCGCCGAAAGCGCTCACGGTGCGGTTCCGACGTTACGAACTCGTCGCGCAGCACCTTGATGGCCACCATGCGGTGGAGCGCGACGTCCCGCGCCAGAAAGACCACCCCCATGCCGCCCCGACCCAGCTCCCGCACTACCTGGTACTGGCCACGAACCTGCATGTCCAGACGCCGCCGCTCCAAGGTGGAGACGGCTGCCAGGTTGGGGTCAGTGTGCTCGGCCAGTTGGGTAGTCATTTCAGAACTCGTGTGCTCCTGCGTAAGACACCGCAACCTGCCAGGGGGTTTGCTCGGTGGACGGCGCGGTACCTGAGCCGTTAATACGCGAGGCGCCGTCGGATGGTTACACGCTGGAGTCAATTGGTTCCATACGTCCCCATGCATGCGATAACTGCGCGCACAGTGCGGAATCAGTACCCGCGCGCACCACCGTGAGATCGCGGCTCGAACATCCCCACCCAGCCTCCAGGCACGCGCATCACGCCGTTGGCATTGGCCAGGTGCCCCACGTCGTGCATCTCGTAGCCCATCGCGGAAAGCGAGTCCAGCACGGCCTGTGTGAGCCCATCCTTTTCGTAGTCCACGCGGTCGGGCCAGGCCTGCTGGTGAATCCGCGGTGCGGACATCGCAGCGGCCAGCGACATGTGGTGGTCAATCACGTTCAGGATCACCTGCGTGGTGGCCGTGATGATCGTGGGCCCGCCCGCGGCGCCGATCACCAGCAGCACCTTGCCCGTGCTGTCCACCACCACGGTGGGTGACATGGCACTCAGCATGCGCTTGCCCGGCGCAATCGCGTTGGCCGTGCCCTGCACCAGCCCGAACTGGTTGGGATGTCCGGGGTCCGAGGCAAAGTCGTCCATCTCATTGTTGAGAAAGAACCCCGCGCCGCCCACGTACACGCCCGCGCCATACAGGCTGTTGAGCGTGGTGGTCGTGGCCACCGCGTTCCCCGCGGAATCCACCACGGAGTAGTGCGTGGTGTGCATCCCCTCACCGGCCACCTTGGCAAAGTCCGGCGTCTTTGAGGCGCGACCGGGCAGGATGGAATCACGCAGCGTGCGGGCATACGCCTTGCTCGTCAGGCGGTCCACCGGATTCTTCACGAACGCGGGATCGCCCAGTTCAGTGTTGCGGTCCATGAACGCGCGGCGAAACGCCTCGGCCACGTCGTGGACGTACATGGCGCTGTTGAAGGCCGGCAGGGTGGGGAAGGTCTCCAGGATGTTCAGGATCTCCACCTCGATCACGCCGCCGCTGGACGACGGCGGCATGGAATAAATGGTATCCCCCCGGTACGTGCCCTTGATGGGATCGCGCCACTCCGCTGAATAGCGGGCCAGGTCTTTCGCGGTGATGATGCCATGGTCGCGCTTCATCTCGGCGGCAACGCTGTCGGCAATCCAGCCATGATAGAAGACGTCTGGCCCCTTATCGGCAATCGCCCGCAGGGTGCGCGCGAGCTGCGGCTGCCGGAGCAGCGTACCTGGCGGAACCGGATTTCCTCCGGGCATGAACACCGCGGCCCCTTCGTAGTCCCCGATCTTCTGGTCCGCGGCCCTGATGGACCGGTACAGCACGCTGTCCACCGTGAATCCCGAGTCGGCCAGTCGGATGGCCGGCTGCATCACGTCATGCAGCGACATGGTGCCGTACCTGGCCAGGGCGGCCGCCATCCCCGCTACGGCCCCCGGCACGCCGGCCGAGAGCGGCCCCACCCGGCTCTTGTTCGTGAGCTGGCCGTGGGCATCCAGGTACATGTCGCGCGTGGCGGCCAGCGGCGCGATTTCCCGATAGTCCAGCGCCGCGTTCCGGCCATCGGCCATGTGGATCACCATGAAGCCGCCGCCACCCAGGTTCCCGGCCGCCGGGTAGCTGACCGCCAGCGCGAACCCCGTGGCCACCGCGGCGTCCACGGCGTTGCCGCCGGCCTTGAGGATCTCGGCGCCCGCCTGGCTGGCCAGGTCGCTGTTGCTGGCCACCATGCCGTTGGGCGCTCGCGTGGGCTGGCGGTCGGCGCCCACCGTCCAGCCGGCGGGAAAGCCGGCAGGGCGGGGGGAGCTGCTGCAGGCGGCCAGGGCGGCCGCCCCGGAGAGGACGAGGAGCGCGGATATCGATCGCATGAGTCGGAACCGGAAGCTGGGAGACCGGGAGATTGTGCGATGGACCCGAGCCCGTCAACTCGCTAGGCGCTGTCGAACTCCGGCGGGATGAAGCTCGCCTGTTCCGATTCGGGAAGCGCGAGGAAGTCCTGGACGCTCCGGAAGAAACCCGAGGCCTTGGGCACGCAATAATCAAGGTTCTTGTGGAGGCTGAGGCAGCGCGAAGCCAGGGTCCCGGGACCATTGGGATAGAATTCCTGCACCAGGGCCAGGGTCCGGCCGTTGCTGCCGGTGACGGTCACGGCGCCATACGTCGTGTGCCGAAGCGGATCAGCCAGCATCTGGGGAATCGCGAATTCCACGATATAACTCTTCCAGTCTGCCGGGCTGAGGTGCGCAGCCCGTCGGAGGTTGAGCGTCCGGTGCAATTCCTCGTGGGACACAAGCCTGATCCACTCGGCCAGGTCGTACGCGTGAACGCCAGCTATCACCTCTTCGCAATCCTCGATCTTCCTGGGTGCAAGCTTCTCCTCCAGCGCCTCGTGAACCATGCTGGCCCACGGGCCTCGCATGTCCGGCGGCAGCCATTCGGCGAAGGCCAGGTCAATGAGGTCCTGCAGGTCGGTGGGAACCGGCGGCAGCGCCTCGATGGGTTCAGGTTCGTAGTACGGATGACGCGCGGGCTTCTCGTCGACGTCATCGTCGAGATCATCGTCGCCGCGGGCATAGACGTCCTTGTCGAGGTCGTCGTCCAGATCGCAGCCCAGGTCTACGTCCAGATCGTCGTCGAGGTCGTCACCATCGGACTCGTCCTCAGTCCAGGACCGGCTGGGCTGCGCCCGGTCCTGGGCTATCTGCTCCAGAGTCTGATGTCTCCTGAAGGCAGCACGGCTCGCGTAGGCGTAGGGTTCGGCTCGCTCCACCAGACTTTGCGGAGCGAGGGTGCGCCAACTGGAGGCAATGACGCGCGCCTTGATGCAGTCCACGAGGGCGATGTCCGGGAGCCACCCCAGTTCAAGGTACCGCTCGGCCACACGGGCCTCGAAGCGCTGCAGGCCTTCGGCACGGGTGAAGGCACGGCAGTGCCAGAGAGGGCCGCACCCGTACTTCACATACTTCGTCTCCAGGACTACGTACCGCAGGTACTCCGGCGGATTGGTCATGCTGGGCCTCTTTCGCTTGAGAGTTCCCGTTCCAATCGCACATGGGTCCGGA
This sequence comes from Gemmatimonadaceae bacterium, assembly GCA_035700805.1. Classification (GTDB taxonomy): domain Bacteria; phylum Gemmatimonadota; class Gemmatimonadetes; order Gemmatimonadales; family Gemmatimonadaceae; genus JAGWRI01. The sequence continues at coordinate 732 of DASSOG010000042.1, read as the reverse complement.
TCACGGGATCCGGCCGGCTGGGCCACCGTAGTTCCGCAAGGCGCGGAAGAGGCACGGATTGGCAGTGGGTCACTGAGCCGGTGCTCTCGCCACTTCTTCATGCTGGCCACCGGAACGGAGGTGGCCGACTGCAAGGTGGCCAGGGGCAGAATCGAACTGCCGACACGCGGATTTTCAGTCCGCTGCTCTACCAACTGAGCTACCTGGCCAGAGCGGGGAAACTTAACCCGCCCTCCCAGCGGACAACAACCGTGCCCCAGGCGGTCGGTACACGACCGGATCGTCGCGGCGAGCCGGCGTCAAGGACAGGGGCCCCGGCCGCGCCACCGGTGCCTCTGGTCTCTCCCAATCTCGCCCATCTGGTTGTATCTTGTTTGCCCTATCGGGCCCGGCGTCGCCGGATGGAGGCAAACGGATCGTGATGGGAAAATTCTGGCCGCACCCGTCCCCTGTAGTACGGCCCTGGGACGCCCTTCAGGAGAGCGCCTGCGCCTCCTGCTCGCTCCCCGAATCTCTCTCCAACAAGGAACATCACAGATGAAGACCCTACGTTGGGTGCACACACTCGGTGCATGCATCGCGCTGGCGCTTGCGCCTGCCGCGCTGTCCGCCCAGGTCACCACGGGCACCATCTCCGGTGTCGTCAGTGCTCCGCAAGGCGGCATGGAAGGCGCCCAGGTGACCGTTCGACAGCCCGCCACGGGCTTCACGCGAACGGTGACGGCGCAGGCC
>DASSOG010000041.1:0-62472 GCA_035700805.1 Gemmatimonadaceae bacterium | reverse complement strand
GGCAACTCCGTCCACCAGACCCGGTCCGGCCTGTGAGTGCTCCGTTCACCCCGGTGATCGCCGGGAGCGCCCTCGGCGCCAATGCGCCCGCCCCGGCCACGCCGCGCGACGTGCCGCTCACCGGCGGCGACGCCAACCCGTCCGCGGCGGCGCTCGTGGCCCAGTTCGGCGACGTGGTCAAGCGCGTGCACGTGGTACACGGCGAGACCAACGTGATCGTGGCGGGCGAGCGCCTGCTGGACGTCGTGCGCTGGCTGCACGACGATCCGGGACAGCGGTACGAGTACCTCTCTGACGTGACCGCGGTGGAGTTCCGTGACTCGGAACAGCCCATCGAAGTGGTATGGCACCTGCGGTCCATCGAGTTCCGCCGGTTCCTGCGGCTCAAGGTGGAACTCGCCCAGGGCGCGGCGCTGGAGGTGCAGAGCGTGTGGGAGGTGTACAAGGGCGCCGACTGGCTGGAGCGCGAGTGCTACGACATGTTCGGGATCACGTTCGCGGGGCACCCGGACCTGCGTCGCCTGCTGATGTGGGAGGACTTCCGCGAGGGGTATCCGCTGCGCAAGGACTTCCCGCTGCGCGGCCGGTTCAGCCGGGCGGAACAGCTCCGCCAGGCGCTGGCCGCCAATCCGGAAGCGCGCTACTCGATGGAGGAGCTGGCCATCGCCGACGCGTTCTCGGATCTTCCTGAAGAAATGAAGCGCCGGCTCAAGTCCGGCGACCGGCCGGGCGAGTAGCGATGCCAACGATCAAGCGGACGGTTGAGGTCGAGCTTTCGACCACGGGTCTGGATGCACAGGGTCGGCCGCAGCGCGTGCCGCTGGTCACCGACCAGCAGGGCAACACGGTCGTGATGGACGCGCCCGAGCCGATGGAGCCGGCCCTCGAAGGTGAGCACATGCTCATCAACATCGGCCCGCAGCATCCCGCCACCCATGGCGTGCTGCGGCTGGTGCTGGAGCTCGACGGCGAGACGGTGGTGCGGTGCGTGCCGCACATCGGGTACCTGCATTGCGGATTTGAGAAGATCGGGGAGTACCGGCAGTACAACCAGATCATTCCGTGGACCGACCGCGAGGACTACCTGAACTCACCGGGCAACAACGTGGCGTTTGCCTTGGGCGCGGAGCGGCTGTTCGGGATCGAGATCACGGAGCGGTGCAAGGTGCTCCGGGTGATTGCCATGGAGCTCTCACGCATCATCTCGCACCTGGTGTGGTGGGGCACCACCTGCATTGATATCGGCGCGTTCACGCCATTCCTCTGGCTGTTCCAGGAGCGGGAGCGCGTGTATGAGCTGATTGAGATGTGGATTGGCGCGCGCATGACCACCACGCTCACGCGCGTGGGCGGGATGGGGGCCGACATCCCCGACGGCTGGGTGGAGAAGCTCACCGGCTTCGTGAAGAGTTTTCCCAAGACCATCGATGAGTCGGAGCGGATGCTCACGAAGAACGGCGTGTGGGTGGGCCGCACGGTGGGGCTGGGCGTGATGTCGGCCGACGAGGCGCTGAACTACGGCCTCTCAGGCCCGATGCTGCGCGCCTCGGGCGTGGCCTACGACGTGCGCCGCGACTTTCCGTACCTCGACTACGAGACGTACGACTTCGACGTCCCGATCGGCACGCATGGGGACGTGTACGACCGCTACCTGGTGCGCGTGGAGGAACTCCGCCAGTCCGTCCGGATTCTGGAGCAGGCCATCAAGCGGCTGCCCGACGGGCCGGTGAACGTGGACGATCACCGCGTGATCCTGCCGCCCAAGCACATGGCCATGAGTGACATGGAATCCATGATCCACCACTTCAAGCAGGTGATGGAAGGGCCCAGGCCGCCGGCGGGCGAGGCGTATGTGGCGGTGGAGAGCCCCAAGGGAGAGAAGGGGTATTACATGGTGTCGGATGGCACGTCCAAGCCCGTGCGCTGGCGCATTCGTCCACCCTCATTCCTGAACCTGTCCGCCATCCCCAAGATGGTTGAAGGCCACCTGCTGTCAGACGTGATCGCGATCAACGCGAGCATCGACATCGTCATGGGGGAGATCGATCGATGACCGTGGAACCTCGCGCAACCCCCCACGAAGGAGACTGGGCGCAGTGAGCATCGAGGAGATGGGCGGCATGGGCGCCCCGGCGGACACGTCGCATGCGTGGCACGATGAATCGTATGCGCCGGTCTTTGTCGGCGCGCGGCGCACGCAACTGGACGCGCTCCTGACGCGCTACCCCACCAGGATGGCGGCGCTCCTGCCCGCGCTCTGGATGGTGCAGGAAGACCGAGGCTGGGTGAGCAGCGAGGGCATCGAGGAAGTCGCGACAGTGCTGGACCTGACGCCGGCGTACGTGAAGGGCGTGGTCACCTTCTATACGATGTACCACCAGCATCCGGTGGGTCGCCATTTCATCCAGGTGTGCACCACCTCGCCCTGCGCGGTGTGCGGCGCCGAGGCGGTTCGCGATGCCTTCCTGCGCCACACCGGCTGCGAGGAACTCGGCGTGACGTCGCCGGACGGCAAGTATACGGTGGTCGAGGTGGAGTGCCTGGGCGCCTGCGGCTTTGCCACGCCGGTGATGATCAACAGCGACTTCCTGGAATCGGTGACGCCAGAGAAGGTGCCCGACATCCTCTCGGGGTTGAAGTAATGGGATACCCGCATACACCGCACGATCGCGAGACCCTGGTGCTCTCCAGGCACTTCGGGGAGGCCGAGGCCCGGTCGCTCGAGGGCTGGAAGAAGCGGGGTGGCTACTCGGCGCTGGAGAAGGCGCTGCATATGGATCCTGCCGAGATCGTGAACATCGTGAAGGAATCGGGCCTGCGCGGCCGCGGCGGGGCCGGATTCCCCACGGGCGTGAAGTGGTCGTTCATGAAGCTGGGCGACGGCAAGCCGCACTACCTCATCTGCAACGCGGACGAGTCCGAGCCAGGCACATTCAAGGACCGTGAAATCATGCGGTGGACGCCGCACGCCCTGGTGGAAGGGTGCGCCATTGCCGCGTACGCCATCGGCGCCGAGACGTGCTACATCTACATCCGCGGGGAGTTCACGGAGCCGCTGCTGTACATGGAACAGGCGCTCACGGAGGCGTACGCCGCGGGCCTGCTGGGCACGAACGCCATGGGCAGCGGCAAGACCGTGAACGTGTATGTGCACAAGGGCGCCGGCGCGTACATCTGCGGGGAAGAGACCGCGATGATGAATTCGCTGGAGGGCCGCCGCGGCAACCCGCGGATCAAGCCGCCATTTCCCGCCGTCGCCGGCGTGTTTGCCCAGCCCACCACGATCAACAACGTGGAGACGCTGGCCGCGGTACCGCACATCCTGAACCACGGCGCGGCGTGGTACCAGGCGTTCGGGCGCGCCGACAACCCCAAGAGCAAGGGGACCAAGCTCTTCTCCGTGTGCGGCAACGTGCAGCGGCCGGGCGTCTATGAAGTGGCCATGGGATTTCCCTTCAAGGACTTCCTGTATGACCTGTGCGGCGGTCCGCTGCCGGGGCGGCGCTTCCGCGCCATCATCCCGGGCGGGATCTCGGTGCCCATCCAGACGGTGGACGAGGCGGAAGCCAGCATCATGGATTATGAGGGATTCGTGGAGCAGGGCACGATGCTGGGCTCCGGCGGCGTCATCGTGATTGACGATGCCCAGAACCTGGTGAAGCAGATTGCCCGGGCTACGCGCTTCTTTGCCCACGAGAGCTGCGCGCAATGCACGCAGTGCCGGGAGGGCACGGGGTGGACGGCGCGGATCCTGGAGCGCATCGTGGCGGGTGAGGGCACGCCCGAGGACCTGGAGACGCTGCTGGACATTGGCTGGAACATGACCGGTACCACTATCTGCGTGCTCAGCGACTCGTGCGCCGTGCCCGTGAGTTCCGGCATCCACAAGTTCCGCGCCGATTTTGAGGCGCTCATCAAGCACAAGACGGTCCACGTGATTCCGGTGGTGGCGTGATGGATGAAAAGATGGTGAACCTGACGATTGAAGGCCGGACGGCCACGGTACCCGAGGGCACCTCGATTCTCGAGGCGGCCAAGACCGTCGGGATCCTGATCCCGCACTACTGCTACCACCCGTCGCTGTCCATCGCCGGCAACTGCCGCATGTGTCAGGTGCAGGTGGAGAAGCAGCGAAAGCTGATGCCGGCCTGCGCGACGGCGGTGGCTGACGGCCAGGTGGTGCACGTGTACGCGGAGGACGCGCTGCGGGCTCGCCAGGGCGTGCTGGAACACCTGCTCATCAACCACCCGCTGGACTGTCCCATCTGCGACAAGTCCGGCGAGTGCGAGCTGCAGGATTACACGTACCAGGAAGGCCGGGCCGAGGGGCGGCTGCGCGAACCCAAGCGCTTCAACCCCACCGAGGATTTTGGCGGCGACGTCCTGTACGTGACCAACCGCTGCATCCTGTGCACGCGGTGCGTCCGGTTCATGGCCGAGAAGGCGCAGGACCCGGTGCTGAACATCAGCGAGCGCGGGGATCGCGCGGTGATCGGCAAGGTGCCGGGACACGACCTCACCGATCCCTGGGCCGGCAACGTCATTTACCTGTGCCCGGTGGGCGCGCTGCTGTCCAAGGACGCGCTGAACAAGGTGCGCTCATGGGAAATGGATCGCACGCCGTCCATCTGCCCGGGTTGCTCGCAGGGCTGCAACATTGTCCTCGAGACGCGCGACAACACGGTGGTGCGGCTGCAGCCGCGTCCCAATCATGACGTGAACGAGTTCTTCATGTGCGACGAAGGGCGCCTGGGCTATCGGTGGATGAATCGCCAGGACCGCGTGGAATATCCGATGGTGCGTCGCGGCGATGGGCTGGCCACGGCGGAGTGGGAGGCCGCGACGGCGGAGGCGGCATCGCTCCTGTCCGGTCGTCGTGCCTTCGTGCTCGCGTCGCCCAACCTCTCCAACGAGGCGCTCTTCATGCTCTCGCGCATCGCGAAGAAGACGGGTGGCGCGGGAGCCTTCCGCGTACGTCAGGGCCCAGAGGCGCCGCTGCCCGGCGCGCACGACCTGGCGCTCCGCGTGGACCGCGCGGCCAATGGCGACGGAGCCGCGCTCATGGGGCTGGCGCGGGACGACGCCCCGCTGGCGCGGATGCAGGATGGCGACGTGCTCATCGTGGCCGACGAGGACCTGGCCGGCGTGGACGCGGCCGACGCCGCGCGGGCCGGGGCGATCATCGTAATCGGCACCACGCTTCCCGCGTGGGCCCGTCATGCGGCCGCCGTGGTGTTGCCAATCACGAACTTCGCGGAGGAAGAAGGCACCTTCACGAACCTGCGTGGGCGCGTGCAGCGCTTCCGGCAGGCCAAGTCCGGCCCCGGGTTTACGCGCTCCAGCTGGCTGGCCGCCGCCGACCTGCTCACGGCGCTTGGTGAACCCGCGGAGTACCTGCGGGCGCAGGATGTATTTGATGCGCTGGCCACGGCGAACCCGGAATTCGCCGGCATGTCCTACGCGACGCTGGGGCTGCGGGGCGCGCTGGTGGCGAGCGCCGCCTCCGCCGGAGCCGTGGCATGATTCCATTCGTGCAACCGCTGCTGCAGGTCGTGGATCCGCAGCTTCCGCCGCCGTCCGGGCTGGTGTACTTCGTGGCGACGGTGATCAAGCTGCTGGTGGTCTTCACGGTCTACATGGTGGGGGTGGCGTTCCTGACCCTGGCCGAGCGCAAGATCTCGGCGTGGATCCAGGATCGGCACGGGCCCAACCGGGTGGGGACCTGGGGGTTGCTGCAGCCGGCGGCCGACGGGCTCAAGAACATCATGAAGGAAGAGACATACCCGGACGAGGCGAACATGCCGTTGTTCATCCTCGCGCCGGCTATTGCCTTCATCCCGGCGCTGCTCACCTGGTGCGTGATTCCGTTCGGGTCGCCGCTGCCCACGCGCTGGGGGCTGATTGACCTCGTGGTGGCGCCGTTGCCCATCGGATACCTGTTCATCCTGGCCATCGCGTCGCTCGGCGTATACGGCGTGGTGATCGCGGGGTGGAGTTCCAACAACAAGTACGCGCTGCTCGGCGGCTTGCGGTCAAGCGCGCAGATGGTGTCGTACGAGATCACGCTGGGCATGGCCACGATCCCGGTGCTGCTGCTGGCGGGCAACGTGGCGCTCAACGACATCGTGGCGCAGCAGGCGCACGGCCTGTGGAACGTGCTCACGCTGAGCGTGGCGTTCCTGGTCTTCCTGATCGCCGCATTTGCCGAGACCAACCGCCTGCCGTTCGACCTGCCGGAAGCGGAGTCCGAGCTGATCGCGGGCTACCACTCCGAATACAGCGCGATGAAGTTTTCCATGTTCTTCATCGCTGAGTATGCCAGTATGCTCACGATGAGCGCGCTCATGGTGACGCTGTTCTTTGGCGGCTGGGACATCCCCGGCTCCTGGGACACGGCGCCATGGTCCGCCTGGAAGTCGCTGGCGACGCTGGCGTTCTTCGCGTTCAAGACCGGCTTCTTTGTCTTCTTCTACATGTGGATTCGCTGGACGCTGCCGCGCTTCCGCTACGACCAGTTGATGGGTCTGGGCTGGAAGGTCATGCTGCCCACGGCGCTTGGCTACATCGTGGTGGTGGCGGCTGCCGTGCTGGGGCTCGACGCCGCGGGGCTGGCCCGCGGGTCGTGGGCGTTCGGGCTGTCGCTGCTGGCACTCAACGTGGTGCTGGTGGGCCTCCTGCTGTTCGTGATTGACCGGGGCCGGTTGATCAGCCCGGCCTCCTCGCGGCTGGACAAGCGCAACATGGACAAACTGCAAGCCCGGGCGGGCTCGCACATGATCGTGGAGGGCCGCAACTGATGGCAATCGGGGTGAAGGTGATTGAGCGTCCCATTCCGCAGACGAGCTACCTGCGCGCGACGCTCTCCGGAATGGCGCTCACGGCCAAGCACTTGCTGAGCCCGCAGAAGGTGACCACGCAGTATCCGGACGAAAAGCGTTCGCTCTCGCCGCGGTGGCGGGGGACGCACCGGATGCTCACCACCGAGGATGGTCGCGCCAAGTGCGTCGCCTGCGGGCTCTGCCCGACGGTGTGTCCGGCCAATTGCATCAAGCTGGTGCCGGGTGAGGATGAAAAGGGCAACCGGTATCCGCTGGTCTTCGAGATTGACGAATTCCGCTGCATCTTCTGTGGCTATTGCCAGGAGGTGTGCCCGGAAGAAGCCATCCATATGGGGCGGCACTACGAGAACTCGGAATACAGCCGAGAGGGCTTTGTGTACGACCTGGAACGCCTGATGTCGCAGACGCACCCCGTGTGCGAGATGTGGGATCCCGCCGACCCCAAGGGGGAATGATGGCCGGCCCGGGCGCGACGCCGCTGTTCTACACGTTCTTCTTCTACATCTTCGGGCTCACCGCCGTGGCGGCGGGGCTGGTGTTCGTGACGCGCAAGAGCCCCGTGGCCGCGGCCATGTGGCTCGTGGTCACGATGTTCGCCATCGCCGCGCTCTACGTGATGCTCGACGCGCAGTTCATCGGCGCCATCCAGGTGATGGTATATGCCGGCGCCATCATGGTGGTGTTCCTGTTCGTGATCATGCTCCTCAACCTGGGGCACCCGAGTCAGTTCTCGGACCTGCGGAGCTTCGGCTGGAAGCTCGCGGCCGGGGTGGTCGGGCTCGGGATCATGGCCGAAATCTTTACGCTGACGCGCGGCACGGTGGCGCACCCCTATGTGCTCCCCGCCGGGTTCGCGGCGGGCCAGGTGGCGCGCGAGGGGGTCATTGCGCCCCTGGCCGGCCCGCTGTTCCGCCAGTACCTGCTGGCCTTCGAACTCACGAGCGTCGTGCTGCTGGTGGCCATCGTGGGCGCCGTCGTGCTGGGCATGCGGAGGACCAATGCTGGTTGATTCCCTGTTCTTCTCGGCCGTGCTCTTTACCATTGGCGTGGCGGGGGTCCTGATCCGCCGCAATGCCATCATCGTGTTCATGTGCGTCGAGCTGATGCTGAACGCGGTGAACCTCTCGTTTATCGCCTTCGCCCGTTCGTACGGAGTGGGCGGCCAGGTGTTCGTGCTCCTCGTCATGACCGTCGCGGCCGCCGAGGCGGCCGTGGGGCTGGCGATCATCATCGCCGTCTTCCGGCATCGCCAGACGGTCGACCTCCAGAACGTCAACCTGCTGAAGGGCTGATGCTCCTGCAATCAACCGCCATGGCATCGCCTCACCCGCTGGCCGGCACGGTCGCGGCCTGGATGTGGGTCGTGCCCCTCCTGCCGCTGCTCGGATTCCTGATCAACGGCACGCTTTCGTTCGTGGGGGCCGCCAAGCCAGGCCCGGCGGATCCCGGCGCGGCGCATGACGCGCCCGACCATGCGGAGACCACCGGCGCTGGCCATCACGATGACCACCCAGCCGGTCCGCCGCGCTTCGCGGGCATCACGACCATCGTGGGGCCCGGGGTCATGGTGCTGGCCTTCCTGCTGGCCGTGTCGATTTTCGTGGCCATGCGCGGCGTGTCCGACCTGACGACACCGTTCGTGCAGACGTACTTCTCGTGGATGCCCGTGGGGCAGCTCTCCGTGGATGCCGCGTTCCGGCTGGACCAGCTCTCGATGGTGATGATGCTCATCGTGACGGGTGTCGGGATGCTCATCCACATCTTCAGCGTCGGCTACATGCGGGGCGACGAGAGCTACTCGCGATTCTTCGCGTTCCTGAACCTGTTCGTGTTCTTCATGCTGGTGCTGGTGATGGCCGCGAACTACACGTTCATGTTCATCGGATGGGAAGGCGTGGGTGTCTGCTCGTACCTGCTCATCGGGTTCTGGTACAGCGTCAAGGCCAACTCCGACGCCGGACTCAAGGCGTTCATCGTCAATCGCATTGGTGACGTCGGGTTCCTGGTGGCGATGTTCCTGATGTTCGCCAACTTCGGGACGCTGGACATCACGACGCTCCAGGCGCAGTCCGGCAGCTTCGCCCTCGGCAGTCCGGTGGTCACGGCCATCGCGCTGTTCCTGCTGCTGGGATGCGCCGGGAAGAGCGCACAGATTCCACTGTACGTATGGCTTCCCGACGCCATGGCCGGCCCGACGCCGGTTTCGGCGCTGATGCATGCCGCGACGATGGTGACGGCCGGCGTGTACCTGGTGGTGCGCAGCGGATTCTTCTTTGCGGCGGCGCCGGCAGCGGGATTGACCGTCGTCGCGATGGGAGCGCTCACCGCGTTCCTTGCCGCCACGGTAGGCCTCAAGCAATGGGACATCAAGAAGGTCCTGGCCTACTCCACGGTGTCGCAGCTCGGCTACATGTTCATTGGCGTGGGGGCGGGCGCGTACGTGGCCGGCATCTTCCACCTGATGACCCACGCCTTCTTCAAGGCGCTGCTGTTCCTGGGGGCGGGCTCCGTGATCCACGTGATGCACGAAGCCTATCACCACACGCACAACGCGAACGACGCCCAGGACATGCGCAACATGGGCGGCCTGCGGCGCCACATGAAGGTGACGTGGATCATGATGTGGATTGCCACGCTCGCCATCTCCGGCATTCCGCCGTTCTCCGGCTTCTTCTCCAAGGATGAAATCCTGGGCGCGGTCTTCCAGCGCGCGGAGCAGGGGAGTACGCTGGCGCACGCGTCGTGGCTGGGCATCCCGGGCTCCGGGGTCCTGTATATCGCGTACGCGCTGGGCCTCGCGGGCGCGGTGATCACCGCCATCTACATGACCCGCCTCATGCTCTACACCTTCCACGGGCCCAACCGGACCGGTGAGAAGGAGCGCGAGCACCTGCACGAGGCGCCGTGGACCATGACCGGCCCCATCGTCGTGCTCGGGTTGATGAGCCTGGTGGGCGGCTGGTTCAACATTCCGGAAATCATCAACCACCTGATCCCGCTGGGCCCCGTTGCCCGGCTGGAGCACTGGCTGGATCCGGTAGTCGCGTCCAATACGGCGACCGTCGTGGGCACCGCGGCACACGCTACCTCGACCACCACCGAGGCGGTGCTGATCCTGTCAGCCATTGCCCTGGCCATCGTGGGTATCGTGACCGCGGTGGTGGTGCTGAAGCCGGCGGCGCTGGTGCCCAAGGCCGAGTCTCCGCCGGATGTCGGCCTGGAAGGCGTGCTGGCCCACAAGTATTACGTGGACGAGGCCTACGACAAGGTCGTGGTGCGACCGACCCTCGGGATCTCGCGCAACCTGCTGTGGCGCGGCGTGGACAAGGGGCTGATTGACGGTCTCCTGGTCAATGGCAGCGCGTGGACCGCGCGCGTATTCGGGTGGATGGGATCGCAGGTGCAGACAGGCCGCCTGGGGACGTACGCCTGGATCTTCGTGATCGGTTTCCTGATCGTCGTAGGCGCCTTCCGTCACTCGGTGCTGCCATGAACCAGTTCCTGATGTCCATCGGCTACATGCACTGGGTGCTGCCGGCACTGCTGGTGATCCCGACGCTCGGCGCGCTCGTGATCTGGGCAGACGGACTCCGGTTCCGCGGGCAGCCCGAGGGCGACGACGTGGTGAGCGGCAAGGCGTCTTCGCCGCGCATCATCGCGTTCACCACGCTGCTCATCGAGTTCATCGTCTCGGTTGGGCTCTGGTGGTCGTTTGATCCCACCCTGGTAGGCTGGCAGGCGGTGTTCGACGTGTCGTGGATCCCATCGTGGGGCATCCGCTTCCACCTGGGGCTGGACGGCATCTCGCTCATCATGGTGCTGCTTACCACATCCACCATGGCGCTTGCAGGCCTGGGAAGCTGGACCAGCATCCGGAAGAAGTCGCACACGTACTACGCGCTGCTCCTCATCCTGGGCATGGGGATGCTGGGCGTGTTCATGGCGCTGGACCTCTTCCTGTTCTACGTGATGTGGGAAGTCATGCTGGTGCCGATGTACTTCATCATCGGCATCTGGGGCAGCGAACGGCGGGTGTACGCCAGCATGAAGTTCATCATCTTCACGCTGGTCGGGTCGCTGCTGATGCTGGTGGCCGTCGTCTACCTGGGGCTGCACGCCAAGTCGCCCATCACGGACATCCCGAACTTCGATTACGACACGGTGCTGCGCACGGTCCATTTCACGCCCACCACGTCGCTCCTGCTGTTCGGCGCCTTCTTCATGGCTTTCGCCGTGAAGGTGCCGATGTTCCCGTTCCACACCTGGCTGCCAGACGCGCACGTCGAGGCCCCGACACCCGGCTCCGTGGTGCTGGCCAGCCTCATGCTGAAGCTCGGCGCCTTCGGGTTCCTGCGCGTGGCGGTGCCGCTGTTCCCCGACGCGGCGATGAACGACACCGTGCGCACCATCATGCTCACCCTGGCCGTGATCAGCATCATGTACGGGGCGCTCGTGTCGCTGGTGCAGCCGGACTTCAAGAAGCTGGTGGCCTACTCATCGGTAAGCCATCTGGGGTTCGTAATGCTGGGGATCTTTGCGCTGACCGTGCAGAGCGTGCAGGGCGCCCTGATCGTGATGATCAACCACGCCATATCCACGGGCGCACTGTTCTTCCTCATCGGCATGCTGTATGAGCGTCGCCATACGCACGTGATCGAGGAGTTCGGTGGCATTGCGCGCGTGATGCCGATGTTCGCGGCGGCCCTGACGTTCGTGACGTTCAGCAGCATCGGCGTCCCGGGTACCAACGGGTTTGTCGGGGAGTTCCTGGTGCTCATCGGGACGTTCCGCACCTATCCACTGTTTGCATTCATCGCGACGCTCGTGGTGATCATCTCTGCGTCGTACCTGTTGTGGGCCATCCAGCGCATCCTGTTCAACGCGCTGGACAAGAAGATCAACTTCCACATTCCCGACCTGAACTTCCGCGAGATCGCGTTGCTCGTGCCGCTCATGGCGGGCATCCTCTGGCTGGGGCTGTACCCCAAGCCGGTGCTTTCGCGCATGCAGGTGTCGGCGGAGCATTTTGTGCAGTCCGTGCAGACGCGAGTGCTGAACACCGTGGCCGAGGGTAACGACTGATGCGCCCCTTCGACTTGTCAGTTCCCTCGCAGCTCATGGCCGCGCTGGGCCCGGAGCTGCTGCTCATGGGCGGCGCCGCGCTGCTGCTGCTCTGGGCAGGGTGGGGGCGCTCCAGCATGCAACGCCAGCGGGCGGTGGGCCTGACGGCCATGGCGCTCACCTTTGCGGTGGGCGTCTATGTGGTCTGGAGCCTGTACCAGGTGCGCTCGGCCACGGGCGGGCCCATTGCCGTGGACAACTTCCGGTGGCTGGCCGACGTGGTGATCCTGCTGGGGACGCTGTTTGCCCTGGCGCTCACCATCGATGACAATGCGCGGCAGCAACTGGCGACGGCGGAATCGCACGTCCTCATCCTGTTCTCGTCGTCGGGCATGATGCTGCTGGCGGCGGCGCAGGACCTGATGATCGTGTTCCTGGGCATCGAGATCATGTCCATCGCCGTATACTGCCTGGCGGGAATCAATCGGCGAAGCGCGCGCGGGGCGGAGGCATCGCTCAAGTACTTCCTCCTGGGCGCCTTTGCCACCGGGTTCCTGCTCTATGGCATGGCCCTGGTGTACGGCGCCACCGGCACCACGAACCTGGCGGACATCGCCGTCCGCGTGTCAGAGCTGAACCTGGGGCACAGCCCGCTGCTGCTGATCGGCATCGCCATCCTGTTCATCGGCTTCGGATTCAAGACGGCGTCCGTGCCGTTCCACATGTGGACGCCGGACGTGTACGACGGATCGCCGCCGTCCATCACGGCCTACATGGCCGCCACGGTCAAGGCCGCGGCATTCGCCGCGCTGCTGCGCGTCTGGATGGAGGCGTTCCCCGGCGAGTTCCGGGTGTGGCAGCCGATCATTGCCGGCATTGCCATCGCCACGATGATCGTGGGGAATGTCGTGGGGCTGGCGCAGAAGAACGTGGTGCGCATGCTGGCCTACTCCAGCATCGCGCACGCCGGCTACCTGTTAATCGCGCTGGCCGCCGCGAGCAGCCAGTCGGGCTCCACCGTGCTCTTCTACCTGCTGGTGTATACGCTGACCACCTTCGGCGCCTTCGGCATCATCATCGTGCTGGCACGGGGCACCGACCGTCCGGTCATGATGGAAGACTTCACGGGGCTCTGGGCGGTGCGACCGTGGCTGGCCCTCGGCATGGGTTTCCTGATGTTCTCGTTCCTGGGATTGCCGATGTTTGGCGGGGCGGGGTTCTTTGCCAAGTGGTACATCCTGCAGGCGGCGCTCCAGGCGCCAGTGCCGCAGACCACGCTTGCCGTCGTCCTGGTGCTCACCACGGTGGTCTCCGCGGGCTACTATCTGTACGTGGTGATGGTAATGTTCATGAAGCCGCGGCCGGAGGGAGCCGCCGTCCCGGCGCCAGCGCCCATGCTGACGCGCGCGGTGGTGGTGATCAGCGTGGTGGCCGTGCTGCTCCTTGGGATCGTGCCGGAGCAGGTGGTGCGGCTGGCGCGAGCGGGCGCGATGAAGCCGGTGGCCACCGTCCAGGCCGCACCAGCCACGGTGGGCGCCGTCGACCAATAGGCGAACCCCGCCACGGATTGCGTTGGACGGGGCCGGAGTCGGCCCCGTTCGTATTTCGAGGACTGATATGACCGTAGCAGCCGGCATCTTTCGCGAGTATGACATCCGTGGCGTCGTAGACCGCGACCTCACGGTCGAGGCCGCCCGCGCCGTGGGCGCCGCCTATGCGGTGCATCTGGGCGACCTTGGAATCACCGGGCCGCTGGTGGTGGGGCGGGACAACCGCCCCAGTGGCACCAGGCTGCGCGATGCCCTGGTGCAGGGGCTCACCGCAAATGGCACGGACGTCGTGGACATCGGCACCGTGCCCACGCCCCTCATGTACTGGGCGCTGAACCACCTGGCCGTCGCCGGCGGCATCCAGATCACCGGCTCGCACAACCCGCCGGAGTTCAATGGCTTCAAGATCTGCCGCGGCACCGACTCTGTGTACGGGCGCGAGATCCAGGCCCTGTACCGCCTGGCGCAGGAGGGTCGGACAAGGCCCGGACGCGGTACCGTGCGCGAGGAGTCGGTCATCGCGCCGTACCTGGATGACATCACGGCGCGCATCGGGCCGCTGGACCCGTCCATTCGTGTCGTGTTCGACTGCGGCAACGGCGCGGGGGCCCTGGTGGCCCCGCAGCTCTTCAAGCGACTCGGCGTGACCGCGCGCGGCCTGTTCTGCGAGAGCGACGGCACCTTCCCCAATCACCATCCGGATCCCACGGTGCCCGCCTACCTCGAAGCGCTGGTGGCCGCGGTCCGCGCCGACGGCGCGCAGTTGGGCATTGCGTTTGACGGCGACGCCGATCGCATTGGCGTGGTGGACGACCGCGGCACGATCATCTGGGGTGACCGGCTGCTGATCGTCTACGCGCGCGACGTCCTGGCCCGCACGGGAACCGGGCAATCCATCATCTTTGACGTGAAGTGCTCGCAGGCGCTGCCTGACGCCATTGCCAAGGCGGGCGGCGTGCCGGTGATGTGGAAGACGGGGCACTCGCTGATCAAGGAGAAGATGAAGGAACTGCACGCGCCCATTGCCGGCGAGATGTCGGGCCACATGTTCTTCACCGAAGGGTTCTACGGCCACGACGATGCGCTGTACGCCGCGGCGCGGCTGCTGCGCATCGTGACGCATGCGGGCGCTTCGGTGCGCGCCCTGCTGGCCGACGTGCCCGAATACGTGGCCACGCCGGAGTTGCGCGTGGACTGTCCCGACGAGCTCAAGTTCGAAGTGGTGGCCCGCGCCGTGGCGCACTTCCGGGCCAGCCACGACGTGATCGACGTGGACGGCGTCCGCGTCCTCTTTGGCGATGGCTGGGGACTCATCCGGGCGTCCAACACGCAGCCCGTGATCGTCACGCGCTTTGAGGCGCGCACCACGGCTCGGCTGGCCGAGATCCAGGGTGAGATGGAGGGTTGGCTGCGCGCGCAGGGTGTGGCGGTGTAGCATGACATCGCGCCGCGGGCTGGCCCTCGTACTCATCGCCGGTGCGGTGGCGCTCGTCGTGGCGCACGGGGCCGCTCGCGCCTACGAGGACTACCGGTGGTACCGCGCCATGGGCGCCGTCTCCATCTGGAACGCGCGGTTGATGTCGCTGTCCGTCCTGCGGCTCCTGGGCGGCCTCGCCATCGGCCTGTTTGCCTTTGCCAATTTCTATGCCGTGCGGCGGTCCGTGGTGTCGCTGGTGCTGCCGCGTCGCCTGGCGAACCTGGACTTCGGCGAGGAGGTCCCGAGCCGCGCGCTCACCGGCATGGCGCTGCTGCTGGCCATCCTGGTCGGCGCGGCGCTGGCCATGTCGCTTCACGACTGGTGGGGATTCATCCTCGCCAGGACGGGGCATCCGTTCGGCGAGACCGACCCCTTCCTGGATGTTGACCTCGGATTCTTCACCTATCGCCTCCCGTTCGAGCGCGTGCTCCTGGGGTGGGCCACCACCAGCGTGCTGTCGGTGGCGGCGGTGGTGGTGTTCCTGTACCTGCTCACGCCGGGCCTCCGGCTCGAACGGCGCCGCCTGCACGTCTCCGAGTACATCCGACGGCACCTGACGGTCCTGGTCGGGGTGCTCCTGCTGCTCCTCGCGTGGCACTTCCGCCTCGGGATGTACAGCCTGCTGCTGCACGGCACGTCGGGGAGCGCGACGTTCGGCGCGGTGGATCACCGCATCCGGATTCCGGGCGAACTGGTCCTGGCCATGATCACCCTCGCCGCCGGGCTCGTGGTGGTGTGGGCAGGGTGGACGGGGCAACGGCGGCTGGTGGTCACGGCCCTCGTCGGCGTGGTGCTGACCGCGGTCACGGCGCGCGGCGCGGCCCCGTGGCTTGGCGGGCGCTTTTTGGACGCGCCCGAACGCGGCGATTCCGAGCAGCCGTACCGGGTCACCCGGGCCGGATACACGCGCCGGGCGTACGCCGTGGACCAGATTGCCATGCACGACACCACCGTGGCGTTCAGGTCGCTGGCGGACGCCGCGGCCGGCATTCCCGTGTGGGACGGCGAAGCACTCGCGCGCGCGGTGGAAGCCGAGTCACGCCTTGACCAGGCGGCCCGGGTTGCATGGGGCAGCGGGCCGGATGGTATCGTCGGCGTGGTGACGTCCCCGCAGCCCCCCCCGGATCCCGGGGAGGCCGCCCCCATGGGAATCGCCATCCGGACGGTCGCGTCAGCCGCCGACCCGCGCGGCGCGCCGGTCCGCCTCGTAACCCCGGGCACCGACGACGGCGCCGCGCTCCTGGCGCCATCGGTGATCCTGGATACGGACCCTGGTTACATCGTGGTGCCCGATTCCGCCGGGCGCGTTCGCGGGATCCCGCTCAGTTCCCCTCTGGAGCGGGTGGCAGCGGGCCTCAGCATCCGGAACCTGCGGCTGTGGACACCGGAGCTGCCGGGGCCGCGACCGGTGCTGGTGACCATCCGGAACGCGCGGCGCCGGGTGCGCGCGCTGGTGCCGTTCTTCACGCAGGGCTCGCAGGTGAGTCCGCTGGTGACCGGCGATTCCCTGTACTGGGTGATTGAACTTTACGCGTCTGCGAATACCTACCCCCTGGCCGACCCGATCGTGCTGGCGGGCGCGACGCGCACGTACTTTCACCACGCGGGCACCGCGCTGGTGCTCTCGTCCACCGGTGCCGTGCAGTTCGTGATGGACGGCGCCCCGGGGCCCATCGCGGCCACGTGGCTGGCGCGCTTTCCCTCGATCTTCGCCACCGGCCGGGAGGTACCCGCGACGGTGCTCAGCCAGCTCCCACCGGCACTGGACCAGGCGCGCGCGCAGGCGCTGGCCTTCGGCCGGTACGGTGCGCGCACGGGAGGTGGCGTGCCCAGCCAGCCGCCGCTGGTGGACGGGGCCGACAGTACGCTCGCGGGCTCGTACCCCGTGGTGGCATTGCCCGGCGGCGGTCCAACCGCTTTCGAGATTCCGCTCCTCGACGCAGTGGGGCGTGTGCGCGGGTTGATGGTGGCCGCGGGCGGGGCGGGGCACCGGACGGTCTGGCATGCGATTGATGACTCGATGCCACCGCGGTGGAACCTGATCCTCGATCGGCTGGCGGATCCCGACACCGGACGGCCGCCTGCAACCTCCAGCGCCGATGAGTCCACGCCATCGCTGGTGCATGGCGTGGTACGCGCGGTGGCCGTGCGGCACACGGCGGTGTACGTCCAGTCGATATACCAGTGGATTCCCGGAGCGGCACCACGGCTCCATCAGGTAGCGTACTTTGTGGATGGCAAGGCCCACCGCGCGCCGAGCCTGCGACAGGCGGTGGGACGACCCGCGCCGGCGCACCCGGACTTGTCGGGGCTGGGCCCCGAACCGCGCGACGCGATGCGCCGCCTGTACGCCGCCATGCGCGATGCCCTGCGCCGCGGTGACTGGGCGGCGTTCGGCAAGGCCTTTGACGCCCTCGGCGAACTGCTGGCGAGGCCACCAGAATGACCGCACCTTCACACACCGCCATCGTCGCCCTGGGCGGCAACGCCCTGTCTCCCGCCGGGGAGCCCGCGACGGTGCAGGACCAGTTCCGGCACACGCGCGAGAGCCTGGTGCCCATCGTTGACCTGATCGCGGCCGGCTGGCGGGTGTGCGTAGTCCACGGCAACGGGCCGCAGGTGGGTGATGAACTGCTGCGCAACGAACTCGCGCGCGCCGACGCGAGCCCGCTGCCACTCGGCGTCCTGGTGGCGGAGACCGCGGGATGGATCGGGTACATGATCCAGCAGTCGCTGGACAACGCGCTCCAGCGCGCGGGGCTGGAGCGCGACGTGGCCACCATCATCACGCAGGTGCGCGTGGACCAGGCCGATCCGGCGCTCTCGAACCCCACCAAGTTCATTGGACGGCCGCTGACCCCGGAACGCGCGCGCCTGGCGGAGGCCGAGGGGTTCGCCGTGCGCGCTGATGGCCGCGGCAACCTGCGACGCGTGGTAGGCAGCCCGGTGCCACTGGCTATCCACGAGGCGCCGGTGATCCGCCGGCTGCTGGACGCCGGGGTCGTGGTCATCGCGTGCGGCGGCGGCGGGGCGCCCATTTATGAGGATCCCTCGCTAGGTTGGGAGGGTGTGGACGCCGTGATCGACAAGGATCTGGCGGCCGCCGTGCTGGCGCGCGACCTTGGCGCCGAGCTGCTGCTGATTCTCACGGATGTGGACGCGGTGTACGCGGACTGGGGCACGCCCCGGCAGCGGCCGCTGCGGAACCTGTCGGTGGAGGAAGCAGTGCGGATGGACGGCGCGGGAGCATTCGGCGAGGGCAGCATGGCGCCGAAGATCCGCGCCGCAGTGGACTTCGTGCGCCGCACGGGCGGCCGCGCGATCATCACAGCGCTGAGTCGCGGCCGTGAAGCGGTGCGCGGCGAAGCCGGGACGACCATTTCAGCGGAGCAGGCGTGAACATTCACGAGTATCAGGCCAAGGAGCTTCTCCGGGCCCAGGGCGTACCCATTCCACCGGGTGAGGTGGCGACCACGCCCGACGAGGCGGCGGCGATTGCGAAGAAGTTCGGATCGACCGTGGTCATCAAGGCGCAAGTGCACGCAGGCGGACGCGGCAAGGCAGGCGGCGTAAAGCTGGCCAGGAACGCCGCCGAGGCCAGGACCGTCGCCGGCGCCATCCTCGGCATGAAGATCAAGGGGCTCACCGTGCAGCGAGTGCTGGTGACGCCCGCGGAGGACATCGCCAGCGAGGCGTACGTCGGGGTGATCCTCGACCGCGCATCCAGGGCGCCGGTCTTCATGGCCAGCGCCGCGGGCGGCATCGACATCGAGGAAGTAGCCGCCACCACGCCCGAGAAGATCAAGCGCCTGCGCATTGACACCCGCTACGGGTTGCAGCCCTACCAGGCCATGGAGCTGGGCTTCTTCCTGTACGCCGACATCAAGCAGGCGCGCGCCGCGGCCGCCATCATGCACAAGCTCTACGCCGCGTTCATGGCGGCCGGGGCGTCGCTGGCCGAGATCAACCCGCTGGTCGTCACGCCCAAGGGCGACGTCGTGGCGCTCGATGCCAAGATGGTGATTGACGACAACGAGCTGGACCGACGCCCGGAGATTGCCGCCCTGCGCGACAGCAGCGATGAAGCGCCCAGCGAGGTGCACGCGCGCGAGGCGAAGCTCACGTTCATCAAGCTGGAAGGCAACGTGGGCTGCGTGGTGAATGGCGCAGGGCTGGCCATGGCCACCATGGACCTGGTGAAGTACTACGGCGGCGAACCGGCCAACTTCCTGGACATCGGCGGTTCGTCCAATCCGGACAAGGTGGTGAACGCGCTCAAGATCATCACCGCCGACCCGAACGTGAAGGCCATCCTGTTCAACATCTTTGGTGGCATCACGCGCACGGATGACGTGGCCAATGGCATCGTGACGGCCACGAAAACCAACCCGCTCAAGGTGCCGATCGTGATTCGGCTGACGGGAACCAACGAGGAGATTGCGGTGAAGATCCTGAAGGAGAACGGATTCTCGGCGTCGTCAGACATGGACGAGGCCGTGCGGCACGCGGTGGCCCTGGCCAAGGGAGGGAAGGCCGCGTGAGCATCTTCATCGACAAGTCCACCACCGTCATCGTGCAGGGCATCACCGGGCGCGATGGGTCATTCCATGCCAAGCAGATGATGGAGTACGGCACGAGGGTCGTGGGCGGCGTCACGCCGGGCAAGGGCGGGCAGACGTTTGAGAAGTCCGTGCCGATCTTCAACAGCATGCGCGACGCGGTGGAAGCCACGGGTGCCAGCACCAGCGTGGTGTACGTCCCCCCGAAGTTCGCGGCCGACGCCATCATGGAAGCTGCCGACGCCGGCATCAAGCTCATTGTCGCGATCACGGAGGGCGTGCCGGTGCTGGACATGACGCGCGTCTATCCGTTCGTGAAGGAAAAGGGCGCGCGACTGCTGGGCCCCAACTGCCCGGGCCTCATCACGCCCGGCGAGTCCAAGGTGGGCATCATCCCGGGCCGCATCTGTGCCCCCGGTCCCGTCGGGGTGGTCAGCCGCTCGGGCACGCTCACGTACGAGGTAGTGTACCTGCTCACCCGCGCCGGCCTGGGCCAGTCCACGTGCGTGGGCATTGGCGGCGATCCCATCAACGGCACCAACTTCATCGACTGCCTGGCGGCGTTCGAGAAGGACCCGCACACCAAGGCGGTGGCCATGATGGGAGAAATCGGCGGCACCGATGAACAACAGGCGGCCGAATTCATCCAGCACAAGATGACGAAGCCCGTGGTGGGCTTCATCGCCGGGCAGACGGCTCCGCCGGGCCGGCGCATGGGCCACGCGGGCGCCATCATCTCGGGCTCCTCCGGCACCGCCGCCGAAAAGATCGCGGCATTCGAGGCCGCGGGCGTGCAGGTGGCCAGGCGGCCGGCCGACTTCGTGGACCTCATCAAGGCGCGGCTCAAGTAGCCGCGCCCCTTTCCCTGGACCCCTCACCCTCCCATGCCGCACAACCAGACCCTGACCATCATCAAGCCCGACGCCCTTGGCGCGGGCAAGGCCGGCCAGATCATCGCGCACCTGGAATCGCAAGGATTCACGGTGCGGGCCACGCGCATCATGCACCTGACGCCGGAACAGGCCGGCGAATTTTACGCCGTCCATCGCGAACGCCCGTTCTACAAGTCGCTCGTGACGTTCATGACCTCGGGCCCGTGCATGCCGATGATCCTCGAGAAGGACGACGCGGTGGCGACGCTCCGCAAGGCCATCGGGGCCACGGATCCAGCCGAGGCCGCACCGGGCACGGTGCGCAAACTCTACGCGGAATCGAAGGAGCGTAACGCCATCCATGCCTCGGACAGCGACGAGAACGCCGTGCGCGAGGCCCGCTTTTTCTTTTCCGAGAGCGACGCCATAGCAGGACTCTGATGTCCCTCCAGGCAGCCGCCGCGCTCGCGCGTCGCGCGCTTCCCGCCGTGGCGGCGGGCGCGGTGCTGGCGGCCTGGATGCTCCTCCTGTGCGCGGCTCCCGCCGCCGCGCAGGCATCGCCCTCGGGCATCATCGCGGGGACGGTGCGCGGACAGGACGCGGCGCCGGTCGTCGGCGCCAGCGTCATTGCGACGTTCGCCGACGGCTCGTACGAACGCCGCGGCACCACGGACAGCGAAGGCCGGTTTCGCCTCGGCGCGCTGCCCCCGGGCTCGTACCACGTCAGCGTGCGTCGGCTTGGGTACCGGCCCGTCATCACCACGGGCGTGACCGTGGCCGCGTCCAACGTCACGGCCATCACCGTCACCCTCCAGGCCACCCCGCTGGACCTCGCGCCAGTCGTGGTGGCGCAGCAGGGCGCGGAACCCGGGCGCGAAACGGAGGTCTCGCCCGTGCGGGTGGATGCCCAGCAGATCGCCGACCTCCCCGTGGGGCTCGACCTGAACCGCCTGGTGGCGCTCACGCCCGGCGCGCGCCCGGACCAGATGTGGGGGGGCGCGGGCGTCCAGGCCAACGCCTACCGGCTGGACGGGGTGGGCATCAACCACCCGGGGCTGGGCGGGGCAATCTTCCAGCCCAATGTGGACTGGATCCAGGAGCTCGACGTGCGCGGCCTGGGCGCCGGCGCCGACCAGGGCGGCTTCCAGGGCGGGTTGGTGGACGTCGTGACCAAGAGCGGCACCAACACGCGTCGCAACCACATGAGCGTGGCGTACGAGAACGAGGCGCTCAACGCCACCAACCTGGAAGGCACCGACATCGTGCCGGAGCTGGCGGGTCGCAAGCAGGTGAACCTGGATCTCAGCGGCCCCATCGTTCGGGACCGGCTTTTCTACTTCTTCGGGAGCCAGTGGCTGCGCACGCAGCAGCGCGCGCTGGATCATCTGGGCAACGCGCCGTTCTCGCCCGTGCAGGAGATTGCCGATACGCGCAGCGCGTTCGGCAAGCTCACCTGGACACCGAGCACCAGCGACCTCGCGAATCTTGGCATCGCGCTCGCCGACAGCGCCACCGACCATGCGGGGCTCACGGGCCGTGAGACCGCCGACGCCACCAGCCGGGTGCGCGCCCGCACGCTGGTGCTGGATGGGTCGTGGCAGCACACCCTGGGGCGGCAAACCATCCTCGAAGCCAAGGCCGTCAGCTTGCATGGGCTGACCAACGACGACCCCTACCTGCCGACCGCGATTCCCGGCGTGGCGACCTACCAGCTCGGGACATCCAGGAGCTACCAGAACGCGGCCTTCGTGCAGCGGCAGCAACCCACCAGCGTCGGCTACACGCTGACCGCCGACCACTTTGTCCACTGGCTGGGCGACCACCATCTGCGCGTGGGCACGGAGCAGGTGTTCGGCCGGTGGAATGATGACCGGACGCGGACCGCCGGCATGACCTGGCGTCCCCGGGACCAGACGCCGGCCGGAACCCCCGCGGCGTTCGACCCCGCGAATGCCATGACGTGGCCCAGGTACATCCCCTCGGGCTGGGGCGGAGAGACCCACGTCCATGCGCGGGTGCGGAATGGCGCGGCCTTCCTCCAGGACGATTATACCATCGGCCGGATCGGCATCCACCCGGGGCTGCGGTACGGCTGGTGGAGCGGCTTCATACGGCCAGCAGGCGGCGGCCCTGAAATTCACGCCATCACGGCGTCGGGGCTCGATCCGCGCATCGGCCTCACCGCGGACCTCGGCACACGCACGCATCCGGTGGCGCTGACGGTCCACTGGGGTCGGTACCACCAGGACCTCTTCAGTTCCATGTACGACCGCGTGGCGGGTGCCAACGCCTATTCAAATTACGAGATCTGGGAATACCTCGGTCCCGCGTTCGCTGATCCCACCACGACCTTCACGGTGACACAGCGCGACTCCCTGGCCGCCCTCGGCCAGTTTCGCCAGATCGAACTGGACCAGCTCGACCAGTCCGGGGTGGTCCACGACTACCACCAGCCGTACGTGGACCAGTTTGTCGTGGGCCTTCGCATGGACCCGACTCCGACCATCCACTGGTCGGCGGCGTACATCCAGCGTGACAACCGGAACATCGTGGCGCTCGTGGACCGCAACGCCGCCACGAACTACGTAGTGGCGGACAGCGTCGGGATGCTGGACCGGTGGGGCCGCTGGGTGGCGGACTTTCGCGACGGGTCGCAGGTGCTGATCCTCCCCAAGGTCTATATCCCCAAGAACGCCGTGGCGGCGGCCATTGCCGCCGGATTCCGCGTGCCGGCGTCGTTGAGCAGCGGTGGCGACCTCACGTTCGACCCGGAATATGAGATCACAAATCCCACCGGCGCCGAGCGGCACTTCCACCAGCTCCTGCTGGATGTCACCGTTGACCACGACACCTGGCAGTGGTCCGGCTCCATCGCCTGGTCACAACTCCGCGGCAATTTCTCGACCGTGAGCGGGTACGACCCCGCGTCCCTCACCGGATGGGATCGCCTGGTGGGCCGCGGCCCGGGCCCCTGGGTGCGCCCGAACGAGGCCATCAATTTCTACGGCGACCTGGACAACGCCAGCCACGTAGTCTACAAGCTCCGGCTCTGGGGCCTGATCGGGCGGGGATTCCGGAGCGGGGCCGTGGTCAACATCATCTCCGGCGACCGGCTGACCCCGACGTTCACCATTCAGCCGTACACGTACGACTACTTCGGGTACGCTGATCGCGCCGGCGGCGGCCGTCTGGCTCCGCAACCTGACACGCTGACCTCACTCCTCTTCCTGGCGCTCGCCGGCCAGCGCATCAACCTGGTGCCGCTGGGCTCGTACCACTACGCCAGCCACGGCACCCTGGATGTCCACGTGGAGCACGACGTCCGCGCGCCGGGCGTGACCTGGACCGTGGCGGTGGACGTCTTCAACGCGCTCGGGACCAGGCAGATCACGCTCATCAACACCTCGGTGGATGCGAGCACCGACCCGAACTCGGCGACGCAGTTCCGGAGCCCCCTGGGGCGGGTGCCGCCGCGGACGGTCCGGCTGGGCCTGTCTGCCGTCTGGTAGGACCCGCACGGAGGGCCGCTAACTCCGCACGTAGTGGCGACTTGTACCAGTGCTTCCGCGCCGATATGTTTAATGGCTATGCTGTCCATTGACATCCGAGAACTGGACCGGCATGCCATCCACGTTGACGGTGCACTGACCTCCGACGACGATGTGTGGCAGCCCGGCGATGTGCTGCCGTCCGACGGCGTGCAGGCCACCGGTCGCCTGTCAACGGCCGGCGTGGGACGCTACTACTGGCACGGGCACATCGCGGGAACCGCGGTCGCCTCGTGTCGCCGCTGTTTGACCGAAACGTCGGTGTCGGTGGAGGACGAGGCGCACCTGCTCTTTGTCTCGACCGACGACCCCGAAGCCGACGACCCCGATGTCTATACGTTCGGCCCGCGCGATCAGGCCCTGGACCTGCGCCCTGCAGTCCGGGAGCTCTGGCTGCTCAACGTGCCGGCGTATGTGCTGTGCCGGGACGGATGCCTGGGGCTGTGCCCGCACTGCGGCGCCGACCTCAACGCGGGCCCGTGTTCGTGCGAGTCCGGGCAGGAGGCGCAGGAAATCACGCCGCAGCGTCTCGACGCCGCTCCCGCCAGCTAGCAGTTTTATCACACCTTCACCGAATCCACTCGAGCCATGGCCGTTCCGAAGCGTAGAACCTCCAAGCGAAAGAAGCGCGCGCGCAACACCCACAACAAGGCCGCGCCGATCGCCCTCCAGAAGTGTCCCAGGTGCCAGGCGATGAAGCGCCCGCATCGCGTGTGCGACGAATGCGGGTACTACGCCGGCAAGCAGCGAGTCGCAGCCCGGGAAGCCTGACCTTGGCCCGAATCGCGCTGGACGCGATGGGGGGCGATCACGCCCCGCGAGCGACCGTCGCGGGCGCGCTGCTGGCCGCCGCCGAGCTGGGGCCGTCCCACACCATCCTGCTGGTGGGACGGTCGGCTGAACTCGACCAGGTCCTGACCGACCTGCTGCGCACCGAGCTGGCCGGCCTGGCCACGCATCGGGAGCGGCTGCAGGTGGTGGACGCGCCGGACGTCATTGCCATGGCCGACAAGCCGAGCGCCGTCGTTCGCGGCAAGCCCGGAAGTTCCATGATGGTCGGCCTGCGTCTCCACGCCGAGGGCGGCGCCGATGCGTTCGTCTCCGCGGGCAATACGGGAGCGCAGATGGCCGCCTCAATGGTGCTGCTGCGCATGCACGACGGCGTCAAGCGCCCGGCCATCGCGACCATCTTTCCCACGGCGGAGCGGCCGGTGGTGGTCCTCGATTCTGGAGCCAACGTGGACTGTTCCGCCGCGGAGCTGGTGCAGTTCGCCCGGCTGGGCTCGGTGTACGCGCACGACGTGCTGGGGCGGGAGCAGCCGGCGGTCGGATTGCTCAACATCGGGGAGGAGCCGGAGAAGGGAAACACCGTCTCCAAGGAGGCTCACGCGCTGCTGGCCAGGACCGACCTGCATTTCGTGGGCAACGTCGAGGGCCGGGACCTGCCGGCGGGACGGAATCACGCGGGGCTGCTGGACGTGGTGGTCTGCGACGGGTTCGTGGGCAACGCCATCCTCAAGTTTTACGAGGCCGTGGCGCCGCTGATGGTCGGCCTGCTCGTGAAGGCCGGCATGGACCAGGACCGCATCACCCATGCCTTGCGTGATCTGGAATACTCGGAATACGGTGGGGCGCCGCTCCTCGGCGTGCGCGGGGTGAGCATCATCTGCCACGGCCGTTCGTCTCCGCAGGCCATCAAGAGCGCGATCAAGGTGGCCATTCGCGCCGTGGAGAACCGCCTGGACGAACACATCGCCCGACGCATGGACGTCCCGCCGGGCGGAGCGGCGGCATGAAGCGCCCCATCCTCGATATCGTCGGCACGGGACGGTGTGTTCCGGACCGCGTGCTGACCAACGATGACTTTGCGAGCATCGGCATCGAGACCTCCGATGAGTGGATCTACTCGCGCACGGGGATCAAGGAACGGCGGCTGGCCGCCCCGGGGCAGACCACCTGCGCCATGGCGGCGGAGGCCGCGCGCAACGCCATGGAACGGGCCGGGGTCCAGGCTGGCGATCTGGATACCATCGTCCTGACCACGGCGACGACCGACCGGCTCCTGCCGTCCACTGCCGTGGACCTGCAGGCCGAACTCGGGGCCACGCGCGCCGCGGCCTTTGACGTGAGCGCCGCGTGCGCCGGGTTCATCTATGGCCTTACCGTGGCCGAGGGGATGCTGGCGGCGGGCTCGGCGGAGACCGTGCTGGTGGTGGGCGCGGAACGGATGAGCTCCATCATCGACTGGAAGGACCGTTCCACGTGCGTCCTGTTCGGCGACGGCGCTGGCGCGGCAATCGTGCGTCGGGCGAGCGGCAAGCGCGGGATGGTGAGTTCGTTCATCCGCAGCGACGGGACCCTGGCCGACTTGCTCTACCGACCCGGCGGCGGCGCCACGCTGCCGTTCGACCAGCAGGTGCTCGATGATCGCAGCTTTTACGTGAAGATGGCGGGACGCGAGGTGTTCAAGCATGCCGTGCGGTCCATGGCCGACGCCTGCGACCGCGCGCTGGATGCCGCCAAGCTCACCGGGGCTGATATCGACCTGCTCATCCCCCACCAGGCCAACAACCGGATCATCGAGGCCACGGCCAAGTACGCCAATATCTGCATGGACAAGGTGTACGTGAACGTGGAACGCTTTGGCAACACGTCGTCCGCGTCCATTCCGCTGGCCCTGGACGAGGCCATTGAGAGGGGGCGCGTGAAGCCCGGGATGACCGTGATGCTGGTGGGCTTCGGCGCCGGGTTCACGTGGGGATCAGCCATCATCCGGTTCTGAGCATGGACTTCGTGCTCCTCTTTCCAGGACAGGGTTCGCAGGCGCCCGGCATGGGCAAGGAGCTGGCCGCCAGCTTCCCCGCGGCGCGCGAGGCGTTTGCCGTCGTGGATGACGCGCTGGGCGTCCCCCTGAGCACCCTCTGCTTTGACGGACCCGCCGACACGCTGACCCTCACGCATAACGCGCAGCCGGCGCTGCTGGCCCATGGCGCGGCCGCATGGGCCGTGGTGGAGCCGATGCTGGCGGGCCGCGTGGTGGCCGCAGCGGGACATTCGCTGGGAGAGTTCACCGCGTACCACGCGGGCGGCGCGCTCGAGCTGGGTGCGGCCGCGCGCCTGGTGCGCCGGCGGGGCGAGCTGATGTACGAGAGTGGCACCGCCCATCCCGGCGCCATGGCGGCCATCCTGGGCACGCCCGACGTCTCCATCGAATCCATATGTGAACAGGCCTCGCGGGAACGCGGGCTCGTGGTTCCCGCCAACTACAACTCGCCCGGGCAGGTGGTGATCAGCGGGGAGACCGCCGGCGTGGAGCGCGCCATGGAACTGGCCAGGGAGCACGGCGCCAGGCGCGCCATCAAGCTGAACGTGAGCGGCGCGTTTCACTCGCCCCTCATGGAGGCGGCCGCAGCGGGCCTGTCCGAGGCGCTGGCCGCGGCGCACTTCGCGGACGCCCGCTTCTCCATCTACTCGAATGTCACCGCCGATGCTGGCGTGGCGGCCGAACGCGCACGGGAATCCCTGCTGCGGCAGCTCACCAGCCCCGTCCGCTGGACGGATGAAGTGCTGGCCATGGTGGCCGCCCATCCCGGCGCGACCTTCGTGGAACTCGGGCCGGGCAGCGTCCTGACCGGGCTGCTCCGCAAGATTGCCCCGGAGGCACGCGGCATGCATTGCGGCACGCCGTCGGACATCGAGCAACTCCACGAACTGGTGGCCGCATGAAGCTCGACCTGACGGGACGCGTGGCGCTGGTCACGGGTGGGACTCGCGGTATCGGGCGCGCCATCGCGGAAACGCTGACCGCCGCCGGGGCCCGCGTAGCCGTGTCGGGACGCGACCAGGCGCGCGCGCAGGAGGCCGCCGCCGCCATCTCCCCCGAGGCGCGGGGCTTTGCCTGCGACGTGGGCGATACCGCCGCGGTCTCGGCGCTGGTCGGGGCCGTGGAGCAGGAGTTCGGCCAGCTGGACGTGCTGGTGAACAACGCCGGCATCACGCGCGACAACGTCCTCTTCCGGCTCAAGGACGAGGACTGGGACGCCGTGCTCGACGCCAACCTGCGTGGGGCCTTCGCCAGCATCCGGGCGGCGGCCCGGGGGATGATGAAGCGGCGCTGGGGACGGATCATCAACGTGGCCAGCATCGTGGGACTGGTGGGCAACAAGGGGCAGGCCAATTATGCGGCGAGCAAGGCGGGGCTGATCGGGCTCACCAAGTCGGTGGCCAAGGAGCTGGCCTCGCGGAACGTGCTGGCGAATGTGGTGGCCCCGGGGTTCATTGACACCGACATGACGGCGGCCATGACCCCCGAGGCGCGGACGGTGCTGGCGCAGCAGATCCCGCTGGAGCGGCTGGGGTCGCCAGCCGATGTGGCCGGGGTGGTGGCGTTCCTCGCATCGGAGTACGCCGCCTACATCACGGGGCAGGTGTTCGTAGTGGACGGCGGGATGGCGATGTGACTTACCCCGACCGGATTGGTTGATAGATTATGGCGATTACCCACTCTACAAGGAGAGCCACATCCCATGGCTGACAATGCGCAGAAGGTCCGGGACATCATCGAGAAGGAACTGGGCGTGGAGCGCGAGAAGCTGACCGACGAGGCGAGCTTCATCGAGGATCTCGGCGCCGACAGCCTGGACATCGTCGAACTCGTGATGGAGTTCGAGAAGGAGTTCAATATCGACATTCCTGATGAGGACGCGGAGAAGCTCCGCACCGTCGGGGACGCGGTGACGTACCTGAATCAGAAGGTTGGCAGTTGACCAAGCACCGCGTCGTCGTCACCGGGATGGGAATGGTGACGCCCGTCGGGCTCGATGTCGCCACCACGTGGCGCGCGCTGCTCGACGGAGTATCCGGGGCGGCCCCAATCACCAAGTTCGACCCCTCGCCCTTCGCGGTGCGGTTCGCCTGCGAGGTCAAGGGCTTTGATCCGTTGCAGTACATGGATCGCAAGGAAGCCAAGCGCGCGGACCCCTATTCGCAATATGCTATGGCCGGCGCGGTCCAGGCCCTGGCGGACTCCGGCCTTGGCGAACACCTGGAAGGGCACCTCAGCGAGCGGACCGGGGTCATCCTGGGCAGCGGGATCGGCGGCCTCAAGAGCTTCGAGGAGCAGCATGACGAATACCGGGAGCGCGGCCCCAGCAAGATCAGCCCGTTCTTCATCCCGATGTTCATTGCCGACATCGCCGCCGGCCTGGTCTCCATGCGGGTGGGCGCGCGTGGCCCCAACTTCGCCACGGTCAGCGCCTGTTCCACCGGCGCGCACGCCATTGGCGAGGCGTTCCGCACCATCCAGTATGGGGATGCCGACGTCATGATCTCGGGCGGCGCGGAGGCCACGGTGACCGCCATGGCCATCGGAGGTTTTGCCAACATGAAGGCCCTCTCCGAGCGCAACGACTCACCGGCCACCGCCTCTCGGCCTTTCGACCTCACCCGCGATGGCTTCGTCATGGGCGAGGGATGCGGCGTCGTGGTGCTCGAAGAGCTGGAACATGCGCGCGCGCGCGGCGCGAAGATCTACGGCGAGGCCGTGGGCTATGGCGCCACCGCCGATGCCCACCACATCACCGCTCCGGCCCCGGACGGCGAAGGCGCGCAACGGGCCATGCGGCGGGCCCTGCAGGACGCGGGCATCGGCACGGGCGACGTGCAGTACATCAACGCCCACGGCACCTCCACCCCGGCCGGCGATGTGGCGGAAACCTCCGCCATCGCCAGCGTGTTCGGAAGCGACGTCGCCGGCATCAACATCAGCTCCACCAAGTCCGCCACTGGCCACATGCTGGGCGCCGCGGGCGCCGTGGAATTCATCATCTCCACGCTGGCCACGCGCGACGGCATCGTTCCGCCCACCATCAACTACCACACGCCCGATCCGGCCATCACGCTCAACATCACCCCGAACACGCCAGTCAAGCGCGAGATCCAGCATGCGCTGAGCAACAACTTCGGGTTTGGCGGGCACAACGTGACGCTCGCGGTTCGGCGGTGGGAGGGGTGACCCGGGCCGGCATCGGCTACGACTCGCACCGCTTCGCGGCTCCTGGCCCCATGGTGCTTGGCGGTGTGACCATCGAGGGCGATGTCCGGCTGGCCGGCCATTCCGACGGCGACGCCGTCGTCCACGCGGTGATCGATGCCATGCTCGGCGCGGCGGGGCTGGAAGATATCGGGACGCTGTTTCCCGATACGGATCCTGCCAATGCCAACCGCAATTCGATGGAGATGCTGACACTGGCGGTCCAGCGCCTGCACCAGGCGGGCTGGCGGGTGCAGCAAGTGGACATCACCGTGATTGCCGAGCGCCCACGCCTGCAGCCGCATCGCGCGGCCATGCGGGCGCGCCTGGCGGGCGCGCTGGGGGTGCAGGTGTCCGACGTGAACGTGAAGGGCAAGTCCAACGAAGGCATGGGCTGGATCGGTCGCGCCGAGGGGCTGGCATGCATGGCCGTGGCGACCGTTGTTCCCGTGGGGTGATCTGATGGATGTGGCGGCGTTCCTGAGCTGGGTGAGTGCGCTGCCGCTGGGCGCGCTCTACCTGCTGCTGGCCGCCGTTGCCCTGGCCGAGAATGTCTTTCCCCCTGTGCCGGCCGACACCGTCGTGGCGCTGGGAGGATTCCTGGCGGCGCGCGGGCACGGCTCGCTGTGGGCCGCGTTCCTGGCCGTCTGGGTGGCGAACGTTGCCGGGGCCATGGCCATGTATGCCCTGGGCCGTCGCTTTGGCGCCGAGCCGCTGGAGCAGAGGCTGCTGGGGCCCAAGGCCACGCGCGTCCATGCCCGGCTCAGCGACTACTACGGACGCTACGGAATGGCCGCCGTCTTCCTGGGCAGGTTCATCCCCGGCGTGCGCGCGTTCGTCCCGCCCTTTGCCGGGGCGCTCCGGGTACCGCCCCTCACGGCCGCGCTCCTGATCGGGGCGGCGTCGGGCATCTGGTACGGTACGGTCTGCTACGCGGGATATAAGCTGGGCGCGGACTGGGCGGTGGTCCGGCAGGTGCTCCTGCGGGATGGCACCACGGTGGCCGTCGTCGCCGCGGTGCTCGCGCTGTTGCTCTTCGCGCTCTGGTACTCCCGCCGGCGGTCGCGGTGACGGATCCCGCCGTGGCGCGGGCATTCCTGCTCGAGCGCTTCGGGGACTTCCTGTTGCTGGAACGCGGGTCCTCGCCGAGCACGCGCGAGGCGTACGTGCGCGATGTGTCACGCCTGGCCGAATTCGCGCTTACCAGGGGTGTGCACGCGCCGGGAGACGTGACGTCCCGCGTGCTTCGGGAGTACATCTACCACCTGAAGGACCTGGGCCTCGCGCCGGCGTCCATTCGTCGCACGGTGTCCGGCGTGCGCACCTACTTCCGGTTCCTGCTGGGGGACGGCGTCCTGTCCGCCGACCCGAGCCAGCGGCTGGAGACGCCCAGGCGCTGGCGCGAGCTGCCCGACGTGCTGACCGTGGAAGAGGTGGAGCGGCTGCTGGCCGCGCCCACGCTGGACGACCCGCTCTTTTTCCGCGACCGGGCCATGCTCGAACTGGCATACGGCGCCGGGCTGCGCGTCTCCGAATGGATCGGCCTCGGGCTCAAGGACGTGCTGATGGATCAGGGCGTGGTCCGGGTGTTCGGCAAGGGCAGCAAGGAGCGTCTGGTCCCGGTGGGGCGGGGGGCCATTGCCGCCGTGGCGATCTACCTGCGCGAGCTGCGCCCGCGCCTGGAACGGGGGCAGGGCAAGGGCGCGCTGCTGCTCAACGTCCGAGGGGCGCCACTCTCGCGCATGGGCGCCTGGAAGCTGCTGCGCAAGTACGTGGAGCGGGCCGGCATCGAGAAGCGGGTGAGCCCGCACACGCTGCGCCACTCCTTTGCGACGCACCTGCTGGAGGGCGGGGCGGACCTGCGCGCCGTCCAGGAAATGCTGGGACACGCCGACATCTCCACCACGCAGATTTACACGCATGTGGATCGGGAGTACCTGCGCAGCGTGCACCGGCAGTATCATCCAAGGGCCTGATGTCCCCGCGCCGCCGCGACACATGATCCTCGTCATAGACAACTACGACTCGTTCACGTACAACCTGGTCCAGTACCTGGGGGAACTCGGTGCCGACCCCATGGTGCGGCGCAACGACGAGCTGTCGCTGGACGATGTCGGCGCGCTGCATCCCTCGGCCATCGTCCTCTCCCCCGGGCCGTGCACGCCGTCCGAGGCGGGCATCACGGTGGAGACCGTGCGCCGGTGGGGGCCGACCATCCCGATCCTGGGCGTGTGCCTGGGGCATCAGGCCATCGGCGAGGCTTACGGCGGCCGCGTGGTGCGGGCGGAGCACGTGATGCACGGCAAGACGTCCCGCGTGACGCACGACGGGGCCGGGCTCTTCCGCGGGGTGCCCAGTCCGCTGGAGGTCATGCGGTACCACTCGCTGATTGTCGAGCGGCGCGGGCTGCCGGACGAGCTGGAAGTCGTGGCGCATTCGGTGGACGCCCCCGATGAGATTCAGGCGCTGCGCCACCGGACGCACCCCGTGTACGGAGTCCAGTTTCACCCCGAGTCAATCAAGACCGAGCACGGCAAATCGATCCTCCGGAACTTCCTGACCCTCGCGCACGCCACGCAGCCCGTGCGGTAGGCTGCCAAAGCAATTGACGGGAAAGCGTTTGCCTTTCCCTCTGGCGGCCGATAGATTGGCTGGCGTGAATCTTGCGGCCGGTCGCGCGGCCTGGCGCCGCCTATGAGGACGCTCGCCGTCATCCCAGCCCGTCTGGGCGCGACGCGCCTCCCCCGCAAACCCCTCCGCCTCCTGGCCGGTCTTCCCCTGGTAGTCCGCGTCTGGAAGCGCGTGTGTGGAGCCGGCGTTGCCGACCTGGTGGTCGTGGCCACGGACAACGACGAGGTGGCCGCCGCGGCGCGAGCGCACGGCGCCCGGGTGGAATTGACGAAGCCCAGCCACCCCTCGGGCACCGATCGCGTGGCTGAAGTGGCCGCGCGGCCCGCCTACACCGGCTTTGACGTCATGCTCAACGTGCAGGGTGACGAGCCGTTCATCGCGCTGGACGCGTTGCGTGGCGCGCTGCAGATGGTGGCGACCCGCGGATTCCCGCTGGGGACGGCGGCCGCGCCGGCCGACGCGGCGGCGCTCCAGAACCCGAATGCGGTCAAGGTGGTGACGTCCGACGACGGCCGCGCCTTGTATTTTTCACGGGCGGCCATTCCGTACCTGCGGGACCAGGCCGACTCGGCACTGCTGCGCAACCAGGTCCGGGTGCACGTGGGCACGTATGCCTATGCGCGCGAGGCCCTGGCCACGTGGGTGGCGCTGCCCCCGCATCCGCTGGAACGCATCGAACGCCTTGAGCAGCTCCGCCCGCTCGCGGCGGGCATGGCCATGGGCGTGGCCGGTGTGCCGGCCGCGGGGCGGGGTGGCATTGACACCGAGGACGACCTTGTGCGTGCAAACGCCGAGTGGACCACTTTCAACCAGGAACCCGACTGATGCCCAGTTCCACGAGCCAGCACACGACAAAGTTCATTTTCGTGACCGGCGGCGTAGTCTCGTCGCTCGGCAAGGGCATCGCGGCTGCCGCGCTTGGCCGCCTGCTGGTGGAGCGCGGGCTGCGCGTTTCCATGATGAAGTTCGATCCGTACATCAACGTCGATCCGGGGACCATGTCCCCGTTCCAGCATGGCGAGGTGTTCGTCACGGACGACGGCGCCGAGACCGACCTGGACCTTGGGCATTACGAGCGATTCATCGACCGGGCGCTGTCGCAGGCGAACAACGTGACCACCGGACGCATATACCAGAACGTGATTACCAAGGAGCGGCGCGGCGAGTACCTCGGCTCCACGGTGCAGGTGATTCCGCACATCACGGACGAGATCAAGGCCGCCATGCGGCGCATCGCGCCGGAGAACGACGTGGTGATCGTCGAGATCGGCGGTACCGTGGGCGACATCGAGTCACTGCCGTTCCTGGAGGCCATCCGCCAGTTCCGGCACGATGTGGGGCGTGAGAATGCCCTCTTCATCCACCTGACGCTCATTCCGTATATCAACGCTGCGGGCGAGCTCAAGACCAAGCCCACGCAGCATTCCGTGCGCGACCTGATGGAGATCGGGATCCAGCCCGATGTGCTGGTGGTGCGCACCGAGCGGCCCGTGTCGGACGAGATCAAGCGCAAGATCGCGCTCTTCTGCAACGTCGAATTCGGCTGCGTGATCGAGAGCCCGGACGTGCGCACCATCTACCAGATTCCGCTCACGTTCCACGAGCAGGGCCTGGACGACGTAGTGCTGCAGAAGCTGGGCATGGAGTGCCCGGAGCCGGACCTCACGGCCTGGCGCGCGATGGTGGAGCGGGTGCTCGCCCCTCGCGAGCGCGTACGCATTGCGGTGGTAGGCAAGTACACCGAGTTCGTGGACAGCTACAAGAGCGTGCAGGAAGCGCTCATCCATGGCGGCATCGCCAATGACGTGGGCGTGGACATCCACTGGCTGTCCAGCGATGCCTTCACGTCGCGCGAACGCGCCGCCGAATTGCTGCACGGCTACGACGGACTGCTGGTACCCGGCGGATTTGGCGTGCGTGGCGTGGAGGGCATGGTGGAAGCCATCACCCACGCCCGGGAATCGGGGTTGCCGTTCTTCGGGATCTGCCTGGGCATGCAGGTGGCCATCATCGAGTTTGCCCGCAATGTCTGTGGCCTGCCGGACTGCCAGTCGTCCGAGTTCGCGCCACAGTGCGGCAATCCCGTTATTGGCCTCCTGGAATCCCAGCAGCACGTCACCGACCTGGGGGGCACCATGCGCCTGGGCGCGTATCCGGCGCGACTCACCCGCGGTACCAAGACCGCGGAGGTGTACGGCGTGGCGGAGGTCAGCGAGCGCCACCGGCATCGCTACGAGGTGGCCAATTCCTATCGCGACCTGTTCGTGCAGCACGGCCTCAAGCTGAGCGGCCTGAGCCCCGATGGCCAGTTGGTGGAGATTATCGAGCTGCCGTCGCATCCGTGGTTCCTGGGGTGCCAGTTCCACCCGGAACTGAAGTCGCGTCCCATGCGCCCGCACCCGCTCTTTGCGGGGTTCATCGCGGCGGCGTACAAGTCCAAGCACGCAAAGGACGCCGTGGCCAGGCCCGGCGGGCTGGTGGAGGCGGCGGGCTGACGTGCCACAGGCCTTTCCCGGGGAGAAGCTCTTCCTGATCGCCGGCCCCTGCGTGGTGGAGGACGACGCGCTCAACCTCCGCGTCGCCGACCACCTGGCCGCCCTGGCCGAGAAGGTGCCGGGCGGCATCATCTACAAGGCGTCATTCGACAAGGCTAATCGGTCCAACGCCGACGCCTTTCGGGGGCCGGGGCTGGAGGAAGGGCTCGCCGCGCTCGATCGCGTGCGCCAGGCCACCGGCCTGCGCATCCTCACGGATGTCCACCTGCCCCAGCAGTGCGCCGCCGCGGCCCAGGTGGCCGATGTGCTGCAGATCCCCGCGTTCCTGTGTCGCCAGACCGACCTGCTGACGGCCGCGGGAGCCACGGGCAAGCCGGTGAACATCAAGAAGGGACAGTGGATGCACCCGGAGGGCATGCGCGGCGCCGTGGACAAGGTGCGCGGCGCCACCTCGCCCGCGCCCGAGGTCGCCGTCACGGAACGCGGCACCTTCTTCGGCTATGGCGACCTGGTGGTGGACATGCGCGACTTCCGGCGCATGCGCGCCGCGTGTGAAGCCCCGGTGATCTTCGACGCCACCCACAGTGTGCAGCAGCCGGGGCGGGGAGTGGGCGGGGCCAGCGGCGGCGCGCGCGAGTTCGTGCCACCGCTCACCCTGGCGGCCGTGGCAGCGGGCGCGGACGGCCTCTTCCTCGAGACTCACCCCGATCCGGACCATGCCCCCAGCGATGGGCCGAACATGATGCCCCTGGACGCACTGGACGCGCTCATCGAGCGGGCCGTGGCGCTGTGGGCAATGGTGCGCGCATGATCGAGGGCGAGCTGGCGCGGCGCATTGCCCTCGTGGCGCTGGACGTGGACGGGGTGCTCACCGATGGTGGCATCTACCTGGGCGCCGCCAATGGGCAGCCCGTGGAGCTCAAGCGATATGATATCCAGGATGGGCTGGGCATCCACTTGCTGCAGCGCGCGGGGATCCGCGTGGCGATCATCACGGGGCGCGTGTCGGAGAGTGTGCGGCTCCGCGCCGCGGAGCTGAACATCGACGACGTGGCGCAGGACCGCGAGGCGCAGAAGCTGCCGGCCCTGGAGGCCATGCTCGACCGGCACGGCCTCACCATGGCCGAGGTGGCGTTCGTGGGCGACGACTTTCCCGACCTGGCCGTCCTCCGGAGGGTGGGGCTGGCCGTGGCGCCGGCCGATGCCGTCGAGGAGGTGCGACGCGAATGCGCGGTCGTGCTCGCTCAATCGGGCGGGCGCGGCGCGGTGCGGGAGTTCGCCGAACTGCTGCTCAAGGCGCGTGGCGAGTGGGACGCAGTCTGGCAGGCCTACGTCGGTGAGCGGTCAGGCGGCGCGGTGCCGCACGGAGCCCGCCGATGACGCCGGACGAGATCCTGGCCCTGGGGCGCCGGGTGCTGCACAACGAATCGTGCGCCCTGGCCGAGACCGGGAAGCGGCTGGGCACGCCGTTCGCGAAGGCCGTGGAGATGATCGCCGCGTCCAGCGGACGCGTCATCGTGAGCGGCATCGGGAAGTCCGGCCTTATCGCGCGCAAGATCGCCGCGACGCTCACCTCCACGGGCACCCCGGCCACCTTCCTCCATCCCGTGGACGGCGCGCACGGGGACCTGGGTATCGTGGATCGCCACGACGTGGCCATCCTGATTTCCAAAAGCGGCGAATCGGACGAAGTGCTGGTACTGCTGGAGGCGCTCAAGGGGCTCGGCGTGCGCCTCATCGCGATCACGGCGGAGGGCAAGTCGTCGCTTGCGCGCTTCTCGGACCTCTGGCTGGACGGCTGGGTAGAGGAGGAGGCCTGTCCCAACGGCCTCGCGCCCACCACCAGCACCACGGTGGCCGTCGCCCTCGGCGACGCGTTGGCCGTGGCGCTGCTCGCCGTCAAGAACTTCCGCCCGGAGGACTTTGCCAGGCTGCATCCAGGTGGTGCGCTGGGCCGCCGGCTGCTCACGCGGGTGGCCGACGTGATGGTCGTAGAGGACCTGCCCATCCTGCGCGCAGGCGACACGATGCGCCGCGCCATCGTGCTCCTGGCGCAGAAGCGGGGCATCGCCATGCAGCTCGATGCCCACGACCGCCTGGCCGGGGTGATGACCGCCGGCGACCTCACCCGTATGATGGAACGCGAAACCGACATCCTGGCGCTGGCCACCGATCGCGTCCTCACGCGGACCCCGAAGACCGCGCGCGCCGACGAGCTGGCGAGCGCCGTCGTCTTTCGCATGGAGACGGACGGCATCATGGCCATGCCGGTGGTGGACGACGCCGGCCACATCCTGGGCGTGGTGCACCTGCACGACCTCATGCGGGCGCGCGTGCGATGACACACTTGCGGCTGGCGGTCCTGGCTGGAGCCATCCTGGCGGTTGCCGCGTGCACGCGCTCGGATGAACCGCCCACGGCCCGATTCCCCACCGCGGCCGACAGCGCCGAGCAGGTGCTGTACGATGTGTCCACCGTGCTGAACAACTTCGGGGTGGCGCGGGGCACATTGTCGGCGGACACGCTGTACATCTTCAACGACCAGACGCTGTTCGACTTGCGCAAGGTCACGGTAGCGTTCCGGGATTCCGTGGGCGCGCCGAGCGGCACCATGAAGGCGGACAGTGGCCTGTACAACACGCGGACGCAGGTACTGCAAGGGTGGGGCCATGTGGTCATCACCACCACCAGGGGCGAGCGGCTCGAGTCGCCGCAGTTGCGCTTCAACCAGCTCAGCAACCAGGTGTCCAGTGACACGTCCTTCGTGCTGACCACGGCCGACGGCACGGTGAAGCGCGGAATCGGGTTCACGGCTGACCCGGGCCTGAACCGGATCCATATCCTCCGCGCGGCCCGCGGATCGGCGATCGTTGATTCACTGCCCAAGCGGTGATGCGCGCGCTCGGCCTCGCGGCGGCCGCCGTCCTGCTGCAGTCCGCGGTCGCCCTCGCGCAGGATACGGGCATGCGGTGCAATGCCATCAACACCGATTCCACGCGCGAGCTGGACGTCAAGGTGGCGCCCGGCGTGTACAACGCGTTTTTCGGCGGGGGCGTGGTGGTGGTGTGCCCGGACCGCAACTTGCGCCTGGCGGCCGACAGCGCCGAGGAGTACGGGCTGGAACGCCGCATCCACCTGGTCGGAAATGTGCATTACCGCGAACCACGGTTCACGCTCCGCTCCGACGTGCTGACCTACTTCATGAATGACGAGCGCGTGGTGGCCACCGGACACGTGGACGCGACGCTCCCCAACGGCTCGACGCTCAAGGGCCCCATCGCCACGTACCTGCGGCCCATTCCGGGCACGCGGCCGCTGGCCGACCTGCAGGCCACGGGCCGCCCCACCACGAGCCTCGTGCAGCTCGATTCGACGGGACGGCCCACTCCGCCCACGCAGGTCACCGCCGACCGGCTGCACATGCAGGGCGACAGCCTCGTGTACGCCGGCGGACGCGTGGACATCGTACGGCAGGACCTGACGGCGCACGCCGACTCGATGTTCCTGGATGGGCGGCAGGAGATCGTGCACCTGCGACGTGATCCGCGCATCGAGGGCACACGCGGCGCCCGTCCGTTCACGCTGACCGCCACGTTGATCGACCTGTTTTCCACCAATCAGGAACTGACGCGCGTCCTCGCGCGCGGCACCGGGACAGCCACCACCAGTGACCTCGTGCTGCGCGCCGACACGATTGACTTCCGGGTCACTGACGACCTGCTGCAGCGCGCCTACGCGTGGGGCGGTCCGCAGCGCGCGTCGGCCCGCTCGCCCGCTGACAGCCTGCTCGCAGACTCGCTGGATGTCGTGATGCCCGACCAGCGCGTGCGCGAAATCCGCGCCGTGGGATCAGCCTATGGCCAGAGTCGGCCCGACACCGTGAAGTTCCGCACGGACGCCATGGACTGGCTGCGCGGCGACACGATCCGGGCGTTTTTTGACACGACGGCCCGCGACACCACGCACGCGCCACGGATCCAGCGGCTCGTGGCGGAGCGCGACGCCAAGGCGTTTTACAACATGGCCCCCCAGGACACCACGCTTTGCGCGCCGGCCGTGAGCTATTCCCTTGGACACCGCATCGTGGTTTCGTTCAGTGACAAGGGGGTGGAGCGCGTGGATGTTCAGGGAAAGACGTACGGGGTGCTGGCGGAACCCACCGATTCGCTGCCCGCGAACCGGTGCCCCATTCGCTCGGATTCCACCGGCCGCACCGCAAAGCCGCCAGTGGCCCGGCCTGACACGCTGACCTTGTTCCGGGGAATCCGTCCATGACCGCGCCGCGTGCGACCGCGCATTTCCTGGCCGTGGTGGGACAGTTGGCGCAGGGTGATCGCTCGACCGCGCTCGCCGTGCACGCGCTGCTCAGTGAGGCCGATGCGAGTGGAGGCGTCGTGTTCGACCGCGCCGCCGTCACCTACCGCGACGATCACCTGGCCGCGCTGCGCGCTGCGGGACACGACGCCGACCGTGAAGCCGGACGCCTGAGCCTCGACGAAGTCCGCGCGCATCTGGCGCAAAGCGTGCTGCCTCGGCTGGCGGGCGCCGGGCTCATTGTGCTTCCCACCGAAGGGCTCGGTGCGCCGGGCGCGGAGCTCCGGTTCTCGGACGACATCTGGCGGGACATCGCCCCGGAGCGCACGGAGCTGGCCGCCGTCATGCGTCACACGGGGGAGCACCCGGCAATCCCTGACCCGCGGGTAACTCCGCCGGCGCCCGCCCCGGAAGCCACGCGGAGCACGCTCGAGGCGGAAGGCCTGCTCAAGGTCTATCGCCGGCGGCGTGTGGTGAACGACGTGGCGCTCCGGCTGCGCCAGGGCGAGATCGTCGGGCTGCTGGGCCCCAACGGCGCCGGCAAGACCACCACGTTTTACATGATCGTCGGGCTCATCCAGCCGCTGGCGGGCCGCATCCTGTTCGACGGCGCCGACATCACCGCCATGCCCATGTACAAGCGCGCCAGGCTGGGGATGGGGTACCTCTCGCAGGAGCCGTCCATCTTCCGCAAGTTGACCGTGGAAGACAACATCAGGGCCATCCTCGAGACGCTGGCCATTCCGTCGTCGGAGCGCGCGAGCCGGCTCGAGCTCCTGCTGGACGAATTGGGACTCAAGCACCTCCGGAACCAGAAGGCGTATGCCCTCTCGGGCGGGGAGCGGCGCCGGCTGGAAATCACCCGCGCCCTGGTCACCCAGCCCAAGTTCATGATGCTCGACGAACCGTTTGCCGGGGTGGACCCCATTGCCGTGCACGACATCCAGACCATTGTGGCGCGGCTCCGCAACCGGAACATTGGCGTACTGATATCGGACCACAACGTGGAGCAGACGCTGGACATCGTGGATCGGGCGTACATCATGTTCGACGGGCAGGTCAAGGTGTCCGGCACCGTGCGTGAACTGGTATTCGACGACACGGTGGCCGACATCTACCTGGGACCGACGCTCACGGCGCGGCTCCGGGCACGCTTCGCCTCCGCCACCAGTTGAGCGGCGCCGATCATGAAGACGGGTCTTCAGCAGAGCACTGGCCTCCGGCAGGAGCTGAAGATCAATCCGCGCCTGTACCAGGCGATGGACCTGTTGTACATGCCGCTGCTCGACCTGCAGCAGCACCTCAAGCAGGAATTGCTCACCAACCCGTTCCTGGACCTCGTGGAACCGGAGGACGACGAGAACGACGAGGCGGATGAGGCCGAGGAAACCGGCGACACGGACGCCAGCGAGACCCTTGCCGCGGACGAAGTCAGCGCGAAGGAAGAGCAGGGCCAGGACTCCGACAGCCCCATCGACTGGGAAGAGATCCTGCTGGATGGCTTCGCCACCGGCGGGGCACCGGCCGAACACGAAGTACGCGAGCAATACGAACCCGTCATCGTGGCGCGCGCGGACCTGACGGATCACCTGATGGAACAGCTCTCGCTGCTGGACCTCACGCCCCGCCAGGAACCGCTGGCGGCGGAGTTCGTGGGCAACATCAACGAAGACGGCTACCTGGCGTGCTCAATGGAAGAGGTCGTGGAGAGCTTGAACGAAGCGATCCGGGGGGCCGCCGAGCACGCCGGTGAAGAGCTGGCCGGCTTGCCCCTGTACACCACGGCGGAGGGTGAGGAGGTGCTGGCCATCGTCCAGCGGCTGGATCCCGCCGGCGTGGGCGCGCGCGACCTCCGTGAATGCCTGCTGCTGCAGCTCCGCGACCAGGGCCGGGAAGACACCCTGGCCGGGCGCCTCGTGCGCGACGAATTCGAGGAATTGACGGCGCACCGCTGGCCCGAGATCGCCCGCCGCACCGGCCTCTCGGCGCAGGAGGTGCAGGCCGCCGCGGATGAGATCCAGAAGCTGGACCCCAAGCCCGGCCTTCGCTTCAGCGCCACCGAGGAGGATTACATCATCCCCGACCTGATCGTCGAGAAGGTCGATGGGAAGTACCGGGTCACGTTGAATGACGGCAACCTGCCACGGCTGCGGCTCAGCCGGACCTACCAGGACATTGCCCGCGACAAGAGCAAGTTCCAGGGGGAGAACCGTGACTTCATCTCCAGCAAGCTCAACGCCGCCACCTGGATGATCCAGGCCATTGAACAGCGGCGCCAGACGATGCTGAAGGTCATGAACTACATTGTGGACCGGCAGCGACCCTTCCTGGAGAAGGGCGTGGAACAACTCAAGCCCCTCACCTTGCGGGAAGTCGCCGACGCCATCGGTATGCATGAATCCACCGTCAGCCGCGTGACCAATGAGAAGTGGGTGCAGACTCCGCGCGGGGTGCTGCCGCTGAAGTTCTTCTTCTCCGCCGGCCTCACCACGGCCGACGGCGACGACGTGTCGGCCCGCGGCATCCGTGCCCAGATCGAGAAGCTGATCCGTGAAGAAGATGCCACCCACCCGCTCACGGACCAGGAGATCGTGGAGGTGTTCAACCGGCAGGGGGTGAAGATCGCAAGGCGTACCGTGGCCAAGTACCGGGACCAGCTCGGGGTCTTGTCGGCCAGAATGAGGAAACGTATATGACCGCCCAGTCGCTGTCGCCGCTGTCACCGGGCCGTCCGGGCGGGGCGGGCGTGGATGTCTCCGTGCTCGTGCCCGCCAAGGACGAAGCCGAGAACCTCCCGCTCTTCATGGAGCTCGCGGACGCGGCCTTCCGCGGCCAGCCCCTGCGCTACGAAGTGGTGGTGGTGGACGACGGCAGCCGGGACGGCACGTGGGCCGTGGTGCAGGAGCTGCAGGCGCGCTACCCGTTCCTGCGCGGAGTGCGCCATCGCAGCCAGCGCGGCATTGCCGATGCGCTGCGCACCGGATACCTGGCCTCGCGCGGATCCACGCTCGTATTCTACCCCGCGGACCTGCAGTTCAAGCCCGAGGACATCCCGCGCCTGGTGGCGCCCATCGCCGCCGGCGACGCCGACATGGTCACCGGGTTCAAGCAGGGCAAGTACGAGAAGGCCTTCGTCTCCCGCATCTACAACGGCCTGAGCCGGCTGTTGTTTGATGTGCCGGTCAAGGACCTCAACTCCGTCAAGGCGTACCGCCGGGAAGTGATGGACGTGCTGCCCATTCGACCCGACTGGCACCGCTACATGATCGTGCTGGCCGCGTCGCAGGGATACACCGTCACCGAAATCCCGGTGCCGCTCTACCCGCGCCATGCCGGCAAGTCCAAGTTCGGGCTGTCGCGCATTCCCATCGGTGTGCTCGACATGCTCTCCGTCTGGTTTGAGCTGCGATTCGGCAAGAAGCCCTTGCTGGCTTTCGGGATGCTCGGCGCGTGCCTGTTCGGCATTGGAGTGCTGGCGGGGGTGGTCGCACTGCTCTGGCTCTGGCTCCAGGGCGAGGGCGTCCGGGCGGTGTGGACCGTCATCCAGACGTGCCTCATCCTGGGCAGCGTGTTCTTCGCCACCGGAATCCTGGGCGAGCAGATCGCGGGTCAGCGGGCGGAGCTGCGCGAGTTGCGGCGCCGCGTGGACGAAGCCGCACACAGGGACGAGCCGCCCGGGACAGCCTAGCGCGTGCGCGCCCTCTGGATCACGCACGCCTTCCCGCGATACCGCGGCGACGTGGCGGGCAACTTCATCCTGCGACTGGCCGCCGCACTCCGCCATGAGGACGTGGAGGTCACCGTGCTCGCGCCCTCCGGGCCGGGACTCCGCGCGCACGAAGTGCTGGATGGCGTGCCGGTACATCGGTTTCGCTATGGGCCGCGCCGTTGGGAGACGCTGGCGTACACGGGCACGATGGCAGAGCAGGTGGCCGGTTCCCTGAAGGCCAAGGCCGGATTGCTGGGGCTCATCGCCGCGGGTGCGCGGGCAGGCGACCGCGCCTGCCGCGCCCAGCGTCCCGACGTAATTCACGCGCACTGGTGGTTCCCCGCCGGCGTCTCGGCGGCGTGGACCGCGTCCCACGCGCACATCCCGCTCATCACCACCATGCATGGCACGGACGTGCGCATGGCGCGGAATATCCGCGCCTCCCGCCCAGCCCTGGCGTGGGTGGTGCGGCATTCGAGCGCCGTGACCACGGTCTCCACCTGGCTGGCCCGCGAGGTGAAGGCCATGGTGCCGGGAGTGCAGCCCGACATCGCGCCCATGCCCGTAGCCACGGACCTGTTCACGCCGGCTCAGCAGGCGCGCCCCCGCACCCGGCTGCTGTACGCCGGGCGGTTGATGCCGCAGAAGGGGCTCGACCTCCTCATCGAAGCGATGGCGGTGATGCGACACGAGCTGTCGCTGGACATTGCGGGTGACGGCCCCAACCGCGGGCAGCTCGAGGCGCTGGCGCACAGCCTTGGCGTTTCGCACCGCATCACCTGGCACGGCACCCTCACGCAACCGGACCTGGTGCCCCTCTACCAGGACGCGCTGGCCTTCGTGCTCCCCGCGCACGACGAAGGACTGGGGCTCGTCACGGTGGAGGCGATGCTGTGCGGCACGCCCGTGGTGGCGTTTGAGTCGGGGGGCGTGCCCGATGTCGTGGAGGAGGGCCGCACCGGCGTGCTGGTGCGCGACCG
Organism: Gemmatimonadaceae bacterium; assembly: GCA_035700805.1. Taxonomy (GTDB): domain Bacteria; phylum Gemmatimonadota; class Gemmatimonadetes; order Gemmatimonadales; family Gemmatimonadaceae; genus JAGWRI01. The sequence goes on along the minus strand of DASSOG010000041.1, from coordinate 18,406 downwards.
CACACCGCGAGCGCTGGCCGCGGCCATTGACCGCGTGGCCGACGCACCGGACGCCGCGCGGGCCACGGGACTGGCGGCGCGCGAACTCATGCTCGAGCGCTTTGCCCCCGCCGCGGTGGCCGCATGGTACGCCGCCCGCTACCGGAGTGTGGTCGGTGCCACGTAGTCCCTGGATGCGCGCGGCGCGTGGCGCGCTCTCCGTAGTGGTCCTGCTCTTCATTGCATGGAGCCTCCGCCACTACTGGAGCGCCTATCAGGCGCAGGTGACCCAGGCGCACGTGCGCTGGTGGGTGCTGCTGGGGTCTGGCGGCGTATTCCTGCTGACGTATGCCGTGCTGATCCAGACCTGGCGCGTGATGCTCGCCGCGTGGGACGAGCGGCTTTCGTTCTGGCGCGCCGCCCATATCTGGTCCGTCTCCAACCTGTACCGTTACGTGCCGGGCAAGCTCTGGCAGATTGGCGCCATGGGTGTGATGGCCCAACGCGCGCAGGTCTCGCCGGTGGCCGCCACCGGCTCCGCGATCCTGAGCACCATCGTCAACATCACCACGGGCTTCGCCATTGCCCTGGCTGCGGGAGCCCGCGCGCTCGATGCGATGCACCCCGGCGCCAGCCGAGTGGCCGTCGTGATCACCGGCGTGGCGCTGCTGGGGCTGGTGTTGCTGCCGGTCGGCATGCCACACGTGGTTTCGCTGGCGCGCCGCATCACCGGACGGGACCTGCGCGTCGCGGCGGTACCGCCGCGGGTGATTGGTTACGCCATCGTCGGCAACGTGGTGGCGTGGGGGCTGTACGGCATGGGGTTCTACGTGTTCGTCATCGGCCTGCTGGGGCACGCCGCTGGCGCACCCATGAGCTACATCGCAGTTTACAGCGCATCGTACGTGCTGGGCTACATCGTGTTGTTCCTGCCCGCGGGCCTGGGGGCGCGCGAAGGGACGATGGCGGCCGCGCTGCCAGCTTTTCAATTGATGACGGGCCCGCAGGCCCTGCTTACGGCCGTGGCGTCCCGACTCTGGACCGCAGTGCTGGAGCTCGTCCCCGGTTTCCTGTTCGTCGCGGTCGATGCCTGGCGTGGCCGCACCACTTCCTCCACTCGCTCGCATGAATCGACGCGCTGAACCGCTGCCGCTGCCTACGCTGCCGGAGCCACGGTACGCCCTGCTGTGGGCGGTGCTCACGTACGCCGTCTGCACGCTGGTGCTCGCCTATCCCGTGTTCAGCGGGCAGTTCCTGGTCAGCCCGCACAGCGACCAGTACATCGCCGGCTACGCGTTCCGGCAGTTCGCCGCCCAGTCGCTGCACGCGGGTCACGGGTTTCCGCTCTGGAACCCCTACATCTTTGGCGGACTGCCATACGTGGCCGCCATGCATGGCGACATCTTCTACCCCACGTTCCTGCTCCGGATGATGATGCGCACCGACCTCGCCATGACGTGGGGGTTCATCATCCACCTGTTCCTGGCGGGGCTCTTCACCTACGGGTTCATGCGCGCGTGGGGCTTCAGCTTCTTCCCGTCGCTGTTCGGAGGCGCGGCCTACCTGCTGAGCGGGCAGATTGCCTCGCTTGCGTCGCCCGGGCACGACGGCAAGCTCTTCGTGAGCGCGCTCTTTCCGCTGGCCCTCTGGATGCTGCTGGTGGGCATTCGCGACGGGCGTCGCTGGGCGTGGGGACTGCTGGCCCTCACGGTGGGCCTGGGCTGGCTCAGTCCGCACCCGCAGATGCTGCAGTACATGCTGCTGGGCATGGGCGCGTTTGCGCTGTACGCCGCGTTCAGTGAGCACGAGGGGCGGGGCAGGCTGGACCGCCGGACCGCCCTCATCCGGCTGGGCTTCGCGTTCGGCGCCGTGCTCCTGGGCACCGTGATGGCGGCCGTCCAGTTCCTGCCCGTCATCGAATACATCCCGTGGTCGCCACGCGCGGGAGGGCAGGGGTACGACTTTGCCATTCGCTACTCAATGCCCATCGAGGAGTTCTTCAATACCTACCTGCCGCAGTTCACCGGCATCCTGGATCACTACTGGGGCCGGAATGGCATTCACTTTCACAGTGAGTACCTGGGCGCCGCGGTCCTGATGCTGGGCGGGGCGGCCTTTGGCGCCACGCGGCGGCGCGGCTTCCGCGCGTTCTTTGGCGGCGTCGCCATCGTCTCGGCGTTCTGGGCCCTGGGCGGCAACACGCCCTTCTATCACCTGATCTACGCCATCGTGCCCGGCACCAAGTTCTTCAAGGCGCCAAGCATCATCTTTTTCATGACCAGCTTTGCCGTGGTCATGCTGGCGAGCGTCGGGCTGGAACGCGTGCTCAGCCGCCGCGTGAGCGCGCGCTACGCGGCGGGCTGGCTGATTGGCGCCCTGGCCATCGCGCTGCTCGCCAGCGCCGGCGTACTCACCACCATCGCGCAGGCCATTGCCGCATCGTTTGCCGGCACCGCGCGGTACGATGCAGTGCGCGCGAATAATGGCGCCGTCATACTGGGCGCATGGCGGTCGTTCCTGGCCGTCGCCGCCACGTCGGGCGTCCTCATTGCGCTGGCGCGCAGCCGGGTCTCGGTTCGCACCGCCGCCATCAGCCTCGTGGCCATCGCCTCCATTGACCTGCTGAGCATCGACAGGATTTACTGGATCTTTTCACCGCCGGCCTCGCAGCTCTACGCCGCGGATTCTACCATTGCCTACATGCAGCACCAGCCACAGCCCGGACGCGTGGTCCCATTGCCCCTCAGCCAGCCGGAACCCGGGGACACGTATTTTTCCGGCGACGGCTTCATGATCCACGACATCCGCTCCGTGGACGGCTACCACGGGAACGAACTCGGCGGCTATCAGGCCCTGGGCGATGAGCAGGGCATGACCCTGCGCAATGCCGTGAACCCCGAGTTCTGGCGCCTGGCGAATGTCCGCTACATCTACACCACCGTCGACGCGCCGCAGCTCGACACCGCCTTTGCCACGCAGCTCAAGCGTCCCGACATCACGTTCACGCGCGTGGCCGGACCGGTGCGCAACTCCGCGGGGACGATGGTCTACCTGCTGCAGCCATCCCAGCCTGATCCGTACGCCTGGGTGACGCCCGCCATCGTGAAGGCCCCCGAGGAGCAGATCGTGCCCACCGTCCTCAGCCCGCAGTTCAACCCGGCAACGGTGGCCATCTTCGACACGGCAGCCTCCGTGACGTCGCAGAAGCTGACCGCGCTCCCCGCGCCATCTCCCATTACGGTGCACGTGGACAGCTACGCTCCTGGCCACGTGGTCATGGACCTGGATGCCGGGGCACCGGAGGGTTCGGCGCTGGTGGTGTCGGAGAACTACTTCCCGGGATGGACCGCCACGGTGGACAGCAAGCCGGCGCCTGGCATGGGCCGCGCCGACGGATCGCTGATTGGCGTGGCGCTGCCCGCCGGCGGCAGGCACGTGGAGCTCACCTTCGACGACCACGCCTACGAAGTGGGTAAGCGGTACACCCTGGCGGCCATCCTCCTGGCCCTGGTGCTCACGGCGTGGGGGGCGGTCACCCAGCGAACGAAGGTGGAGAGTGCCTGAGCGCGCCCTGGTCGTCATTCCCACGTACAACGAACGGGAGAATGTGTCCCGCATCGTGCAGGCCGTGCTCGCCCAGGACCCGCGACTGGAGATCCTGATTGTCGATGATGGCTCGCCGGACGGTACGGCCGGGATCGTGAAGGGCATCATCGCTCACAATCCGAAGGTGCACATCCTGGAGCGCGAAAAAAAGCTGGGGCTCGGTACGGCCTACCTGGCCGGGTTCGCCTGGGGCCTGGAACGCGACTACGCGTTCCTGCTGGAGATGGACGCCGATTTCTCGCATGATCCCGCGCACCTTCCGCAATTCCTGCGCGCCATCCAGGACAGCGACCTGGTGCTGGGTTCGCGCTACCTGAATGGCCGGGTCAGCGTGGTGAACTGGCCAATTTCCCGGCTGCTGCTCAGCTATATGGCCAACGTGTACGCCAGGATCGTGACCGGACTGCCAGTCCGCGACTCCACAGGCGGCTTCAAGTGCTTTCGCCGAGAAGTGCTGGAAGCCATTGATTTCACGCGAGTTCACTCCAACGGCTATGCCTTCCAGATTGAGATGAGCTTCCGCACCTGGAAAAAGCGGTTTCGCATCACGGAGATCCCGATTGTCTTCGTGGATCGCACGGAAGGCCAGAGCAAGATGTCCGGGGCGATTGTCCGTGAGGCCGTCTGGATGGTGTGGTGGCTGCGGATCAAGGCCATTTTCGGTCGCCTCTGAGTGGCTGGAGCTGACGCGGCAATGCCGGACGGGCGCGAGTTCTACAAGATGAGCGGTTCGGGGAACGACTTCATATTCGTTGACGCCCGAACCCAGGCTCCCGGCCGCCTGGGAGAGGCGGACGTCGTGCGCAGGCTGTGTGCCAGAGGTACCGGCGTGGGCGCGGACGGCATCGTCTTCCTGGAGCCCAGCCCGCAAGCCGAACTCGGCATGCGGTACCTGAACAGCGACGGCTCGGTGGCCGCGCTCTGTGGGAACGCCACGCTCTGCGCCGCTCGGCTGCATGTCGCACTGGGCGGTGCCAACACGGGCGAGGTGTTCACCATCGCCACGGCTGCGGGGGTGCTCCGAGCCCAGGTGGGCCCGCGGGGAATCCCGAAGGTCGAGATGCCAGCGGTCGAAGGGCTGGATCCGGCGGCCGCCGTGGCGCTGGCCGCGGGAGAACGGCGGGCGGGCTTTGCGCAGGTGGGCATTCCGCACCTCGTGCTGCTGTGCGATGACATCGAGTCCGTGGACCTCATTGGACGCGGGCGTCCGCTGCGGCACGATCCCGCATTTTCCGCCGGAACCAACGTGGACTTCGTGGCACAGGCGCCCGGCGGGCGATGGTTCATGCGCACCTACGAGCGTGGAGTGGAAGGGGAGACGCTCGCCTGCGGGACCGGGGCAGTGGCCTCGGCGGTGCTTCTGGACACCTGGGGCCTGGCGGCTGGCAGCACCACGATTGTCACCCGGTCCGGCCAGGAGCTGGCCGTGTCCGTGGACCGGACCTCCGGGGGTATCAGGCCCTGGCTGGCGGGCGAAGGCCGGATCGTGTACCGGGGCGTCCTGGTCGAGGTCTAGCTTTCCGCCGGACGTTTCACCGATCAATTGGACCCAGGCCAATCCCGGCCTGAGCAACCCTTTTGTCGAACCACCGAGGCCCGCTCGGTGGATCCACGGAATGCGCCATGCGGGCAGACCCAGCAGAGCTCATGGCGCCAGATGGGAGACCAGAATCCGTGTGGAGATCACCGGCAACCTCTCAAACAACATCCTGTCGTAGCGTGTAAGGCAGCTAATGACAGTCACTTAACGCGCTGGTACATGGTACAAGTAGGCCAGAAGGCGGGGGCCTTTCCACATCTGTAGTTTACATAATATTTCTTATACGAACTACCTACGCGACAGTCAGGCGGCATGCTGCCATCATGATGGCCCGGAATCCCTGCCCGTCACGGGCGGCTCCGGCCCCAGTCAGCCCGTCGGCTGACTCATCTTTTCGCTGGATTCCTGCACGACGGCGGTCTGTCGTGCCGGCAGCTAACCCTTGGTAGCCGGCGTCGCCTGGATCTCGCCGAGCCGCACCCGCGCCTCGGACGCGACCCCCTGGCTCGCCGTGTCGCTGACCAGCTTCTGCCAGATCCCGCTGGCGGTGGCCGTGTCGCCAGCCCTCAGGTAGGCCCGGGCCGCCTTGGAGAGCTGGAAGGCCCGGGCGGCCGCCGAGTTCGCTGCATCCGCGGCCTTCTGGTACGCGGCGGCAGCGGCCGAAGGATGTCCAGCCTGCATCTGACCGTCCCCGATCATGCTCTGGATGGCCGTGGCGTCCAGCTCAGCAGCCGAGTGCGTCAGGAGGCTCTGGAGCACGCCGAGACCGGCGTCATACTTGCCCTGGCCATATTGGATCTGGGCCAGGATCATCCCGGCCTCGACCCCGGACTGCGTGTCGCCGTAGCGTGCGACCACCTTCTGCAGGTCGCTTTCAGCCAGCGCCTGGTTCCCCGCCTGGACGGAACCGAGGGCGGTGTTCAGGGCGCGGTCCGCGGCCTCGTTGGCCAGTTGAGCCGACTTGGTGCGATACCAGTACACGCCGCCGGCCACGACCAGCACCGCCACCGCAATCCCGATGACCCGCCTGTTGCGCTGGTACCATTCGATGAGGTGCTCCTCGCGGCTTGGGCGAGGGGTCGGCTGCGTAGCGGGTTCGGTCATGTCTCGATGAGTTGTGAGGCGCCCCTGGGGTGACTCGAACACCCGGCCAACGGTTTAGGAAACCGCTGCTCTATCCATCTGAGCTACAGGGGCTGGGGTCGACTGTCGTATACCGTACAACCATGCGAATTTATCTAGCGGCAGGCGGCGGGTAAAGCGTACAGGGTCCCTTTTCAGACCATCCCCGGCCCCCTGCCGGTTGATGCCGCCGTTCGACATTTATATCGCACTGTGATACATTTGCGGGTTGTGACCGCTTCTCCCAAGGCTACATCGCCCCGTTCGCCCGATCCGGCGCTCAGCGCGCTGGCCCAGTTCCGCTACCAGCTGCGGAAGTTCCTGCGGTTCAGCGAGCGGGCGGCGCGCACGGCCGGCATCACTCCCCTGCAGCACCAGCTCCTGCTTGGGGTCGCGGGGTTCACCGAGCACGGGTTCGCCACGCTCTCGGAGCTGAGCGAATTCCTGCAGGAGCGCCACAACTCCGTCGTCGCGCTGGTGGACCGCGCCGTCCGGGCCGGGCTCGTGCGCCGGCACCGGAACGCGCGCGACCGGCGCGTGGTCAACGTCGAATTGACCCCGCGTGGCCGCCGCGTCCTCTCCAACCTCACTCGCGCCCATCAGCGGGAACTCGACGAGTTCCGCTGGGGCGAGGCGCGGCACGCGCCTGCCTCCCGTGCCCACTCCAACCGCGGCCCTGCCCGCTCCCGACCTTGAGCGCTCCCTTCCCTCCTGAACACCCTCGTCGCGACAGTCGTCCCGCCGGCCCGCCTCCCCCAGCCGCCGACTCTTCCGCCGGCTCTTCTACCGCAACGCCAATCGGGCCCGCCGTGGTGGACCAGGAAAGTCACAATCACCGACGCCTGCTCACGATCAGCGCGTTCGCGATTCTCGTCGGCTTCGTCGCCGGCCTCATCGCCAAGGTGCTCATCGTCCTCATTGACCTGATCAGCAACATCTCGTTCTTCGGGTCGTTCTCGCTCGGCTTCCACTCGCCGTCAGGCACCCAGCTGGGCCTGTGGGTGGTGGCCATCCCGGTCATCGGCGGCATCATCGTGGGCCTCATGGCCCGGTACGGTTCCACGGCCATCCGCGGGCACGGCATTCCCGAAGCGATGGAAACCGTGCTGTACAATGAGAGCCGCGTGCCCGCCCGGGTCACGCTGCTCAAGCCGATCTCTTCGGCGATCGCCATCGGCACGGGCGGCCCGTTCGGCGCCGAGGGACCGATCATCGCCACCGGCGGTGCGTTCGGGTCGCTCGTGGGCCAGTTCCTGCGCACCACCGGCGACGAGCGCAAGATCCTGCTCTCGGCGGGCGCCGCCGGCGGCATGTCCGCGATCTTCGGGGCCCCGGTTTCGGCCGTGTTGCTCGCCATCGAACTCCTGCTGTTTGAGTACCGGGCGCGTTCACTCGTTCCCGTGGCGCTTGCCTCGGCGACGGCGATGGCCGTGCGCCTGGCCCTGATGGGGACCGAGCCGGTGTTCGCCATGCCGAACATCGCCGAACCCGGCGGGGCCGGCCTGGCCATCTACACGATCCTCGGCGGTGTGGTCGGCCTGGCCTCCGTGTACACGACGCGCGCGGTGTATGCGGCGGAAGATGCGTTTGAAAAGCTGCCGGTACACTGGATGTGGTGGCCGGCCATCGGCGGCCTGGTCGTCGGTATCGTCGGCATCGCCGACCCCCGGACGCTGGGCGTCGGCTACGACAACATCCGCAACATCCTCGGCGGCCAGGTGCTGGGGTGGTCGCTGGTGATGCTGGTGATCCTCAAGTTCATAAGCTGGGCCATCGCCCTGGGCAGCGGCACGTCGGGTGGAACCCTGGCCCCGTTGTTCACGATTGGTGGCGGACTGGGCGCGCTGCTGGGCGTGGGCATCAATGCCGCGTTCCCGAGCCTGGGCATCGACCCGCGCATTGCCGCGCTCGTGGGGATGGCCGCCATCTTCTCCGGCGCGTCACGCGCGCTGCTCACGTCCGTGATCTTCGCCTTTGAGGCCACACGACAACCCCTGGGTCTGCTGCCCCTGCTGGGCGGCGGGGCCGCCGCGTATACCGTTTCACTGCTCATGATGCGCAGCACCATCATGACTGAGAAGCTGGTGCGTCGGGGCACCCGAATTCCCTCGGAGTATGAGGCCGATTTCCTGGATCAGGTGATGGTGCGGGAGGTGGAGTCGCGCGACGTGGTCATGCTGAAGGAAGACCAGGCGGTGGAGGATGTCCGCGACTGGATCGCCTCGCACGCGCCAGGCTCCACGCACCAGGGGTATCCCGTGGTGAACGCCTCGGGCGAGTTGATTGGCGTGATCACGCGGCGTGACCTGCTGGACGACGTGGAGTCCATCACGGCCGTGATCCGCGACCTCATCAAGCGGCCGCCCGTCGTGGTGTACGACGACAACACGCTGCGCGACGCCGCCGACCAGATCGTGCGGGAGAACGTGGGTCGCGTACCCGTGGTGACCCGCGCCGAACCCCGTCGAGTGATCGGCATCATCACACGGAGCGACCTGCTGGGCGCGCACAAGCGGCGCATGCGGATGGCCGACGATGCACTGCGCAGCATTCGAATTGCCTGGCCGTCCGCCCACCGTTCAAGGGACTCGACGTAGCTTTCGGCATGCCCTCCCCCCGCCGGCGCGGCCGCCGGCTGCTCCGTTACAGCCCCTGGCTCCAGAAGTCCGCCGCACTCGTGCGCGAGGACATGATGGTCACGTACGCCCGGGACGTCCAGAAGTGGATCTGGGCCTCCCCGATCCTGGGGATCATCACGGGGCTGCTGGTGACCGGGATTGCCGCCATCATCCTCGACTGGCTGTGGCCCGCCGTGCGAGGGTTCGACCTCGCGTACCCGGCGGCGATCGTGCCCACGGTGACCCTCGGGTTCATCGTCGCGGGCCTCATCATGCAGTATGGCACCCCCGACCCGAATGAGCACTCCACGGTAGAGGTCATCCGGGCGTACCACGAACGCGGGGGCAAAATCTCGATGCGCCCGTTCATCCAGAAGCTGACGGCCGCCATTGCCACGGTAGGCCTTGGCGGCAGCGCGGCGCTGGAGGGGCCGGGTATCTACAGCGGCGGAGCACTCGGGTCGTGGCTCTGGACGCACCTGCGACGCTTTGGCATGGAACCCAAGGACCGTCGCATCCTGGTAATCAGCGGGGCCGCCGCGGGGATGTCCGCCGTGTTTCGCGCGCCGCTCACCGGCATCATGTTCGCGCTGGAGATGCCATTCAAGGACGACCTGGCGCATGAGGCCGTGCTCCCGTCCTTGATCGCGTCCGTGGTGTCCTACGCCACCATGAGCGCCTTCATGGGCTCGGAGCCGCTGTTCGACTTCCCGGCCGCAGGCGCGTTCACGGGCCGCGACCTGGCCTGGTCGGCGCTGCTCGGTGCGGGCTGCGGACTGGTGGCCATGGCCTTCACCATCACCTTCCGGCGGTTCCGCCACTACAGCATCCACGCCAGAATTCCGCACTGGTGCAAGATGGGCATCGGCGGCGCGCTGACGGGGCTGTGCGGCCTGGCGTTCGTCTCCTGGTATCACTCCGGCCTCATCCCGCTCGGGCCCAACTACGAAGCCGCGGACCTGATCCTGCGGCAGTCGCATGGCTCCGCGGAGCTCGTTGTATTCGCGGTGCTCAAGATGCTGGCCACGATGTTCTCCCTCGGGGTTGGCGGCGTGAGCTCGATGTTCGTGCCCCTGTTCCTCACCGGCGGATCCCTGGGCACCGCCTTTGCCCAGAGCATCGTCCACTCCACCACACCTGAGCTCTTTGCCGCCGTGGGCATGGCCTCGTTCATCGCCGCGGGCTACAAGACGCCGCTCACGGCCGTGATCTTCGTCGCCGAGGCCACGGGCGGCCATGCCTTCATCATTCCATCGCTCATCGGCGCCGCGGTGGCCTACGGCGTCTCAGGCGAGGCGTCGGCGTCGACGGACCAGCGGGTGCACCAGACGGCGCGCATTGCGGAACTCGCGGCGTTGAAGGCGAGCGACGCCATGCGTCAGCACGTGACCACCGTCCAGGCGGGCGCGACCATGGAAGAGTTTTCGCAATTGCTCAACCCGCACCAGATCCACACGGTCTATCCGGTGCTCGAGGATACCAGGGTGATCGGGACGATTGCGCTGCAGACGTTGAGCGCCGTCCCCCAAGCGATGTGGAAAGTACGAGTGGTCCGGGACCTCACCCTGACGGATATCCCGCGGCTGACACCGGACGCCACCCTGCAGGAAGCGCTGCAGCTCCTCACCGCGCGGCGAGATCGGCACCTGGTGCTCGTGGTCAACACCGACGAGACGCTGGCCGGCATCCTCACCACCACTGATATCCTGAAGGGGCTCGAGGCGTTCGGGCAGCAGGTACCGCCGGCAAGGGATCCCGTTCCGGCGCCCGACCCGGCCGGGTAACTCGCGCTCCACTCGCTCCACGGGATCGCCCTGCCCTTCGCCATTCGCACCTCGGGATGGCCGCGCGCCCGCAGCGCGAAGCAATCAGCGCGGGGCGTTACTGCCAGCGTCCCCGGCCTGCGCCGCGGTGCCGACACGCGCAATGGTGTGAATGCCCGACGCCCACTCGCGCAGCGCCGAGCGTCCGTGCAGGAACTCGAGCACGAGCAGGAAGCTGATCCCCACCACGCGCCCGCCCGTCCGCTCCACCAGGCGGCAGGCGGCCGCCGACGTGCCACCGGTCGCAAGCACGTCGTCCACCACGAGCACGCGCGCGCTGGAGCCGAACGCGTCCGCGTGCACCTCGAGCGCATCCACGCCGTACTCCAGCGCATACTCCTCGCGCGCGCGCGTGGCCGGCAGCTTGCCGGGCTTGCGCAGCGGAACCAGCGCGGCGTGCAGGTGCTGGGCCACCGGCGCGCCCAGCAGGAAGCCGCGACTCTCGATGGCCACCACGTGCGATACGCGCTCGTGGGCGAACGGCCTGGCCATCGCTTGCGTCGTGCGCGCGAACAACTCGGCGTCCAGCAGCAACGGCGTGATGTCCTTGAACAACACTCCGGGCTTCGGGAAATCCGGCACGTCGCGGACCACCGCCAGCACTTCCCGGGCGAGCGGGTCGGGTGGCCCGGGCGTGGAGCCGGCGTGATCAGCGCGCAATGCTGAACCCTTCGGGCAGGTGCGAGCTCGTGGTCCGCGCGCCCACCTGCACCTCATCCACCCGCGCGCCCGGCGGCCCCGCGCGCAATGCTTCCGTGAGCTGGTCCAGCAGTTCGATCGGACCGGCGGCCTCCAGCTCCACGGTGCCATCGGGCAGGTTGTGCACCCATCCGCGCACTCCCAGGGATCGCGCCACCTGGCACGCGAACCAGCGATAGCCGACGCCCTGGACCCGCCCCGACACGATGATGCGGCGTTCCACGACCTGATCCGTCACGGCTTCCAGCCGTGTCGCCCGAGGAGGGGAACAAAGCGCACCGGGTCCAGGTCTTCACGCTCGTAGCCGTCAGGCGTGCGGGTAATCAGGGCCAGCTTCTGCCCGGCGCGATCGCCCACGGGCACGAGCAACCGGCCACCCGGCGCCAATTGCTCCAGCAGGGGCGCGGGCACATCCGGCGATGCGGCACTCACCAGGATGGCATCGTACGGCGCGTACTCCCGCCAGCCCACCGTGCCGTCGCCCACGAGGAGTGAAATATTCCGGGTTCCGAGTTCGGCAATGGTGGCGCGCGCGCTTTCCATCAGGGCCGCCACGCGCTCAATGGAGAACACCTGATCCACGAGATGTGAGAGCAGCACCGTCTGGTAGCCCGAGCCCGTGCCGATTTCGAGCACACGCTCCCGTCCCGTGAGGCGCAGGAGTTGCAGCGAGCGACCGTGCACGGTGGGCTGCGAAATGGTCTGGCCACTGCCAATTGGCAGGGCGGAGTCTTCGTATGCGCGGTGCCCGACGCCCGATGGGACAAAGATATGGCGCGGCGTCATCTCGAACGCCCGCAGGACGGCCAGGTCGCTCACGCCGTTGGCGCGCAACACGTCCAGGAGCCGGGCCCGCGGGCCCTGCATTTCTAGGAGCGGGGAGGGTCTCGCCACCATTCGCTCGCCGTGCGCAGGATATCATAGTTCGTGACGTCCAGGTGCAGTGGCGTCACGGAGATGTAGCCCTCGTCGATGGCGCGGAAGTCGGAGTCGTCCGCGCCGCTCCACTTGATGGACCCGCCGCCAATCCAGTAGATGGGCCGGTCCCACGGGTCGGTCATGGGCTTCAGCGAATCAGAATACGCCCGGCGCCCCAGGCGCGTCAGGCGTATGCCCTTGACCTTGGACGGCTCCACCGGGGGCAGGTTCACGTTGAACAGCGTGTGGGGCGGGAACGGGCGCAGCGACGTCAGGTGTCGCAGCAGGCGCGCCAGCGCGGGCACCTGCGCCCCCAACTGCGTGACGTCGGTGCGCAGGTCGCCCCCCGCGAACGAGACGGCCACCGAGGGGATGCCGAGCGACAGTCCCTCCATGGCAGCCGCCACCGTGCCGGAGTAGAGCACGTCCTCGCCCATGTTCTGTCCATGGTTGATGCCGCTGATCACGAAGTCCGGCCGCTGCGGCATCAGCGCCTCCACGGCCAGCATCACGCAGTCCGTGGGCGTGCCGTCCACTTGAAAGCGTTGCTCACCAATGCTCACGGGGCGCAGCGGATGATGCAGCGTCAGCGAGTGGCTGGTGGCGCTCTGCTCCCGGTCGGGCGCCACGATGGTCACGTCCCCCAGGGATGCCGCGGCCTCCGCCAGGCATTCAAGCCCACGCGCGTGAATTCCGTCATCGTTGGTGAGCAGCAGCCGCATCAGGCCGACGCTCCGTCGTCCAGCAAGTCGCGGATCTCGCGCAGGTCGTGCTCCAGCCGTTCCAGCACCTGGACCGTGAGGCCCCCGTAGGCCAGGTCGCGGAGGTCGCCGCCGCGCCGTCGCTCCTCCACCTTCAGCCGCGCACCGTCGATGGTGTACTTCTCCACGTACAACAGGTGCTTGACCAGCAGCACCAGCTCGATCTCCTTTCGCTGATAGACTCGATTGCCCGAACGGTTCTTGGCCGGGCTCAGGAACTTGAACTGGCTCTCCCAGTAGCGCAGCACGTGCGGCCGCAGGTCCGCCAGCGCGCAGACCTCGCCAATCGAGAAGAATTCCTGGACTGGATCGGGTGCGTTCATCAGTCTTGCTCCGCGCGGAGCTCGCGCGCCATGAGTTCCTTGACCGCCGCGGCGGCCGTGTGCCCGTCGAACAGGATGCGGTGAACCATCGCCGCAATGGGCATCTCCACTCCCTCGCGCCGGGCAAGCGCCACGGTGCTCACCGTCGTGTCCACGCCCTCCGCCACCGTATGCCTTTCCTGGAGGACGTCGGCCAACGGGCGGCCGCTGCCTACCTCCACACCGAGCGAACGATTGCGGCTCAACGCGCCAGTACAGGTGAGCACCAGGTCCCCCAGGCCAGCCAGCCCGGCAAAGGTGGCCGGATTGGCACCGAGCGCCACGCCCAGCCGAGTCATCTCGGCCAACCCCCGCGTGATGAGTGCCGCGCGCGAGTTGAAGCCCAGCCCCACCCCATCGTGGATGCCGGTTGCCACGGCCATCACGTTCTTGAGGGCGCCGCCCAGTTCCACGCCGACAATGTCTTCACTGGAATACACGCGGAAGCGCGAGCCGCTGAACACATCCTGCACCAGCCGCGCCGCCCCGGTGCTCCGCGAGGCTGACACCACGGCGGTGGGCAAGCCCCTGGCCACTTCGGCTGCAAAACTGGGTCCGGAAATGGCCACGATCTCCCGACCACCCACCTCGTGCTCGATCACGTCGGACATGAGCGCCAGCGATCCGCGCTCGATGCCCTTGGAGGCGACCACCAGCACCGCCCCCGCCCTCAGGTAGTGCGCGCCGGCCGCCGCGATGCCGCGCAGGAGCTGGGCTGGCGTGGCGTACACCACTACCCCCGCACCACGCACCGCGTCGAGCTGATCCGACGTTGCCCGCAGGCTTTCAGGCAGCGCAACGCCACCAAGGTAGAGCGCATTTTCGTGGCGGGAGTTCACCGACTCCACGACCTCCTGCTCGAACGCCCACAGCACCACGTCGTGCCCGTTGTGCGCCAGCAGTTGAGCCAAGGCGGTTCCCCAGGCGCCGGCGCCGATGACCGCCACGCGCATCAGCCGCGACCTCCGCGCCACAAAAGCCACGCAACCCCGGCGGCGGCGACAATGGCGCCAATGAGCAGGCCGGCCCGCGCGCTCAGCCGGCCCAGCTTTGAGAACCCGTGCTCTTCCCCGCGACTCAGCCGGTGGAGGTTCGGCTGATGGGTCCAGACGACGAAGATGGCCGTCGCCACGCTCACCGTGAAAAAGGGCGAGTGCAAACCGCGCTCGGCCCACACAAGCACGGGCAGCGCCACGGCCGCCGCCATCGATCCCAGCGAGACGAACCCGGTGCTCAACAGCGCCGCGACGAACACGCCGATAGCCACCAGCGTCGGCAACGGGGCGAGCGCCAGAAACACGCCGCATGCGGTGGCCACGCCCTTGCCGCCCTTGGAGAAGCCGAGCCACACCGGCCGCACGTGTCCAATGACCGCGGCGGCGCCATAGAGGATGGCGACCCACGCCCTCGGCATCGTGCCTGAGGTGATTCCAGGCAGGAGGGCAACCGGCAGCGCACCCTTCAGGACGTCCACCGCGAACACCACCAGTCCGGTGGCAGGCCCCAGCACCCGTACGACGTTCGTAGCTCCGAGATTGCCGGACCCCTTGCTCCGCAGGTCCACCCCCGCCAGTCGCCCCGCCAGGTACGCCGACGGAATGGAACCCGCGGTATAGGCAATGAGGACGCCGATGACGGAGTGCAGCATCTCAGCTCGCCTTGCGCCGCATCACGATCCGCAGCGGATTCCCGGTAAATCCCCAGGCCTCGCGGAACCCATTGTGCAGGTAACGCACATAGTGTTCCTGCACCAGGTCGGGATGGTTGCCAAAAACCGCGATGGTCGGGGGCGCCGTTTCCACCTGGGTGGCGTAATTCAGCTTCACCTCGAATCCCGCGGCCTGGGGCGGTTGCACATGCGCCAGGAGCTGCTGCAGCCGGTCGTTCACTTGCGAGGTGGAAATGCGCTTGCCGCGTTCCTCTTCCACGCGCAGCAACAGGTCCAGCAGGCGCTGGATGCGTTGCCCGGTGAGGGCCGACGTGAACAGGAAGGGCACGAAAGTCAGGAAGGGGGCCTTCTCCCGGCACGTCTTCTCGAATCGCGCGGACGCCTTGTCATCCTTCTCCGCCAGGTCCCACTTGTTCACCACGACAATGAGGCCCCGCCCCGCCTCCCACGCCAGGGTGGCGATCTTGAGGTCCTGGTTGTGCAGGCCTTCCACGGCGTCGATCACGAGGACGCAGATGTCCGCCCGCTCGATGGCCCGCCGCGTCCGCAGCGAGGAATAGAACTCGATGCCGTCCTCAATCCGCGCCTGGCGACGCAGCCCGGCGGTATCAATGAACACAAATGTACGCCCATGATATTGCATGGGAGTATCAATCGCATCGCGGGTGGTTCCCGCCTCGGCGGATACAACCAGCCGCTCCTCGCCCATCAGGCGGTTGATCATCGAGGACTTCCCGACGTTCGGCCGGCCCACGATGGCCACATGGAGCGCCTCGGACTCCTGCTCCGCTCCCTCGGGCAGCCGGGCCACGATCAGGTCGAGCAGGTCGCCGGAGCCCTTGCCATTCAGCGCCGAGACCGGCACGGGATCACCGGCGCCAAGTTCGTAGAATTCGTAGAAGTCGCTCGCGCGCGGGTCGTCCACCTTGTTGGCCGCCACGATCCACGGCTTGGCACTGCCCCGCAGCAGCTCGGCCACATGGCTGTCGTTCGGGTGCAGCCCTGCCTGGGCGTCCACCACGAAAACCAGCAGGTCGGCCTCCCCGATGGCCAGATCCACCTGTCGGCGGATCTCCCGATCCAGCGGCATGCGCTGATCGTCCGAGACCCCGCCGGTGTCGACCAGCCAGAAGGCCCGGCCGTCCCACTCCGCCCGGGCAAAGTGGCGATCGCGGGTGGTGCCGGCCTGATCCGAGACGATGGCCGGGTTGCTGCCGACCAGGCGGTTGAACAGGTGCGACTTGCCCACATTCGGCCGTCCAACCAACGCCACCACGGGAATGGGCATGCGGCTAATCGGGGCAAGAGGGAACAGGCGCCTTACCGTGCTGGTCGCGGTGCGCCGAGCTGCCGGCCATGAGGCTGCGGAAGCTCATGCAACGTAGGAACTACAGCCCCCGAAATCAAGAAACGACCAGCACTTCGGGCGCTGACATCCAGGTATTGAACGGGGCACCTCGGACCCCACGGCCACCACGCATCGAGGGCCCGCCAGTTGGCGGGCCCCCGAGTATTCCGCTACACGGCTACCGCGGATCAGTGATCCAGCGGCGCGTACTTGAATGCCGTGATACCGGGCGCCGTAACCGTCACCGAAAAGCGCCCTGCTTCCTTGGAGCCCACGGGCCCCACGGTCTGCGACTGCGACGCCACCACCGTCCCGGTAGCATCCAGGAAGTCCACCTTCATGGTGTACGTCTGCGAGGCCGGCGTGTTGTTCTCGATGGTCCCGGCCAGGGTTACCGTGTCCTGCACGTTGCTGAACTGCGTAAAGGACACCAGCACCGGCACGCTGTCCGCGCGGATGTTCGTCTCCACGGCCTTGTGCGAATAGTACGTGTTCGAATCCGCGGTCATGGCTGCCGAGTCCGTCAACGCCGCCTTCACCTTGGCCGACTTGGCTTTCTGGTATTGAGTGACGTACGCGTTGTTCAGGTGCTGGAAGTGCGTGGCCAGCCCCGCGTAGGTCAGCACCTCGAGGCGGGTGTTGTTGCCGTTCGGATCAATCTCCTTCAGCCGGGCCAGGAGCGTCCTCGCCGTATCGTAATGCTCCGCGCGCAGTTCATAGATGGCGAGGTTCGTGAGCGCATCGCGGTGGTACGGGTTCTTCTCGTACGCCGCGTGGAAGAGCTTGAGCGCCGCCGAATCGTCGCCCAGGCGCGAGGCGGACACCCCGGCCTGCAGCACCTCGCGGAACGCGAACTTGGACGGGTCCGCGAGCTGCGCCGCGTATGAGGACTTGGCCGAGGCGCTGTCGCCCATGGCCAGGCTCACGTTCACAAGCGCCGCCTTCGCCGACTCGCGGTACGCCGCGCTCGCCGTTGTGTCGGCGGCCAGGGCCTGCAGGTTCGTCCTGGCCAACTCGTCATACGACATCTTCTTTGCGGAGTCCTGCGCCGCAGCCGCGGCGGCCGCCGCAATATTGCCGAGGTTCAGCTCCGTCTGCTGCTTGACGCTCGTGTAGCTCGAATCGCTGGACGCCGCCTGGATGGTCTTCTGGAACAGCGCGATTGCCGAATCGGTCTGCTGCCGCTGCTCCGCAATCTGGCCAAGCACCATGTAGGCGTAGGGCGCCTGGTCGTTGAACAGCAACGTCTCGCGAGCGTGGGCCTCCGCGGAGTCGATGCTCCCAACCTGCAGCTCATGGATCGACTGATTCACCAGCGTGATCCAGCCCTTCTGGCTGCGCCACTGCAAGAGCTGCGAGGCGCACTCGGGCTTGGCCGCTTCCACCACGTCAAACGCCGAATCGATGGCCGCCGGCAGGTTGATCATGCCCGTCGGGTCGGTCACGTAGCCCACGGTCCCCCGCTGCATGGTCATGGAAACGCCAGGAAGCGTAGTCCACAACACCAGAAGCTTGCCCATCTCGTAGGCGCGCCCCACCGGGTTGTCCGCCGTGGGTGGCAGTTGGGACAGCAGGCGCACGGACTCCGCCAGCTTGGCCTTCTGCTGGTCGAGGGTCATGGCCTGCGCGCTGGCCACCTGCGATACCGCCAGGTAGGCACGCGCGACCTCGCCCGGCTTACCTTCATCGATCGAGCAGGTGGCGGCGGATGCCTGTGACGCGGTCGTTTGCGCGTGAACGGTTGCCACCAAGGGGGCACCGAGCACGAGTGACGCGATAATGGCCGTCGGCCTGAACACCAACATTGGAATCTCCTGAATTAGGCGCGAATGCCGGCGTCCCGAGGGGGGACGGCCCGTCGCGGCGGGGGGTTACATGGAGGCCGCCAGGGCGGCGGCCGCTTCGAATATATCCCTTGGCGGACGCCCTGTCGCCAGGGCGCACCCCATTACGTCTTCATA
>DASSOG010000040.1:0-4195 GCA_035700805.1 Gemmatimonadaceae bacterium | reverse complement strand
TCGCCGTGGCGTCCACTATGGGATCAAAATAGGCGGTGGGCGACGAGGCTCTCCACTTCGGTTCAACAGCCGACGACGTTTCGGCCCACACTTCGAGGCTTCATGCGACGCTTCTCCGCTTCTCCGCTTCTCCGCTTCTCCGCTCTTGGTCATCGCTCTTGCGACGCTTCTCGCAAGTTGTCGTAACGAAGATCGGAGTGCCGAAATCACGGCTCCGCGCGCGCCCAATCGCGAGGTCTCAGCTGGCGTAGGCCGCGCCACCCGCCTGATGCCGTGGGCCGCGATGAGCGATGATTCGCTCGCGAAGCGCATCGCCGCGGTTGGCGGACGAGTAGTGATTGGGGTTCACGAGCCGAACGCTCCGGTGGCACTGGACGAGGCAGCACGAACCCCGGTGTCGCCTGCGACACTGGAGGCAGCCAAGACCTGGATGCGCTCGAACGGTGTGAACATTGGGCACGAGTACAAGTCCGTCCCGGCGGTCGTGGCGACGATCAACCCCAACCAGGTAGCCGCGCTTCGAGCGAATCCGCGCATTGAATATGTCGAACCGATTGAGCCCATTCACCCGACCGTCCAGGACACAGGCTATGGCGTGTTCAAGGTGGGCGCGCCGAACGTCTGGCCATCGTCAACCGGCAGCGGCGTCCGGGTTATGGTCATAGGAACGGGTGCGCAAACCAACTCCGACCTTTCCTGGGCCGATATCCGCGGCGGGACTTACCATGCGAGCTTTTTCGGGACGCACTTTTGCGTGGCCGACAATGGAGTGGACAGCGTCACAACCGGACTTGACGCCGGACACGAAACGGCGGTCGCAGGTGTCATCGGCGCGCTCGACAATTCCATAGGTACAAAATGGGCAGCACGGACATGGGATCCGATCAGGAACTCGACGCATCCAAACCTGCCGGCCTTGGGTCACCGTTCCTGCTGTTCTTGTACGTACGCACGGCGGACCACGCAGAAAGCTCAACTTCTATCAGTGTCACGGAGAGTTCCTCAGCACCTATCTGCCCATCCTGAGCATTCGAGTACCGTCACAGTTGTACAAACGCATTTACACACCAAGCCTTCGATCGCTATTGATGCAAACTCTGCACGGTAATAGAATGACTATCATACCGAAACTTCTACGGCGCGCTCCCCTGTTGGCGGCCGTGGGCATGCTGGCGGTGGCGTGCGGCGATTCTTCGACCGCCCCCCAATATGTCGAGACCGACTACACCGTCACCACGCTTGGCGACTCGACCTTTACAGCTACCGGCCTGAACAACGCCGGCCAGATTGTTGGGAGTTTCCGGGCTGGCACAGTCCCGGAACATGTGCTGATTGACCACGGCACCACGACGGATCTCGGGCCGTGTGCGCCTGACGGAATTAACGACGACGGTGTGATTGCGTGCTTGAACGGCACGCTGTGGCGGAATGGCACGACGACACCGCTCCCGCTTCCGCCGAATTTCGTCCTTTTCTCGATAGGGGTGAACGATCAGGGCGTAGTCGCCGGCGCAGGAATAACACCACACTCAGCGGGCGACAGCGAGCCTTGCAGCCAGGGCTGCGCTTTCATCGCGGCATCCGGTCGATTGATCCTTTTCCCCGGACTCGCCTTTGGCTTCCTGCAGATGACCCACGGAACCGATGTCCTGATTGGCGGCAGCATTTGGAAACCAGACAGCACATCCACCCCCTACACCTGCGCCGGCTTGCCAGCCAACAGTTCGGCGTACGTGTGGGGCGGCGATCACGAGGTGATCGGCCGCACGGCCGAGACGAAACCTGCCAATACGTTGAAATCGGATGCGTTTGTCTGCAGGGGCGGAGCCATGGTATCCCTGGGATCGGCAACGAGCCGCGCGAACGACATCAGCGAGAGCGGCCTGATCGTGGGCACCATGGACAATGGACGCGGGTTTCTCTGGAACAACGGCAAGCTGACGGTTCTCGGGCGAATCGGGGAGTACACAGGCGCATTCGTCACCGATGCCTACCGTGTCAACGACGCGGGCCAGATCGTCGTGACCACAACAGTCGGGCAAACGCTGTTGCTCACGCCCAAGTAGGCCGGGGTCCTTGGTGGGTGATCCCGACCGCGACGGCGTCGTCCGCATCACTGGGCGCCATTCGCACCTCGATCGTCTCTTGCGGCCGTTGAGGTTAACCTGGCCCGGCAAGACCTCTAGGTTCCGGTGTAGAACCATTCCGGAACCGGAGCCCCCATGACTACGCTGACCATCAAGAGCATCCCCGTCGCCAAAGCCGCGGGTCGTCCGTGATCGTTGCCGACGCCAACGTCATCACCTTTCTCCTGATTTCCGGCGACCCGGGCGCATAACGACGGGCGCTGCTGCGACCCATAGCCCGGCTTGACGCCCACCCCCATGGTGCACCAATTGATGCCATGCCGGGCGCCATTCGCATCGGGACCCAGGGGTGGAACTACGACGCGTGGGTCGGGCCATTCTACCCCCCAAAGACGCGCGCCACCGACTTCCTGACCGTGTACGCGCGAGCGTTCAACACGGTAGAGGTGGACTCCACCTTCTACGCGGTGCCCGCGGCGAGGACGGTGCGCGGCTGGGCCGCCCGCACCCCGGACGGGTTTGACTTCGCCCTCAAGATGCCGCAGGAGGTCACGCACGAGCGGCGCCTGCGTGCCTGCGGCGATGTAACCGCGCAGTTCCTTGACCACGCGCGCGAGCTGGGCGACAAGCTGGGCGCGATCCTCGTGCAGCTCGGGCCCGACTTTGGCCCGACGGAGTTGCCCGCGCTCGCCGAGTTCCTCCCCACGCTGCCGCGGGACATCCGGTTTGCCGTGGAGTTCCGCGACCGGGGCTGGATCCACGACGGCGTCCTGGCGCTGCTCGCCGAGCACAACGTGGCGCTGGCGCTCACCGACGGAAAGTGGATTCCACGCAAGCAGGTGTTCGCCCTGGCCGGGCGGCCCACGGCGGACCACGTGTATGTCCGCTGGCTGGGGAGCCGCCAGATCGTGGACTTCTCGCGGGTGCAGGTGGACCGCAGTCGCGACCTGGATGCGTGGGGCGGCGTGCTGGCCCGGCTGGAGAAGGACAAGCGAACCATCCGGGGCTACTTCAACAACCACTTCGCGGGTCACAGCCCCGCCTCGGCGCGCGAGCTGCAGCGGCTGCTGCACCAGGCGCCGGTGGACCCGGAGCGGCTGGGCGAACAGATGACGCTGTTCTGATCAGGCGCTAACTTCCATTATATGTCCCGGGGCATAGCGCTCTTCACCGTCTGCTGTGTGCTCATGGCTGCGTTGTTCACGCGGCTGGGGTTCTGGCAGGTGAGCCGATTGCACGAACGGCAGGCCGCCAATGCGTACATCGGCTCGCGCATCGATTCCGTGCCGGTGCCGTACTTCTCGCTCCGCGGCGACAGTACGGTCACGCGGTATCGTCGCGTCACGGTCACGGGCACTCCGGACTTTGCGCATGAGTTCTACGTGGTGGACCGGTCGCGTTCCGGGTCGCCGGGGGTCTGGGTGCTGACCCCCATCCGGGTGGCCGGGCATGACACGGCCGTCCTGGTGAACCGCGGGTGGATCTACACGCCCGATGCCTCCACGGTGGATCCCTCACAGTGGCACGCCCCGGACACCACGTTCGAGGGGTACGTGAACGAGTTCCAGCCACCCATGCGGGCGCCGCGCGAGCCTCGGCACCTGCGGTCCATCTACTATCCGGCGGTGGCCAGTGCGCTGCCGTATCCGCTGGCCAGTACGTACGTCATTGCCCTCGGCGCGGACACGGCCATCGCCGGCGTGCCCTGGCGCCTGGCGCCGCCTCCCATGGACGAGGGGCGGCACCGCAGCTACGCCATCCAGTGGTTTGCCTTTGCCCTGATCGCCATTGGCGGGGCGTTGTTCGTGATCCTCAAGGACCGCGAGGCCCGCGCGGTCGCGCGCCAGGGGGGATCGTCTCCAGCAGGAGCTTGATATGGCAGCAGCCGTACACGCCGCGGTGAGCGAGCAGGAAGCCCGTGCCGTCGCCGAGGCAGCGCGAGAGAGTGAATGGTCCGGGCCGAGCTTTGTCCGCGAACTCTTCCTCGGCAGGTATCCTCTTTCGTTGATACACCCGGTGCCGGCGCCGGATGCGCAGGAGGCCGAACGGGCCCGGCCGTTCCTGGACCGGCTGCGCGCGTTCCTGGAACGCGTGGACTCCGACATGAT
>DASSOG010000039.1:0-17513 GCA_035700805.1 Gemmatimonadaceae bacterium | reverse complement strand
CCCGCGCTGGCCCAGTGGAAGGCCAACGTGGCGAAGTTCATTGACGCGACGGACGGGATGTAGCGGTTCAGCTGGAGTAGTACGCCGCATTCTCGTCCACGTAGCCCTGGGTCAGGTCGCACCCGAAGGCTGTTGCCGTGTGGGAGCCGACGCCGAGTGATATGTAGAGGTCCACCGTCGGCTCCTTGAGCGTGGCGCGCAGCTCCGTTTCGTCGAACTCGGCGCGCGCGCCATGGGCCACCACCGGGCGGCCGTTGATGCTGATGTCGGTGGACGCCGGCTGAATGACGCAGTCAAAGCACTTGCCCACGGCCATGAGCAGCCGGCCCACGTTGGGGTCGGCACCGGCCACCATGGTCTTGACCAGTGGCGAGTTGACGAGCGACTTGGCAATGGTGCGGGCGTCGCGCTCGCTGGCGGCGTCCGCGACGGTGGCCCGGATCAGGTGCTCGGCGCCCTCGCCGTCGCGGGCCAGCGTTTCGGCCATGCGGATGCAGCCGGCGGTGAGCGCGTGTTGGAAGTCGGCTTCGGGCACAGTGCCTGCAAGGCCATTGGCGAGCAGCGCACAGGTGTCGGAGGTGCTGGTGTCGCTGTCCACGCTGAGCATGTTGAACGACACGTGCAGCGCGGCGCGGAGCATGCGGTCCAGCGTGGGCGCGTCGAAAGCGGCGTCCGTGAATATGTAAACCAGCATGGTGGCCATGTTGGGTGCGATCATGCCGGAGCCCTTGGCCACCCAACTGATCGTGGCGTCGCCCACGTGGCACGACTGCGCCTTGGGGTGCGTGTCGGTGGTCATCATGCCCAGCACGCCCTGGATGGGGTCATCCTGCAGCTCGGTGGCGAGGCCGCGCAGGCCGGCTTCGATCTTTTCTATGGGAAGCGGCACACCGATGACGCCCGTGGAGCTCACCAGCACCTTGCCGGCGTCGGTGTCCAGTTCGGCGGCCGCGGCGGCGGCCATGCGTCGGGCGCGGTCCAGGCCGTCCGGGCCCGTGGCCACATTGCTGACCTTGCTGTTAACTACGATTGCGCGGATGAGGGCGGACTTGATCGTTTCGCGGCCGAGGACTACGGGTGCGCCGGGGAACTGATTGCGGGTGAACACTGCGGCGGCGGTGGCGTCCACGTCGCTGGCGAAGACTGCGAGATCCGGGGCCTTGGGCTTGAGGCCGATGTTCCGGCTGGCGCAGCGGAAGCCGCGGGGCAGGCGAGGTGTGGCGTCGAACTGCATGGTGGGCGGCGGAGGGAGCGGTGGCGTTGGGAGAAGGGCGGGGAAGATAGTGGTGGGCCCGCCATCGGCGCTACATTTCCGGGGGCTGGCGCGAGGCGAGGCGCCGGTCGTCACCCGAGTGCGCCCCACCGGTGGGCGCGGAGGCACTCAATGGACGAGAAGCAGTTGGAGGCGCTGATCCGGAAGAACACCGCGAAGGCCGCCGCGCCCAAGGGCAAGCGGCGGACCTACGATGCGACGCTCGAAGCGACGCGCGGTGCTGAGGACGATGACGACGAGGAGCGCAAGCATTTCTTCAAGGAGATGAAGCGGCGGGAGTTTTAGGGTTCCGCCGTGAACCGCTGCGCGCACGTGGATACCTATTACTTGGGCCATCAATTAGTTGACACTACGCCGCGTACTGCACGCGGGGATGCTGGAAGAACTTCCGGACCTTCTCGGGTCGGCGTTGCAGTGAGCGCAGGCGCGAGGTCGCGGTGCGCAGCAGGCCGGCCCGATCCCGCGCCGGTGCCCGTTTCGCCACGCTCAGCTTGAGGTCGCCGTTGAGGTATTCGTCGGGATTGAGTTCGGGCGAATATGACGGGAGGTAGAACACCTCGAGGGCCTCGGCATGCCGGGCGAGCCACGTGCGGACGTCTCGCGCCTTGTGCACGTTGAGGTTATCAAGAATCACGAAGACCTTGCGGTCGGCCTCGCGACACAGCCGGGTAAAGAACCGGATCAGCGTGGGGGCATCGATCGCTTGCTTGAGCACCATGAACCGCAGGGTGCCGGCGTTGCTGATTGTCGAGAGAAAGCTCACGGACCGGCGCTGCGACAGGATCGGGCGCACCGGTGTCCGGCCTTTGGGCGCGAAGCTCCGCCCGCGCGAATCGCTCGTGCTCAGACTCGTCTCGTCCCCCCAGTGAATCTCGGCCCCCTCCGTGCTGGCGCGCCGCTTGATGCGTGGATACGCCGTCTTCAACCACTGGGCGATGGCCTCCGGGCGCTGCTCGTACGCCCGCTTGATCGGCTTTTGCGCCGTAAAGCCCCACCGCCTGAGATACTGCCCCATGGTGCGCACGGGCAACGCGACGCCGAACCGCATCTGAATGAGCTGCGCAATCGCCGTGCGCGTCCACAGCGCAAACGGCAACTTCAACTGATCGGGCGTCGTATCCGTGATGGCCCGCTGGATCGCCCGCTCCTGGCGCGGCGTCAGCCGCCGATGCGCGCCCGGCTTCGGTCCACGCCGCCGCACCGCCAGCGCCTCGGGCCCCCCGCGCTGATAGCGGTCCCACCACATGGAGACCGTCATGTAGTGCACGCCGAGCGCGGCGCCGATCGCACTGAACGTCGCGCCCGCCTCCCGCATCGCCATCGCGATGCGGCGCTTCTCCGCTTGCGCGGCAGGCGGCAGGGTCCGGGCATCGGGATGCGTCATACCCAATATACCACCACTCGGAGAAAATGTCAACTAAATACAAGCCGAGTTAATAAGAATAGAGGTATTGACAGCGGCGCCTGGCAGGAGGATACTACGCGCATGGTTCTGGCGCCGATGCCAGGGGATACTTTCTCTCCCAGGCGAGCGTTCCATGAAGCGGACCCAGCGCGCCCAGCCCCCCGACGATCGTGAGCGGCGATGGCGCGAGTTGATGGCGGAGTTCACGCCCAAGTTGCGCAGTTATCTCCGGCGTACGCATGCCGGCTCTGCGGCGATGCGCGACATGCTGGCGGATGTCTGGGCACTGGCGGTAGAGCATGAGACAGAGATCTTCGACTCCCCAGATCCATGGAGCGTTCTGGGGCCGCTGGTGCGGGAGGTTGCCGAGGATCAGGTCCACCGCGGCCGGCACGAACGGCCGCTGGATTTTGAGCCCGTCGATCCCGCGTCCCTGTCTGGCGAGCGGAGCCCAGATCCGCGTGAAGGCTCCCGGCGCTCCGCGCGCCTGACTTGGGGGATTGCAGCGCTCGCGAGTTTGAGCGAGCGGCAGCGCGATGTTGTATTCCTGCGATGTGTGCGTCATCTCAGCGACGATATCATAGCCGCGCGGTTAGGCATAAGCGAATCGACCGTTCGGGTCCACGCGAAGCGGGGCCTTGACCGGCTGCGGAAGTATGCGACGGCTACCCCGCCCCCACCCAGGCCAGAATTTGATGACTGACGCTGGGCGTGAGCAGGCTCAGTACCTGGGCCGGGAACGTTGGCGGGTCTGATGCGTTCGGTGGGTCGCTGTAAACGAAAACCGACCCAATTGATATCTCTAGTGAGGGGGCGCCCTCTCGCGCGCCGCCCTTCCGGTTCGACCCTGACAAGTCCGCTCAGTCATCGATCCCAACCTCCTGCCGGTAACCGTCCACCGAAGCCATGCACAGGCACACCCTCGGGATTTCGTGCGGTTCAGCTGCGGCCCTGCTGCTCCTTGGGAGCGCCACGCCGAAGCGCCCGTTGGCAGCCCACGTTCCTGATCTGGAACTGACTGAGGTGCGGTCGCTGGGCGTCCCGCCCGGGCTTCATATCACCGGGGGTGCATTCGCGTCCGATGGTCGGATGCTGGTTTGGGGGTTGGCGCCCGCAGCGGTTTTGGTGGAGGAGCAGGGGCACCTGAGACCGGTGGGCCACTTCCGGGTGAAATGGCCCGTGGCGGCCACCATGATTGCTGACACGGTGGCAGTGCTGGATTCTGCCCTCCGGGCGGTATTGAGGATACCGTTGGGCGGCGGGCAAGTTCAGAGTCTCCCCGCCGCGTGGGCTGGAACGCTGATCGATGCTACGCACGAGGCGACCGGGTGGGCAGTGCTGGTGGCCGGTGATCGGGGCATTCTCAAGATCGATCACCTGGCGGCCTCCGGTTCGCTGGAGACGGTCGAAAGTGTGCCTCCAGAAGTGGGTCGGATGACACGGGGCGCACCCGCCGTCCCCGCGTGGCGGATATCGCCGGCCCACCCTGGCGTCAGTGTCATCCACATCCGCCCACTGCTAGTGTTTACAAGGCTTCAGCCTGGGACTCAGCCAGCGATTTCACGGTTCCGGTCGGCGAGCGACGACTCAGGGCACGAGTACAATTTGCTGCGGCCGAAATGGATGGCCTCGCCGGTCCTTTCGCTGGGAAGCGCCACCCTCATAAGCCTCGCTGACGTGGGCTCCGATCTCCGATTGCTGATTCGCTGTGACTCGCTCGGTCATGTAGTCCGGGTCACGGCGCTGGACGTGGCGTTGGGGTTACTGACGTCGGAGCCAGAAGCTCACGAACTCGCGATGCTACGGGAAACGGACAGAACGGATGTTGTGGTATACAGGTATGCGTGGGGCAATCCAGTGTGAACTCACGCCCAGTCGGTGTTCATTAACCCAACATTGGAGGGAACAATGAGACGAATTTGCGCTATGCTGCCCCTGCCGGTCCTCGTCATCGCTGCGATCGCGATGACCGCACGCCCTGCGTCGGCTCAGATCTGCTATACATGCGCCATCATCATCAATGGGCCGACGTACGCTGGTGATCTTGGCGGGCATTCCGCTGCACCACTTGCGCCCGAGGGGTGCGCGATCCAAGACGATATCATCGGGCAGGAGGGATGTGTCGGGACGCCAGGGGGCCACTGCGAATTGTTCGGGGACTTCTGCAATTTGCAGAGGTTGACCGTCGCGGGGACGGGTTTCTATCCGAGCCAAGCCGAATTCACTGAAGCACTCGCCAACGCTCACGCTGTTGAGGCGGCGGGCGGTCGTCAACTTTGGCTGGGCTGCAAGGGAAGCGTCATCAAACGGACGTACGCACGGGCGGCTGGCCAGGCAATCCGCGAGCGAAGTCGCCAGCTCAGCATTTAACACCGGCAGGGTTGGCTTCGTGCTTCACGGCATCCGGGCCGCTTACTGTTGTTCCAAAGTGGTTCGCCATGTCGGTTGGGCGGGCATTTCGGTGGCGGCGACATGTTGGATCGCGGTCACCGCGTCCGCTCAACGCGTCCCGTTTCATTCTCTGGGAAGATTGACGTTGAGTGTCCGCCTTCGCAGCGATTCCATTGGCATACGCGGCGGACCTCCGCCCGTGTTTGTGGCGACGTCCAATGGGACGTTTGTGATCGCCAACAATGCGACCGGCGCGCTTATAATGGCCGGAGAGCGACTAGTTGTACAGCCTAACGTTTTTCGGCAGGCGATTCGGATCGGGGTCCACGGACGACGTGTCTGGGTGTCAGATCCGGCGGCAGGCAAAATCGTACTCGTGAATCGCGACGGCGAAGTTGAGAGGATTCTGCGGGACCTTGGGGTTGGACCGAATGAGGGCCCGGTCACGGAGGGGCCGTGGGCATTTCTTGCAGACGGCTCGATTGTGTTGACGCCGATCTTCATACCGTCCGCGATTAGCCTCGGCACCTCGGCGACCGGTTACTATCTCCGTGTGGACTCGACCGGGCGCGTCCTGGACACGCTCTTTGTGGTCCACATGCGGACTGCAGTTGTTCATGCAGGCGGTCAATCTCAGGTAGTGCCCCGGCTGGATCGAGACCCTCTGATTGCGTTCGACCCCGCGGGACGATTTCTCGTGATCCTCACCGCCGATTCGGACGCGGCCACCGGCAAGATCAGATACAACCTCAGCCGGCGGGATGTGACGACAGGTGGGACGCTAGCGTGGCAGGTGAACCTAGCCGGCGGCGGAGTACAGTCGCGGCATGGCAGACCTCTGCTGAGCGACGTCGTGGTATCCCCTCAAGGGCTCGTGTGGTTGCGCGTATCTTCGAATTCCTTGGAACCGATGTGGTTCGCGGCATCCGGGCCGGGCGAGTTCTGCGCGGCATTTTTCGAACCTGCTGGTCTCCGCGTAACTCAACTTGACGCAACCAACGTGTGGGGCTATGGTCGGCAAGCAGTCGGCAGCGCATTCGATATCCGCCGGTATTCGCTTGCGTTTGACTCACTCGATACTGGCGGCACCACGAATTGTGCAACGCCAATGGTACATAAGCATTGAAGCCTGATGAGAGGACGTCGGTTGTCGTCATTCATGCGCTTGGACTGCATTCGTGATGGCATAATATTTGGTCAGGGGTTTGCGCCGGATAAAGAAGGTTCTGACAAGGATTCATCTTGACATTTATCGCTGACTCGTTGCGGGCAGTGGTGGTGGGCCTGCACCCTGCGGCCGTGTACACTGCACGCATAGCTCACTCTACGCATGCGCGTTCCGTTGCGGGAGTCCGCCGTTGTTGTCAAAGTAGGTGTGTGATGCTGGGCATCCTGCTTGTAGCTGGCTGCGCATCGGCCACGCCAGCCCTTTCTGAGGCCGCCCATGTATTCGGGAATAAGTGGCAACCGTCTGAACCAAATAAATGGCCATCGTTTCCACCCGCGGCGCGGGCATCGGGCGCGTACGGACTCATAACCTTCGCGGTACTCCTTGACAATGACGATGGCGCGGTCGATCGAAATGTGCTTTCAGTCCTCTCGGTCTCTGATAGCCGACTCCTACCATTTGCCTGTAGGTGGATGGAGCGTACTCGATTTTTTAGTGCGGATTCGATGTGGAAGAAGACTGGACGCAATGCTTTGACTGCAATCGCCATTGAGTACGATAGCGCGGCGATGCGGGGGCGCCTCGTAGAGCCGTCCGTGGATTCCTGGCAGGCCATCGGGCGGGTTCGCAATTTCCAAGCCTTGAAACAGTTACGCGAGGGTGCAGTGCAGTGCCCGTAGCGGCGATGCACGCGCCGCGATGCAACCCATACCAGTGGGTCGCTTGCCCAGTTTGGTCTGCCGGCTTTGGCACCGCTGGGCTTGGTGGAGAAGTAGCTTGAGCAGAGTGCTGCGGCTGGTGAAACCCCCTGGCCTCGTCGCCATCGCGATTTTGACGCTCGCACTGGGCATCGGCGTGGCGACCGCGGTCTACACGGCGGTTGATCGGGTTCTCATCGCTCCTGTGCCGTACCCGAATGGCGATCGCGTTGTGCGCCTGCGGCGTACTGCTGGGGGCGGGATATACGTTCTACCAGTCGACGGAAAGTCGATTGCAGAATGGCAGGCACGCGCGCGTTCCATTGAGGCAATTTCCGGCGTGGACGAAGGCCAGTTCACAGTCGCCGAGAGTGCGGTAAACGATTCACTCCCAGGTGCGAGGGTGACGCCCGGATTCCTGCGTACACTCGGCGTCCGACCGTTGCTGGGGCGGCCATTTGCGCCGAGTGACACGGTCATCGGTGCGGCCCCGGTGGTGCTGATCAGCAGGGGGATGTGGCGGGCCAGCTTCCATGGCGAGGGTGACATTCTGGGCCGCGCCATCCACGTAGATGGGCGCGTGCGCACGATTGTGGGCGTGGTGCCGGACAATCTGGTGCTACCAGGTCGCTACGATTTGCGACGCGATGTGCTCTTGCCGCTCCGCCTTGACTCTCTGGGCCCCCTATTCAATGCGTATGCCCGGTTGCGGCCGGGAGTGGAGCCGGCGGCAGCGGCCAGCGAGCTCAATAAGATTCTGCAGGATGCGGCCGCCGGTCGGTCAAGAAGCACAATCAGCGTGAGAGTCTCGCGCGCTCGCGATCTCGTGCCCGCCAAGGAAGCCCAGGCGCTCAAGCTCCTCTTCATCGCGGCATGCGCTCTGCTGGCTATCGCGTGCGCCAACGTCGCGGGCCTCCTGATCGCGCGCGGGATCGGCCGCCAGCGCGAGTTCGCCGTCCGCCGAGCGCTCGGCGCCGGCCGGTTCCGTGTCGCGGCGCATGTCCTGGCGGAAGCCGGCAGTCTGGCCTTGGTTGGCGGTGCGCTTGGGGTCCTGCTGGCTCACTTCGGACTTCGTGCCATCCTTTCTGCGCGAACCCTGGCCTTTGGGAACCTCGGCGTCATCCATGTGAATTTGAGCACACTCGCATGGGCTCTTGGATTCGCTGTCGTTTCGGCGGGCATCGCGGGGACCGCTCCGGCGCTCCTCGCAGCGAGCGTTGCCCCAGCTACGCTGCTCCGCGGCGGCGGTCGGCTGGTCACCGGTGGGCGGCTGGCGCGCCGAGTGCGCTCGATCTTCCTCACCGCCGAAGTGGCATTGGCGTTCGTCCTCCTGACAGGTGCCGGCCTGGTGACTCATTCCTTTGTCAACCTGTTGAATGCGCCCGTCGGGTTCGACGTGAATGGGTTGCTTGAGTCGAATCTGGTTCCCAAGGATCGCGCCCGTGCGGCAGCAGCATTCGCGGAAATGCCGAATCTGATGGAACGCGCGCGTCTGCTCCCCGGAGTGGTTGGCGTCCATGCAGGTCAACCGCCTGTAACTGGTGGCGTGTATCCCGGAAACTATCAGGTTGAGGGGCCACAGGGCCCCGACAGCACGGGCGTCCGTGTGACGAGGGTGTACGATGCGACGCCGGGCTATTTCAAGTTTCTAGGTATGGCCGTGGTGGCGGGGCGCGCCTTCCAGGCTGCCGATGCCGCAAAAGGGATCAGGCGCGTAATCGTCAATCAGGAACTTGCCCACCGACTGTGGCCAAATCACAACCCTGTTGGCTTGCGTTTTCGTGCGGCTGCGACGCAGCCGTGGCTGACGGTGGTGGGCGTCGTGAACGATGTCAGGTTTCCGACGCAGACGGGGGACATTACGGAACTCCAGCTCTACATGCCCGCTGATCCGGCCGCTGGCCCCACGGAGTTCATGCTGCGATCGGTGGATCAGGCCGCCACAGCGGCGGCTTTTCGCCGGCTCGTTGCCGAGGTCGCTCCCGACATGCGCTTTGACCGTTTGCTGCCGACCCACGAGTTCGTTGACCTGCTGCTGCGCCCGAAGCGTTTTGCCATGTGGATCATAGGGGCCTTCGGCATTCTTGCGTTCGTGTTGACCGGGGTGGGCCTGTACAGCCTGATCGCGTACAACGTCAGCGCCCGAATGCGTGAAATGGGTATCCGGATCGCGTTGGGGGCACGACCACGAGCCATTTACCGCCTCGTAGTTGGCCAGAGCCTGCGCGTTGTTATCGTTGGTGTAATCGTGGGCGCGGCGGCGGCGTATGCGGCGAACAAGGCGTTGGGGAGTCTCCTCAGCGGGCTCAGCCTCCGGGACCCGGCCATTCTTACGCTCGTGCCGCTGCTGCTCCTGGTCGCGGCGGCGCTGGCTGCTGTTGCGCCGGCCCGCCGAGCCGTCCGGTCGGATCCGCCGTTGCGGGCGGAGTAGGGGCGCATGGTGGGAACCGGGTCTTGATCGCGAACGCGTGAGGGACCATCTTCGGGAGGGGAGTGGGTGCTGCAGTGCCGACCCGACCGAGGCTCATGCGTGAAACAGTCCTTGCTCTTTTCCGCTGTCCCTGCATGCCTGTTCACCGCTGCGTGCGGCACCACCATCCATCCGGCTCCGCCGGTCCCCATCGCACCATTGATCGCAACGTTCCAGGCCTCAGGCCACGACGAGGGCTGGCATCCGTGGATGCGTATGGGGCCGAATGCCGGCATCCCACCGTATTTTGACGTTCAGTTGGGCGGTGAAGTCCGGCTGCGTGCGGACTGGCTCGAACTGCACCTCACCTGTGGCGTGATCACCTTCCGCCGGCCCGACAGCACCTCATGGGAAGACCTGCAACTGGACATGCGGGTCGTCGCGCAGTCGAACAAATGGGCCATGCCAGGGGGGCCGGGTGTGCTCACGTTGGCCCTCAACCACATGGGACCGACGCAGGCCAATCGTCTGGAAACTTGGACGCTCCGAGACACCATCGGGGTCCTCTTGCGGTACCCGAAGGGGCTCGGGCCGCATTGGCTGGAGTTCACTGTAACTCAGCGGGCGCTACGTCTGAGCGGCACAGAATCGGGCGGAAGCAGGACCTTCATAAGCGACACGCTGCGATTCGATTCCATGCCGCGTGAAATGCCGCAAAGTGCCGAGCCTCGTACTCGAAATTGTGGCGAACCCTCCGGTGCTTGAGTCTCGGCCGAATACTGAAGCCGCCGGTGCTGAGCTGCCGCTAGAGACGGCGGACGGGAGCTGAAGCCATGATACTCCACAATCTTACCACCGCGGTACGAGCGCTGGTCCGTCGGCGCACGTTCAGCGTGACCGCGATCCTCACGCTCGCACTGGGAATCGCCGTTGCGACTGCAGTCTTCAGCGCAGTCAATGCCCTGTTGCTGCACCCATTTCCGTTTGCGAATGGCGATCGTCTGTACCTGATCGCCCAACGCTATGACAACGGCCGGCTGAACGCGACGCAGAACGCAAACACCGTCGAGAACTGGCAGGGCGCCGCACGCTCGTTCGAGCGCATCGCAATGCTGCGAGACGGAGCGGGTGGAGTACTTGCAACCCCTGAACGCACGGTCATGGCCCCGGGCACGGCCGTGTCGCCGGGGTTGTTCCGGGCGCTGGGAGTGCGGCCCCTCCTTGGGCGGGGCTTCCTGCCTTCCGACACGATCATCGGCGCCCCACGCGTCCTACTGCTCGGCGAAGTCTTCTGGCGCCGTGAGTTCGGAGGCGAGCCAGGAGTAATCGGCCAACACCTCACGCTCAACGACACCGCCTACACGGTGGTCGGCGTCATCCCCCGCTCAGTGGCACGCATGCACCGGTATCAGGACGTGGCACTCTGGCTACCCATCACGTCGCAGGAGCGCGCCGGACTCGCTTCGGTGAGCGTGGTGGGGCTGCTGCGGAGGGGCGCCACTGCAACCGAAGCGGATCAGGAATTGGCGCTGCTCGCGCGGAACGCTATCCCACCCAAACTTCGCCCGTATTACACACACCGACCGGTACCGGAACTCGTGCGGCCCGGTGCGTTGGGCGATCCCAGATTCATCCGGGGCCTGTGGCTGTTGTTCGGTGCCAGCGTCCTCGTCGCCCTGATCGCCGCTGCCAATGTCGCGGGCCTCCAGATGGTAAGCCTTGCGGGCCGTAAAACCGAAGTGAGCGTACGCCTGGCCCTGGGCGCAGGTCGCGGACGCGTGTTTCGCCAGTTGCTCGTCGAGCTGTTGGTTCTGGCTGGGTTGGGGGGTGGCTTAGGCATTCTGCTTTCGGCAATTGCGGTCCACGCTACCGCCCTGCTCCGGCCCGCGGGGCTCGATCAACTGGCAGCGGTGTATCTCGGGAGCCGGGCCATTGGGTTCGGCGCATTCCTGACGGTGGTCACGACCTTTGCCTTTGGGTTTGGTCCGTGTTGGTTCGCCACGCGCGGACTTCCCGGCAGTTCGCTGCAAGCCCCCCGCGGGGCGGGAGGTCCGGTGCGCGGGCACCGTATCCAGGCGGCCATGGCGGTTGCGCAGATCGCCCTCAGTGTCGTCCTCCTCTTGGCTGGCGGCCTCTTGGTGCGCAGCCTGCAGCGTATGTTTGCCGTTGATCCCGGCTACCAGCCGGCCGGACTGATGCGCATCGAGATGAGTCCTCCACGATGGCTCTATGGGGATTCCGCGTCGCGGGCGTCGTACTGGGCCACGGTCGCCGCGCGCGCGCGTGTGGTGCCCGGCGTCGAGTACGTCACCCCTGCGAATGGCGCGATGCTCGATGGCCAGGCCTACTACCAGACCGGCACGGTTGAGGTTGACGAAGGGCCGAATGCCGGGACACCCACGAAGGCCGCGTTCACCCAGCAGAGGATTACATCCGATTACTTCCAGACGCTTGGCATGCGCCCGGTGGCTGGAGCCCGATTTACGGAATCTGATTTCCAGGGGCAGACGAGCGCCGTCATTGTGGATCAGAGCCTGGCGTCGCTTCTCTGGCCCGGCGACCACCCGGTGGGCAAGCGCTTCCGCTCATTGCACCCACCAGGAGCCCCGTGGCTGACCGTCAGGGGTGTGGTACCCGACATCGGGCTCACCAGCATCGCAAAGGCCACGCAGATGCGGGTGTACGAGCCAGTGCCGCAGGACAAGCTCCGCGGCATTCAAGGCCTCTACATTCGCGTGCTTCCCGGCGCGGACGAGCACGCCGTGCTACGCGCGGTCCAATCGGCGGTTCGTGCGGTCGACCCGGGGGTGCCGGTGACGAAGGCGGCCACGGAATCGGAGTTGGTGTACGGTGTTCTTGACGCCCCGCGTTATATGACTATCATTCTTGCCGTGTTCGCCACGCTGGCGACTGCGCTTGCCGGCGTTGGGCTTTACGGGGTGGTGGCCCAATCGGTGGCCGTCCGGACGCACGAGATCGGGATACGTTCTGCCCTGGGCGCCACGCCCGCACGTCTCATGCGCTGGGTGTTCTCGGCCGGCGGATGGCTCTGTGCAGCGGGAATCGGGCTCGGCATCTTCGTGGCGATTGCGGGCAAGCGGGCCATTGTCGGCCTCCTGTTCGGTATCTCGCCAATCGATCCGATCGTATTTGTCGTGGTACCGGTCGTGGTAGTGTTCGTCGTTGCGGGGGCGACGTTCGTACCGGCCAGACGCGCAGCCCGGCTGGATCCGGCAGAGACGCTGCGAGTGCAGTAGGCGCATGTCGTCTGCTGGCTACTGGGATCGACCGTTGAGCCTGAACTCAAAAGACTGTTGCACGAGTTGCTTCACCGGTTTCCCCTGAACCATCGCTGGCGCGTAGGTATAGCCAGCCACCGCTGCCTTCACGGCCGATGCGAACCGGGGATCGGTGGCCTTGATGATGCGGAATGTTGTCGTGTCCGGCGTTCCATCGGTGCCCACGACGAATTGCGCGGCGACTGTACCGGAAATGCCTGAGCCGCGTAAGACGTCCGGGTAATGAGGAGGGCGGCCGCCAGGAAGCATGCGGACCTGAGTGCTCACCTCATTCGCGGAATAAACGTCGCTCGCATTCGCACGCGCCTGAGCCGCTTCCATCTGAGCCTTCCCGATTGCAGTGACCTGATGCGGCGTGCTCGCAGTTCGATATTGATCATTGAGCATAAACTCGAACGTCTGTTGTATGAGTTGCTTTACCGGTTGCCCCTGAACCGTCGCCGGCGCATACGTATAGCGGGCCACCGCTGCCTTCACGGCAGACGCGAACAGCGGATGAGTGGCCTTGATGACTCGGAACGTTGCCGTGTCCGGCGTTCCATCGGTGCCAACGACGAATTGCGCGACGACAGTACCGGAAATGCCTGAACTGCGCATGATGTCCGGGTAATCCGGAGGACGGTCGCCG
The DNA here is from genome assembly GCA_035700805.1 of Gemmatimonadaceae bacterium. Taxonomy (GTDB): domain Bacteria; phylum Gemmatimonadota; class Gemmatimonadetes; order Gemmatimonadales; family Gemmatimonadaceae; genus JAGWRI01. The sequence continues at coordinate 4,241 of DASSOG010000039.1, read as the reverse complement.
GGTAACGGGCGGGCCTGGGCGCTCACCTCATTTGCCACCCGCGCTGCGTCCACCTGTGACGTTCCCGTTGCGGTGATCTGGTCCGGCGTGTTCACAGCACACGCGGCGGCGACGGCAACTGCAGCAATCCCGGCAAGTCCAATGGCGCGGACTCCGGCAAACTTGTGCGCGGATTGCATTATGGCACGGATCCTCCGTTCGAGTTGGGAGACTGGCTCCGAGAGTGTGGGAACGGGCAGGGCGCGAGGGCTGCTCTGCCGCTGCGCAATGACTATGAGCAAACGGCCATACCGCCCTGGCTCGGGATGGCGTTCAAGCACGCGATTGTCGCAATCCATCTCGATAGCATGACGCAGGCGGTGCGCCGCATACCAGACGGCCGGGTTCCACGGCACACAGCGCCAGAGGATGGCGGCGGCCAGGAGCAGCGCCGGATCGCCGGCGTCGCGATGCTCGAGCTCGTGCCGTAGCATCAAGGCTCGGAGCGGGGCGTCCAGCGCCAGAGTCCAGTCAGGCAGCACGATGGCGCCACGGCGGATCCCTACAACCGCGGGGCCCACATCGCCGGATACCTCCACCTCCACGCCGTCGACTATCGCGTCACGCCACGTTGCCCGCTGCCTCCGCACATGACGCACGGCGCCGAGCAAGCGCGCGAGCAGGATGAGCGATACCACGGCCCAGACCGAGAGCAATATCGTAGGGAGGGTCAGCGCCGTAGCCCACCCGCCGGTTGACGCCGCCACGATGGCGCGTGGCGCGTCAATCGCAAACGGCAGGAGCGACGCCAGGGGCACGGCACTCGGCGCCGAGGGCCAGAGCGAGCGGACCAAGGCGACCAGGGGCCAGACCACACCGGCCGCGATGGCCACACCCCAAACGAATCGCACCGGCAGGCGCAGGCGCCGACACGCACCTTCAAGCGCGGCGGCGGCCACGCTGAGTGCCACCCCAATGAGAATGGCAAAGACCATCCAGGCGACGACGATCATCGCTTGCCTCCCTTCTTCGCCCCTGCCGCCAGTTGGGCGTTCAGCCGCCTGAGGTCGGCCGCGGTCAGGGTACGTTCTTCCACCAGATGCGCCAACAAGAGCTCGGGCGATCCATGAAAGAGCTTGTCAATCACCTGGGTGACTGCATTACGACGGGCGGCTCGGCGCGCGACGCGTGGCATGTACCGGTGGGCCCTCCCCTCGTTCTCGTGCGACACCAGCCCCTTGGCTTCCAGGTTCCGCAGGATGGTGAGAACGGTGGTGTACGCCAAGTCGGCGGGGAGCCGCTTGCGCACGTCACTCACGGTGCCGGACCCGCGGTCCCAGAGGACGCTCATCACATCCAGTTCCCGGTCGCCGAGTACAAAGTCGTCCATGGTCTCCTCTACTATCTTGGTAGTAGACAAGATACGACGTCCGGTGGATTTGTCAACTATCAGCTTAGTAGAGCCCGGCTCAGCCCCGCCGCGGCTTCGCCCGCCGCGTCGGTTCCGCCTGCAATGGGTCCTCCGGCCAGTAATGCCTCGGGTACCGGCCGCGCATGTCCTTCCGCACGTCGGCGTAGCTGCTCCGCCAGAACCCGGCCAGGTCCCGCGTGACCTGCACGGGTCGGCGCGCGGGCGACAGCAGGTGCAACACCAGCGGCACTCGTCCCCCCGCGATCCTGGGCGTGTCCGCCAGCCCAAACAACTCCTGAAGCCTGACACCCAGCACCGGCGCGGACGAATCGGCGTAGTCAACGCCAATGCGAGAGCCGGTGGGCACGGTGAGGTGCGTCGGCGCCTGAACGTCAAGCGCGGCGCGCTGTTCCCACGTCAACTGCCCCAGCAGCGCCGCGCCCAGGTCGGAGCGACGCACGTCATCCACGCCCCGGGCGCCCGCCAGCAGCGGAGCCAGCCACGCTTCCGTGGTCGCCTCCAGCGCGGCGTCCGACCAGTCGGGCCACGCGGGGTCCACGGTCCGCAGGAATGCCACGCGCTGTCGCAGCAGCCGCGCCGAGTCGCTCCAGGGCAGGGCGGCAATGCCCTGGCGTTGCAACTCGCGAAGCAGCACGGCCGCCATGGCCTGCGGATCGGGCTCGGAGATTACGGATTCCTGCCACACTATGGCCCCAAGCCTGGTGACCCGTCGCGCCGCCACGACTTCGCGCGCTGAGTTCCATGAATACTCATCATCCACCGAAAACTGTTCCGCGAACTGGGCCTCGACTTCCTCGGCCTCGATGGGCGCTGCCAGGTAGATCCGACTTTCAGGCTGCCGCCCGTCGGTCTCCGCGACTACCAGCCACTCTGCATCCGGAAATGCCGCTGCGTCCGCCAGCGCAACGCCCTGCCCGTTACGCATGAGGTAGCGTGTGCGCTGGCCATCGCGCCGACGCGCAATGCGATCGGGGTACGCGAGCGAGAGCAGCGCTCCGATGGATGGAATCGTGGCGCCGTGGCCGCCGCTACCGCCGAGCGCCCCCCGCCACCGCGCCGCCAGTTCCCTCACGCGGTGCAGCGTTCCGCCGTCAATCCGGGCGCCCGCTGCCGCGACCCCGGCCGTCCGACCAGCCACCGCCTCCACCCGGAGCGCGAAATCCGCGGGGGGCGGCCCGCCATCTCCCTGCAACAGGTCGCGCTCCTCCAGCAACGCGGCGACGGTGGCCGCCAAGTCTCCCGCGCCTGCTTCCGCACCACGCACCATCAGGTGCGCCAGTCGTGGATGCGTTCCCAGCCCGCCCAACCGTCGCCCATGCGTGGTGATGCGCCCAGCCTGATCAACGGCGTCGAGTTGCACCAGCAATTCGCGCGCCTGGCGCAGCGCCGCCGGCGGCGGCGGGTCCAGCCACTTGAGCTCCGCGGGATCGCCAACGCCCGCGACCGCCAGCTCCAGCGCCACCGGCGCCAGGTCCGCAGCGAGCATCTCGGGGCGGTCGCGCGGCAGGAGCTGGTGTTCCTCGTGCTCATTCCACAACCGATAACACACCCCGGCCCCCTCTCGGCCTGCCCTCCCTCGGCGCTGCTCAGCCGACGCTTGTGAAACGCGCACTGTTTCCAGCCGCGTCATCCCCGTGCGCGGCGAGAAGCTGGGGACACGTGAAAGTCCGGCGTCAATCACCACGCGCACGCCTTCAATAGTAAGGCTGGTCTGCGCGATGCCGGTGGCCAGTACCACCTTGCGCTGTCCCCGAGGACTGGGCGCAATGGCCGCATCCTGGTCGCCGACGGGCAGGGCCCCATACAGCGGAAAGACGCGCGTTGGGAGCGACGACGCGGCGGCATCTATAAGATCATATACCCGCCGGATCTCACCCGCGCCCGGCAGGAACACCAGCACATCGCCCCCGGACTCCGTCAGCGCGCGGCGAACCGCGAGCGCCACGTCCTGCTCCAGCCGGGTATCAGGGCGTCGCGGCAGGTAGCGCGTGTCCACCGGAAACGTGCGCCCGTCGCTGCGGATAACAGGTGCGTCGCCTAACATGGCGGCCAACGGGTCGCTCTCGATCGTGGCCGACATCACCAGGATGCGCAGGTCCTCGCGCAGCACCGCCTGCGACTCGAGCGTGAGGGCCAGCCCCAAGTCGGCATGTACGCTGCGTTCGTGGAACTCATCGAAGATCACGAGCCCCACGCCCTCCAACCCCGGGTCGCTTGCCAGCCGGCGCGTGAGGATGCCCTCCGTCACCACCTCCACGCGCGTGGTGCTGCCTACATGCGACTCGCCGCGCACGCGAAAGCCCACCGTCTGGCCCGGCGACTCGCCCAGCGAGCGCGCCATGTATCGGGCGGCGGCGCGTGTGGCCAGGCGCCGGGGCTCCAGCATCATAATCCGTTGACCGGCCAGCCACGGTTCGTCGCGCAGGGCCAGCGGCACCACCGTCGTCTTGCCCGCCCCCGGTGGGGCCTGCAGCACGACCGCGGTCCGTTGCGCCAGCGCCGAGCGCAGCGCGGGGAGAACGGTGTGGATGGGGAGTGGCGGCAATGCGTGGCGATCCGATGGTTGCAGGCGAGGGTGGGGGCGTGGGGGCGTGGACGGCGGGACTCGGGGGAGGTGTGCGATGGAGCGTCAGGGTGTCGGGCAGGCGGTACGCGCGGTAGCGTTTGGGTAGGCCTCAACCCGCCTGCCGTCTTCGCGCATGACCGTCCGCCTCTACTACAAAGATGCCTACCTTCGCGACTTTGACGCCATGATCGTCGAAGTAGCCGACGAGGGTCGTCGCGTGTATCTGGATCGCACGGCGTTCTACCCCACGTCGGGTGGGCAGCT
>DASSOG010000038.1:0-27315 GCA_035700805.1 Gemmatimonadaceae bacterium | reverse complement strand
CCGCGCGAGGTGTTTCGCGAGGCGATTGCCGAGCGCGCCGCCGCGGTGATCCTCGTGCACAACCATCCCAGTGGCGACCCCACCCCGTCGGTGGAGGACCGGACGATCACGGAACAGTTGGTGGCCGCGGGCCAGGTGCTGGACATCCCGGTGCACGACCACGTCATCATCGGCCGCGGCCGGTATACCAGTTTCGCCGAGGCGGGCATCCTGTGAGTACTGTTGCACTGCGCGAGGCGATTCCCGGCTGGCCCGAGAGCGATGCGCCGTCCTACGAGCGGCTGGACGCGGAGCTGCTGCGGCGCGCGTACCGGTTCAGCGCGGAAGCGCACGAAGGGCAGGTGCGCAACTCGGGCGATCCCTATGTGACGCACTGCGTGGAAGTGGCCAAGATCCTGGCCGACCTGCAGCTGGACACCGCCACCGTCGCGGGCGGACTGCTGCACGATGTGGTGGAAGACACCAAGGTGACGGTGGCGGATGTCGAGCGGGAGTTCGGCGCCGAGATTGCGGGCATCGTGGACGGCATGACCAAGATCGCGAAGCTGCCCACCGGTGCGTCCACGGAAGAGCGGCAGGTGGAGAATTACCGCAAGCTGCTGCTCTCCATTGCCAAGGATGCGCGCGTCATCATCATCAAGCTGGCCGACCGCCTGCACAACATGCAGACGCTGGAGTGGCTGCCGCCCGAGAAGCGCCGCCGCATCGCGCAGGAGACGCGCGACCTGTACGCGCCGCTGGCCCACCGCTTCGGCATGGCGAAGATGCGGTGGGAGCTGGAAGACCTGGCGTTCAAGCACCTGGAGCCGGACGGCTACAAGGCCCTGGCGCGCAAGGTGGCGCAGAAGCGCGGCGAGCGCGAGCAGCTCATCAACCAGTTCAAGGAGCCGCTGGAGCGGGCGCTGCGCGACGCCGGCATCCAGGACGCCGAGGTCACTGGGCGGCCCAAGCACCTGTGGTCCATCTACAAGAAGATGAGCCAGCGGCAGAAGCCATACGAAGAGATCTATGACCTGCTGGCCATCCGCGTGCTCGTGAACACGGTGCCCGAGTGCTACCACGCGCTGGGCATCATCCACGACGGGTGGACCCCCGTGCAGGAGCGCATCAAGGACTACATCGCGCAGCCCAAGTCCAACGGCTACCAGTCGCTGCACACCACGGTGTTCGGGCCCGGGCGCCAGCTCTACGAACTGCAGATTCGCACGCGCCAGATGCACCGCACGGCGGACTACGGCATTGCCGCGCACTGGCTCTACAAGGAAGACGCCAAGAGCGCCGACGAGCTGGATCGTCACCTCACCTGGTTCCGCCAGATCCTGGAACTTCAGCTCGATGCCAGGACGCCCGCGGAGTTCCTGGAATTCCTGAAGCTGGACCTGTACCAGGACGAGATCTTCGTGTTCACGCCCACGGGGTACGTGATCCAGCTCCCCAAGGGCGCCACGCCCATCGACTTCGCCTTCGCCGTGCACACCGAGATCGGGCTGCACTGCGCGGGCGCGCGCGTGAACGGACGCATTGCCCCGCTCGCGCGCCCCCTGCGCAACTCCGAGACGGTGGAGATCATTACGTCGCCCACCGCGCGCCCCACGCGCGACTGGCTGGCGCATGTGCGCACGGGCCGCGCGCGTCACAAAATCCGCCAGGTGCTCAAGCGCGACGCACAGCAGTCCGCCACCAAGCTGGGGCAGGACATCCTGGACCGCGAGGTGAAGGGCCGTCACCTGACGCGCCCGTCGGGCGAACAGCTCCGGCGCGCGTCCAAGGCGCTCAACCTCACCGACGAGACGCACCTGCTGGCGTCCATCGGGCAGGGCGACGTACAGGTGGCCGCCGCGCTCAAGCACATCTATCCGGACCTGGCCGGCACCGAGGCCACCAAGCCCAGCGCCATCGAGCGGCTGGTGGATCGCATGCGCGGCCCCAAGGGCATCCGGATCCAGGGCGTGGACGGCATCATGGTCCGCTACGCGCAGTGCTGCCAGCCCGTCCCCGGCGACCGCGTGGTGGGCTACGTGACCCGTGGCCGCGGGGTGAGCATCCACCGCGGCGACTGCCCCAACCTGCTGCTGCTGGCGCACGAGCCCGAGCGGCGACTGGAAATCGACTGGCAGGAAGCCGAGGGCGAGCGGTTCGTGGTGCGCCTGGCGCTGGATGGCATCGACCGGCGCGGCATGTACGCCGATCTCGCCGCCGCGGCATCGTCCACGGGCACGGGCATCCGCAGCCTCGACCTGCACACCACCGACGGCCGGGTGTCCGGTGCGGTGGTGGTGGAGGTGGAGAACCTGACCCACCTGCAGAAGATCGTGAAGGCGATCCGGCGGGTGAAAGGCATCACCGGCGTGGCCCGCCGGGAGCGCATTTCAACGGACGATTGACGGGGCGGGGCTACTTCCCGAACAGACCCCGAAGCGCGTAGATTGTTCGCATGTCCGCCGAGTTCGACCTCCAATCGCCGTTCTCGCCCGCCGGGGACCAGCCCAGGGCCATCGCCGAACTGTCGGCGGGGCTGGCGCGCGGCGACCGCTTCCAGACGCTGCTGGGCGTGACCGGTTCGGGCAAGACGATGACGGTGGCCAACGTCATCCAGCAGTACCGGCGACCGACGCTGGTGATGTCCCACAACAAGACGCTGGCGGCGCAGCTCTACGGCGAGCTGAAGAGCTTCTTCCCGCACAACGCCGTCGAATACTTCATTTCGTATTACGACTACTACCAGCCCGAGGCGTACGTGCCCACCACGGACACGTACATCGAGAAGGACGCGTCGATCAACGAGGACATCGACCGGCTGCGGCTGCGCGCCACGTCCAGCCTGATGGAGCGGGAGGACGTGATCATCGTCGCCACGGTGTCGGCCATCTACGGCCTGGGCGACCCCGAGCAGTATCGCAAGCAGATGGTGACGCTGACGCAGGGGCAGCGCGTGGCGCGCGACGACATCCTGCGCTCGCTGGTGAAGATCCAGTACCACCGGAACGACGTGGCGTTTGACCGCGGCACCTTCCGGGTGCGCGGCGACACGGTGGAGATCCTGCCGGCGTACGAGGAGCAGGGCGTGCGCGTGGAGATGTGGGGCGACGAGATCGAGCGGATCTCCAAGATCGACGCGCTCACGGGCGAGACGATCGCCATCCTGGACCGCGCGGCCATCTACCCGGCCAAGCACTTCGTCACGCAGCGGCCGACGCTGGAGCGCGCGGTGGGGCTCATCCGTTCCGAGCTGGCCGACCGGCTGGTGGTGCTGCGCGAGGCGGGCAAGCTGCTGGAGGCGCAGCGGCTGGAGTCGCGCACCAACTTCGACATCGAGATGATGCTGGAGATCGGCACCTGCGCCGGCATCGAGAACTACTCGCGGCACCTGGCCTTCCGGTCCGCGGGGGAGCGTCCGTCGTGCCTGTTCGACTACTTCCCCGAGGACTTCCTGCTGGTGGTGGACGAGTCGCACGTGTCGCTGCCGCAGATTGGCGGCATGTTCAACGGCGACCGGGCGCGCAAGCTGACGCTGGTGGAGTACGGCTTCCGGCTGCCCAGCGCGCTGGACAACCGGCCCCTCATGTTCGACGAGTTCCTGTCGCTCACGCCCAGGGCGATCTTCGTATCCGCGACGCCGGGCGACCTGGAACTGGGGCTCTCCGACGGCGTGGTGGTGGAACAGATCATCCGGCCCACGGGGCTGGTGGACCCCACCATCGAGATCCGGCCGGTGCGCGGCCAGGTGGACGACCTGCTGAACGAGATCCGCATTCGCGAGCGCAAGGGGGAGCGCGTGCTGGTCACCACGCTCACCAAGCGCATGGCGGAGGACCTGACCGACTACCTGCAGCAGGTCGGGGTGCGCGTGCGCTATATGCATTCAGACATTGACGCGATCGAGCGCATGGAGATCGTGCGCGGACTGCGCCTGGGCACCTTCGACGTCCTGGTGGGCATCAACCTGCTGCGTGAGGGGCTGGACCTGCCCGAGGTCTCGCTGGTGGCCATCCTCGACGCCGACCAGGAGGGGTTCCTGCGCAGTGATCGCTCGCTCATCCAGACGGTGGGGCGGGCGGCGCGGCACGTCTCGGGAACGGCCATCTTCTACGCGAACCGGATCACCGGCTCCATGCAGCGCTGCCTGGACGAGACGGCGCGCCGTCGCGAATTGCAGGTGGCGTACAACGTGGAGCACGACATCACGCCGAGGTCGGTGGTGAAGAGCGTGGACGAGGTGCGCTTCGTGACGCGGGTGGCGGACGCGCGCGCGCGCGACGACGAGAAGAAGGTGGCCGAGCCGGAGAGCGCCTACGAGGTGATGGACCCCGAGGCGCTGGAGAAGCTGCTGGACGAGCAGATGCACACGGCGGCGCGCGAGATGGACTTCGAGCTGGCGGCGCAGTTGCGCGACCAGATCTTCGATCTGCGTGCCCGGCGGTCGCGGCAGGGAGTGGCGGCGCGATGAACAGCGGCGCGGCACCGGCCTCGGGGCCGGCGGCGGCGCGCCAGGCATTGCGCCTGACGCGCGATGAACTCCTGGCGTGGGGCGAACGCCTTGGCGCGGACTGCGTCGTGCCGCTCGTCGTCCGGCTGCAGGGCGAACTCGGCGCGGGCAAGACCACCCTGGCACAGGCCATCTGCCGCGGCTTCGGGGTCACGGAGCAGGTGACCAGCCCCACCTTTTCGCTGGTGCATCGCTACGACACCGGGCGCGCGCCGGTGCACCATGTGGATCTCTACCGGCTGCGCGGCCCGCAGGACCTCGCGAACCTGGGCTGGGACGACATCCTGGCCGAGCCCGGGCTGCTCCTGGTGGAGTGGCCGGAGCGCGCCGGACCGCTGCTGCCGCCGGGGGTCAGCCTCCGCCTGTCGTACGATGCGCGGGACCCCGACGTGCGCACGCTGCAGGTGGAAACGCCGTGATCGCGCTGGCACTCGACGCCTCCACGTACTCGGGCACCGTAGCGGTGATCCGCGACGGGCAGGTGATGGCAGCCGCCGAGGCCGCCATGCGCGGCGAGCATGAGGAACGCCTGATGCCCGCGGTGGCCGCGGTCCTGCGCCAGGCCCGGGTCGAGGTGGCGGACCTGGACACGGTGGCGTGTGGGGCGGGACCGGGCAGCTTCACCAGCCTTCGCATTGCCGCGTCCATTGCCAAGGGGATTGCCTTTGCGCGGGAGATCCCGCTGCGGGCGGTGTCGTCGCTGGTCCTGGTCGCGGCCGGAGCGGAGCCGCCGCTCGCCGTGGGTCGGTACCTGGCGGTGCTCGACGCGCTCCGGGGTGAGGTGTACGCGCAATTGGTGGAGGTTGGCGTCGCGGGCGCGGCCCCGCTGGATGTGTGGCGGCTGGTGGCCGCCGACGCGGTGGAGGCCGTGGCCGGTGAACTGTCCGCGGTGGTTGTCGGGCCCGGGGCCACCCTGCGCGCACAGCCGCACGCGCGTGGCTTCGCTCGGCTGGCGCGCGGTGTTGAGGGCGCGGCGCCGGTGGACGCCGCCTCGTGGGAGCCGGATTACGGGCGCCTTGCGGAGGCCCAGGTGCGGTGGGAGGCGGCGCACGGACGACCGCTGCACTCGGCCCTGGCGGGCGACGGTGCGCGGGATGGGCGCGCGGCTGCCGAAGCCGCAGGGGAATCCGGGTGATCGTGGACGCCGCCACCGCCGACGACCTTCCCGTGATTGCGGAGATCGAGCGCGAGACCTTTGCCGATCCGTGGTCCCGTGGCGCGTTCGCGGGGATGCTGGGGCAGCGCGGCGTGTACTTTGCCGTCGCGCGGCCCGCCCCCGGTGCTGCGCCCGTGGGATACGTGGTGGCGATCCATGCCGGCGGCGAGGGGGAGATTGCGAACCTGGCGGTCACCCAGGCGTCGCGCGGTTACGGGGTGGGGACGGCGCTGGTGGAGGCGTCGCTGGCCGAGGCACGCCGCCGGCAGTGTGGCACGCTGTTTCTTGAGGTGCGCGAGTCGAACGCGCCGGCGCGCCGGCTGTACGCCCGGCACGGGTTTGAGGAAGTGGGCAGGCGTCGCGGGTACTATCGGCATCCCACGGAGGACGCGCTCGTCCTGCGTCGGGTGGCAATGGAAGTGTGTGGGCAGTAGTGCTTGGGTGATGTAGCTTTCACCGGAATTGATCATCATGCGCGGCGAGAACCTGAATTTCCCTCGCCAGGAGGAATTGTGAGTCGAAGCTTGAACAAGGTGACGTTGATCGGGAACCTGGGCAGCGACCCCGAGGTGCGTTCCACCACCGGGGGCAACCGGGTGGCCACCTTCTCCCTGGCCACGAGCCGCTCGTGGAACAGTGCGTCGGGCGAGAAGCAGGAGAAGACGGAGTGGCACCGGTGCGTGGTCTGGAACAGCAAGGCGTCCACGCTGGCCGACGTGGTGGAGAAGTACGTCCACAAGGGCGACAAGCTCTACGTGGAGGGCCGCATCGAGTACCGCCAGTGGCAGGACAAGGAGGGCCAGACCCGCTACAGCACCGAGATCAACGTCCGGGAGCTGATCATGCTGTCGCCCAAGGGCAGCGGCGGTGGTGGCGACTACGACGGCGACTCAGCGCCGCGGGCCAGCCGGGCGCCGGCAAAGGCGGCGGCCGGGAGCGGCGAGTCCTTTGAGGACTTCCCGGAGGCCCTGCAGGAGACGGATGACGATCTGCCGTTCTGAGCGGCGGATGCGGGCCGGGGACCCGGGGGGTTTGACAGCCCACCGGGTCCCGTTTCCATTTGGGGGATCGGGTCGTCCTCAACCAGCGGCGGTGCCTTGCGGCCCCGTCGCCGGCGTCCGCGGGAACCGTTCTCCCGCGGGCGCGCACTCTCCCTGGATCTGTCGGTCCCGCGCTGGCGGGCCGGCAGGGAGCACACCCTCCGCATGATGCGCAACCATTCCGTTCGTGTGATGCTGGCCGCTGCGGCCGTCGCGGCCGCCCCCGCCGTGCTGGCGGCGCAGCAGACGACCGTTGACACCACCACGCGCCCGGTCACGCAGGCGGTGATGGACACCACCGTGCGTCCCCCGACACACACGGTGGTCAAGGGGGAGACCCTCTGGGAGCTGGCGCAGCGCTACCTCAACAATCCGTTCCTCTGGCCCGAGATCCTGGACCTGAACAAGACCATGATCGCGGACCCGCACTGGATCTACCCCGGGCAGGTGTTCAACCTGCCGGGCGCGGTGAGCAGCGTTTCGGTGGCCGTTTCCGGGTTCCCGCCGGTGGACACGATGGCCAACGTCGCGCCCCCGATGACCGTCACCGTCGATACGGCGGCCCTGCCGACGATGGCGCTGGACTCGACCCAGCCGCCGCCGGAGCCGTCGGTGAATACCGCCACGGCGCCGACCGTGTTCAAGCGGGCCCCGGAGACCGCGCCGACCACCACGTCGGTGGCGAGCGTCGCTCCGCCCGAGCCCACGGTGGCGAAGGGGCGGTACCTGGCCGCGCCGTACGTGGTGCAGACGGGCACCCTGAAGGGGGCGGGCCAGGTGATCCGCTCGGCGGACCTGGACGCGCTGGGGAATGCCGACTCGCGTCGGATGTTCAAGGCCTACGACAACGTGCTGCTCCAGACCCCGGCGGGCATGACGCTGAATCCCGGCGACCGGCTGATGGTGGTGAAGCGTGGCCCGTCGCTGCGTGGCCTGGGTGACGTGATCATTCCCACGGGCGTGATCCTGGTGACGCACGCCGCCGAAGGCGATGCGGATCCCGTAGGGCAGGTGGTGAAGCTGTATGGCGAGATGACCCCGGGGCAGTTGCTTGTGCCCGCGGACACGGCCGACCTGTCCTCCACCGCGCGGCCCGAGCCGATCGCGGACGGGCCGTGGGCGTCCATCAAGTGGGTGCTCTCGGATCCCGTGCTGCCGACGGTGCAGAACTACGCCGTGCTCGACATCACGTCAGCCGACGGCGTGAAGCCTGGCGACATGTTCCAGGTGTTCCGCGCGGCTGATACGCAGAAGAAGGGCGAAATCCCGGGACTGCCCGAAGTCGTGATCGGCACGGCGCAGGCCATCCGGGTGACGGCGTACGGCACGACCGTGATGATCACCACGCAGCGCCAGCCCTCCATCAACGTCGGGGCGCGCGTGCGCGTGTCGGCGCGGATGCCGTAGCGCGACGGCCTGGTTCGCGGTGGCCTGAGGGCTTCCGGGGATTACATTTGGGCGAGCGCATTGAAAGCGATCGCCCATTTTCCTTCACGGGATCCACGAAATGCAGAGAATACTGATCACGGGGGGCGCGGGGTTCATCGGCTCGCACGTCGCGGACCGGTTCATCGCCGACGGCCACGCCGTGACAGTGGTGGACGACCTGTCCAACGGACGACGCGAGAACGTGCCGGCGGCCGCGGAGTTCCTGCAGCTCGACATCCGGTCGCCCGAGGCGGCCACGCTCGTGCGCGAGGGGAAGTTTGACGTCATTGCCCACCTGGCGGCGCAGATGGACGTGCGCCGCAGCGTGGACGACCCGGTGCACGACGCCCAGGTGAACGTGATCGGCACGCTGAACCTGCTGGAAGCCGTGCGGGCCGCGGGGCGCGTGCAGCGAACCCGCGTCCTCTTTGCCTCCACCGGGGGCGCGATCTACGGCGACGCGGCCACGCCCCCCAATGCGGAAGACGTGCCCAAGGAGCCCGACTCGCCCTACGCCATCGCCAAGCACAGCGTGGAGCAGTACCTGTCGTACTACGCGCGCATTCATGGCCTGCCGGCGGTGGCCCTGCGCTTTTCGAACGTGTACGGGCCCCGGCAGGATCCCCATGGAGAGGCCGGCGTGGTGGCCATCTTCTGCGGCCGGCTGCTGGACGGGCGGCCGCTCACCGTGTTCGGGGACGGCAAGCAGACGCGTGACTACGTGTACGTGGGCGACGTGGCCGCGGCCATGGCGCGCGCCGCGAGCCACACGCCGGCGGCGGGTTCGGGGATGAACGCCCGGGCCTTCAACGTCGGGACGGGTGTCGCCACCTCGGTGCTGGACCTCGCCCACGCGCTCATGCAGGCCGCTGGCCGCAGCGTACCGGTGGAGTTCGCGCCGGCGCGCCCCGGCGAGCAGCTCCAGTCGTTCCTCACCGTCACCAAGGCGGCGGCCGAGCTCGGCTGGCAGCCTTCCGTCTCGTTGTCGCAGGGCCTGGCCCAGACGTTTGCGTGGTTCGCGCAACGGGAATCCGCTTCCATCCCCAAGCATCGATGATTGCCGGCTTTCTGCAATTTGGCGGGGCCACGCCGGGTGGTCCCGCGGACCTGATCCTGAATTCCTCCCTGAGCACGCGGGTCGTGCTCGGGGTCCTGGCGGCGCTCTCGCTGCTGAGCTGGGCCATCATGCTCAGCGCCTGGCGGCAGTTGCGCAAGGCGGAACACTCGGCGCGGAAGTTCCAGCAGGCGTTCGACCAGGCGCCGCGCCTGGACGAGGCTGGTGCGCTGGCCAAGCGCTCCGGGGCGGGGGCGCTGCCGCGGCTGTTCATGCGCGCCATGCGATTCGTGTCCGAGGCAAAGATCCGCAATCAGCAGGCGCTGGAGCGCGCCGATCCGAACGCGACGCCCGTGTCCAGCGCCACATATTCGCTGTCCGCCACCCAGATCGAGACTTTGCGCCTGCTGCTCGACACCGAGGCGTCCGAGGAGCGCGACCGGCTGGGACGGTACCTGCCCTGGCTGGCCACCACCGGTTCCGCCAGTCCGCTCATCGGGCTGTTCGGCACCGTCCTGGGCATCATCGAGGCGTTCCTGGGCATTGCCACCAAGGGCTCGGGCAACCTGGCGGCGGTGGCGCCCGGCGTGGCGGAAGCCCTGGTGGCCACCGCGGCCGCGCTGGCCGTGGCCATTCCCGCCACTTTCGGGTACAACATCTTTGCCAACAAGCTCAACCGACTTGATGCGATGATGGAAAACTTCAGCACCAGCGTGATCGCGCTGCTCGCGCGCGAGGGGCACATCTGACATGTCGCGCCGCAGGCGTCGCCGACTCGAGCTCAACGCGGACATCAACGTCGTCAACCTGATTGACGTGATGTTGCTGTTGCTCGTGATCTTCATGATCGCGGCGCCGATGATGCAGGGCGGGGTGGACGTGGCCCTGCCCAGGACCGACGCCCGGCCGGTGACCTCCACGAGCGGCATGACCATCACGGTCTCCCGCGACGGGAGGATCTCGGTGGACGAGGGGACGCCGCTGTCGTACGGGGAATTCCGGGCGGCCTTCCAGACGCTGGCCAAGGGGCGGACCCAGCAGGGGGTCTACATTCGCGGCGACAAGGACGCGCCCTACGGCGCCGTGGCGCAGGTGCTCGCGGTGGTGCAGGCCGCGGGCGTGACCACGGTGGGGCTCATGACCGAGCAGGAGCAGCACTGACGTGAGTCACGCGCAGCAGCGGCCGTCGCTCACGCTGCCGATGGGTGCGTCGATCCTGTTCCATGCGGCAGCCATCACGGCCCTCATCGTGTATCGGCCCGCACCGGGTCCGGCGCTGCCGCCCGTGTACCGGGTGCAGCTCATCGCGGCACCGGCCGGTCCGCGACAGGAGGGCGTGGTGCGCGACAACCCGCCGGCCAAGCCCGCGGACACCAAGCCGCCGCCGCCCAAGGTGAAGCCCAAGCCGGAGCCCGCGCCCACGGTGACCACCAAGGCCGAGACGCCCACCAAGGCGCCACCCAAGCCGCAGCAGGTCACGCCGTCCACGGAAGTCGCGCGCCATGCCCGCGTGACATCGCGCACGGCGACGGCCGGTGGCGGTCCCGAGGGAGGCACGGGTTCCGACGTCGCGAACGTCTCGACGCCGGGGATCGACTTTCCATTTCCGGGGTACGTGAAAAACATCGTCCGACAGGTGGCAGAACGGTGGAACCCGCCCGACAATTCCGCGCTGGCCGCCACCGTGGTGTTCCTGGTCCATCGCGACGGCAGCGTGACCGACTTCCGGTTTCAAAAGCGTTCGGGTTCGTTCGCGTTCGACCTCGCCGCGCAGGGAGCAGTGGACGCCGCGGGCACCGCCAAGGCGTTCGGCCCCCTGCCAGGCGGCTATCCTGACGACGTGCTGCCCGTGATCTTCACCTTCGACCCTCGGATCATTCATTGAGCCTTCGCTGGATTCCCGCCGCGGTCGCGCTGTGTGCCGCCGTGGTCGCGCCGCTCCGCGCGCAACAGGACTCGGTGTCGCGGGGAGTCCGCGTGACGCTGGTCTATGATCCCGGGCTCATGCCTGGTGTCGTGGTGCTCCCGGTGCCTGGCCCCACTGGCGATTCCATCCAGGCCATCGTCCAGCGCGACCTGGGCTTTGGCAACCGCGTGCGGGTGATCGTGATCCCCGATTCCATGGCGGAGGCCATCCGCGGGAAGAGCGGCGCGGCCGGTGACGCGAAACCCATGGCCTACGGCGTCTTCAAGGCGCTGCAGGCGGTGGCGGTCGTGCAGGCGACCAACACGCCGCACGGGCTGCACGTCGCGCTCTACGACGTGGCGCACGCCAAGGTGAACACGGTCAGTGAATTCCCGCTCCCGCCGGACACGCTATCGCGAGCGTGGCGCCTGGCGGTGCATCGGGTGTCGGACGAGGTGGAGCGCTGGGTCACGGGGGTCCAGGGCATTGCCGCCACACGTGTGGCGTACGTGCGCGACCACGCCATTCACATCGTGGACAGCGATGGCGCCGATGACATCACCCTGCCGATGGTGGCCGGCGGACTCTCCCCGGCGTGGAATCCCGCGGCCAACCTCATTGCCTATTCGACCTATGGGGAGGATTCCCGGGTGGTGGTGTACAACCTGCGGACCGGGGAGTCCCGGGCGTTCGGCGCCCAGCGCAACACAAATGTGAGCACCCCGGTGTTCAGCAACGACGGCTCGCGGATCATGTACACCGTGGCGGGGGAGAACGGGTCCGACCTGTACAGCGCCACCGTGACGGGGGGCTCGGTCATTCGTGTGACGGCAGGAGGGGGCACGGACAACAGCCAGCCCTCGTTCAGCCCCGACGGGTTGCGAATTGCCTTCACGTCGTCCCGGGCAGGGCCCCCGGAGATTTATATTATGGATGCGGACGGCACGAATGCGGATATGTTCACCAGTTACGGGTTCGACTCGCGGAACTACCGATCGAATCCGGACTGGTCTCCCGACGGGCTGGCCATTGCCTATCAGGCGTACGTGCCGGACGGGTCGGGGGTATTCCAGTTGTTCACGATGTCCTTGCGGGATCGCGTGCCGCGGCAGTTGACGAGCGAAACGCGGAATGAAGATCCGAGCTGGGCGCCGGATGGTCGGCACCTGGTGTTCACGTCGGGCCGTACCGGTACCAAGGAGTTGTGGGTGATCGACACGCAGTCAGGGCAGATGCGGCAGCTCACGCACGGTGGCGCAACGGCGCGCCTGCCGGCGTGGTCGCCGCGCTTCGTCCAGTAGCGGTGCCGGGGCTGGCCCGGCGCGATTGCAGTTTCGCGTTTCACACGTTCCATTCTCGAATCCAGGAGACTTGAACATGCACGTATCCCGTTCCCTGTCGGTATCCCTCGTGGTGGCAGCCGCGACGCTGGCGGCCTGCTCCAAGAAGCCCGAGGTGGCGCCGACCCCGGTGCCGGCTCCGGTGGACACGAGCGCGCTCCGCGCGCAGCACGTCCAGGATTCGCTGGCGGCGATTGCGGCCGCGCAGAAGGCCGCTGCCGAGGCGCAGGCGCGCCGCGACAGCATTGCGGCGGCGGAAGCCGCGGCCCGGGCCGAGGCCCAGGCGCAGGCCGCCATGCGCGCCACGCTCACCGAGGTCATCCACTTTGACTTCGACAAGTCCATGGTGCGCCCCGACGCCCAGGCGATCCTGGATGCCAAGCTGCCCATCCTGCTGGCGAACCCGAACCTCAGCATCCGCATCGCAGGGCACACGGATGAGCGTGGCTCGGCGGAGTACAACCAGGCCCTGGGTCAGCGCCGTGCGGCCGCGGCCAAGCGCTACCTGACGGACCACGGAGTGGCCGCCTCGCGCATCGAGACGGTGAGCTACGGTGAGGAGCAACCGGTGGCCATGGGGCACGATGAGAGTGCCTGGTCGCAGAACCGCCGTGACGAATTCACGATCACGGGCGGCGATACCGGAACGCTCAACCACCCGGGCATGTAATGTCGGGAAGAACGCTCCTGGTACCCGTCGCGGTCGTGTTGCTCGGCGGATGCTTTGCCTCCAAGGCGGACATCCGGTTGCTGCAGGACGATATCGCCACCTCGCGGGCGCAGCAGGCCCAACGGGCGGTGGACCAGGAGCGGGCCCGGGCCCGCGGGGATTCGCTGGCCCGGGTGCAGGCGGACTCGGCCATCAGGGTGCTGGGCACGATCCAGGATTCGCTCCGTGCCCTGAGCCGCCGGTTCCTTGATTATCAGGCCGGCGCCGTGGAAGACCGGCGCCAACTGGCCATGCAGATCACCACGCTGCAGAACCGCGTGGGCATCAGCCAGCGCCAGATCCAGAACATTGCGGCCCAGCGGGAGACATCGCCTCCCCCCGTGGCCGCGGGCAGCACTTCGACCGCGGCGGACAGTGGGGCGCCCGCGCTCCCTGGCCCAGCCCGTCTCTTCCAGATGGGGCGCGACCTGTACAACCAGCGGGCGTACGCCACCGCGCGCATGACGTTCCGCCAGATCCTCACCAGCTATCCCGACTCCCCGGACCTGGCCAACGTGGCGGTGATGATCGGGGTCTGCTATGAGGCCGAGGCGAACCTGCCGGCGGCGGATTCGGTGTACCAGTCGGTGGTACGCGAATTCCCGGCCAGCCCTTCGGCGGCCACGGCGCTCTACAAGTCCGGCAGCGTGCAGGCGCAGCAGAAGCAGTATGCCGCCGCGCGCGCGGCCTGGGAGCGGGTGCTCAAGGACTATCCCACCAGCACCGAAGCCCAGCTCGTTCCCGATCGACTCAAGGCCCTGCCCGGGGGCGGGTAACCGTTCCTCCGCGAGGGTCTGATGGCCGCGAAGGCAAAAAAGAAGTCAGATGAGATGCCGTTCCTCGATCACCTCGAGGAATTGCGGTGGCGACTGGTGCGGTCCATCATCGCCCTGGCCATTGGCGTGGCCATTGGCGTGTTCATCGTCCTGCACTTCGACACGATCCTCTTCCTTGAGAAGCCGATCCTGCCGTACCTGCAGGGGCGCACGCTCGTCTACACGCATCCGGCGGACACCTTCACCATCCTGATGTCGCTGTCGCTGGTCATCGGCGGCATCCTCGCGCTGCCGGTCATCGGGTACCAGCTCTGGTCCTTCCTGTCCCCTGCGCTGTACAGGAAGGAGAAAAAAGTGGTCATCCCGGCCATCTTTGCCGCCACCGTGTTGTTCGCCATCGGCGTCGCGCTGGCCTACTACTTCATCATCCCGCTGGCACTGGCGTACCTGATGAACCTCGAGTCGGACGCGTTAACGCCGATGATTGAGGCCACCAAGTACTTCGGGTTCATCACCACCTTCTGCGTGGCGTTTGGCGCCGTCTTCGAGCTGCCGGTGCTGATCACGGGGCTCACCGCGCTGGGGCTCGTGAAGCCGCAGTTCCTGAGCAAGTACCGCCGGCACGCCATCGTGGCCTGCTGGGCCGCCGCGGCCATCATCACCCCGGGCGACTTCCTTGGCACGACGTTTGCAATCTTCGTCCCCCTGTATCTCCTGTACGAGGTGAGCGTGGCCGTGTCATACGTCATTTACCGGCGCCGCGTGAAGCGCCTGGCGGCGGTGGCGGCAGATCGGGAGGGGGAGCCGGCGTGAGGCGTCGCTGGGTGGCGCTGCTCGCGGTCCTGCTCGCGCCGGCCGGGGCGCGCGCCCAGGCGGTTCCCACCCGGCCTCCGCCACCACGGGGGCGGGTCGTGACGCCGGCGGACACGGGGCGGCTGGGGCGGGACACCACGCAGCGCGACTCGCTCGGCAGCGTGAACTGGGCGCCGCCCGACTCGGTGATGCGCGCCCTGATGGCGCGCCCGGGGTACACCGTCACGCGCTATCAGGGGGGCGTGCTCACGTTCGACGCGCTGCAGCAGGCCATCCAGATCATCGCGGGTGAGCAGAAGCAGGCGGCGGTGCAGCGCGGCGACCAGGTGGTGATCACCGACTCGACCATCAGCTACGACAGCCAGAACCGCGGCGTGCGGGTGGTGAGTCGAGACACGGCCAGCGCCGGGTATGTGATCGTGCCGGGGGACGGGCAGGCGCCCATCGCGGGGCGCGCCACCGCCACGTACAACCTTCGGGAGCGGTCGGGGCGCATCAACCACGCGTCCATCGCGGTGGACAACGACGGCAACACCTGGTACGTGAACCCGCGCGTGGTGAAGATCGACGCGGGGGACTCCACCCGGAACATCGCCCCGCGGCTGTACGGCACGTCGGCCACGCTCACCTCGTGCAGCGACTCCATCGCGCCGGACTATCACTTTGCGGTGGGCGAGGTGAAGCGTACGGGAAACCTGATGGTGGGGCGCCCGGCGGTGCTGTACATCGGCACCGTCCCGGTGATGTGGCTGCCGTTCTTCTTCCAGGACATCCGCAGCGGGCGCCGGAGCGGGATGCTCACGCCGCGCTTTGGCGTGGCCGACATCATCCGCAACAGCCCCACGTACCGGCGCGATATTGAGAATCTGGGATGGTACTGGGCGCTCAACGATTACATGGATGCGTCCACCTGGCTCGACTGGCGCAGCGGGCTGGGCGGGCCGGCCACGGGCGACCCGGGCTGGATGCGGCTCAACGGACAGTGGCGCTACAACTGGCGCGATCGCTTCCTGCGGGGCCAGCTCGCCACGGCATACACCTCGCAGCGCAATGGCCTCACCAACCTGGCCATCAACTGGAATCACACCCAGCAGTTCTCGCGCAACAGCACGCTCTCGGCAAACCTGAATTACGTCACGAGCACGCAGTTGCAGCGCCAGAACACGTTCAACCCGTACGCCGCGCTCCAGACCATCTCGTCCTCCATCACCTTCCAGGACAAGGTGGGGCCGGCCACCGTGAGCGTGGGCGGAACGCGCAAGCAATATCCCGGCCGTGACCAGGTGGACCAGACCTTTCCCACGGTGAACGTCAGCACCACGGCCATCGAGCTGACGCCCTGGCTCAACTGGACGCCTGGCTTTCACTACTCGGCGTCCCAGAGCCTGGACATCGACCAGCCCGGCCTGTTCAGCCAGCGCTACGGCCTGAACGGCCTCGGGGGCCTTGATTCGACAACCGTCAAGCGCAGCAGCTACTCCAGTCAGCTCTCGTTCGACACGCCCGTGCAGATCTTCGGGTGGAATCTCCGGAACTCGTTCTCGATCAACGACCAGCAGAACCTGTTTCCGCAGGAATACGTGGTGTATCCGGACCCGTCCGACACGTCGGTCCACGAGAAGCGAGTGTTCGCCAGCACCTACCGCACCGACGTGGACTGGACGCCGAGCTTCTCGCTGCCGTCGCTGGGCGACAATATCCTGCACCTGTCGCCCAGCGTGGGGCTCCAGAACGTGGACCCGGGGCCGTTCTGGGTGCGCACCGAGCGCACGGGCGGGCAGTTCGTGCACCAGTCCAAGCGACTCAGCTTTGGGTTGTCCATGTCGCCTACCATCTACGGGCTCTTTCCCGGGTTCGGCCCGGTCTCGCGCTTTCGGCACACCGTGTCGCCGACCATAGGGTTTTCGTATGCGCCGGCCGCGCGCGTGGGGGACGACTACCTGGCCGCCACGGGCCGCACGCGCGTGGGATACCTGGGGGCGCTCGCGCAGAAGACGGTCTCCGTGGGGCTGCACCAGACGCTGGAGGCCAAGCTCCGGTCGGACGAGGACACGCTCAATGCCGGCAGCAACCGGTCCGCGCCCCCCATCCAGTTGCTCTCCCTCGACCTCTCGCCCATCACCTACGACTTCGAACGCGCCGCCAAGACGGGCCGGGCCATCTCCGGGATCACGAACACGTCGTTTTCGTACCAGCTCTCGTCCGCGCTGCTGCCGGGATTCGCGCTCAGCGTGGGCTACTCCCTGTTCCAGGGCAGTCCGCTGAGCGACAGCGCCGTGTTCAAGCCCTACCGCAATTCGGTGTCCGCGAGCTTCAACGTGAGCCAGCAGCGCAACCCGCTGGGGTTCCTGCTGCGCCTGGTGGGGCTCTCGCACGACTCCAGCTCGGCGCTGGCCGCGGCGGCGTCGCCCGAGGGGCTCACGCCGGAGGAACAGTTCGGCGCCCGTGTGGCCAACCAGCCGGTGGCCGGGATGGACTCGCGCAACGCGCGGTATGTGTCAGGACCGGTGCGGTCCTGGTCGGCGACCTTCAACTTCAGCGCGGCCCGGCAGCGCCCCCCGGTGGGAGGCACCGTGATCAATGCCGACCCGACGCGCTTCTGCGACCCGTATCGGGTGCAGGGCAACATCGCGGCCTATGATGTGTGCGTGCAGCAGCAGACCACGGCCCCCACGCAGGACGCCCAGATTCCCAACACGTCGGCGGGCGGGCCCATCCTGCTCAATCCGCCCACGGCCTCCCTGGGCAGCAACATCCAGTTTCCGCTCACGCCCAAGTGGTCGGCCGCGTGGCGCACCATGTACAACTTTCAGCAGCACCAGTTTGCCAGCCAGGACGTGCAGCTCATCCGCGAACTCCACGACTGGCGGGCGATCTTTGCCTTCACCCAGTCGCCCAACGGGAACTTCTCCTTCTCGTTCCAGATCTCGCTGATTGCGGAACCGGACCTGAAGTTCGACTACAACCGCGGAACGTACCGGAGCGGCGGCACGCGCTGAGGCGCGCGGCCGCCCTTGAATTGTCCATCGCGGCCGGAGAAGTTCCGCTCATGCCTCCGGCACTCGTTCTTGATGGTCAATCCCTCAGCATCCCCGACGTCCCGGCGGTGGCCGTTGGCCGTCGTCCGGTGCAGGTGGGCGAACCGGCCCGGGCCCGCATGTCGCGCACTCGCGCCGTCCTGGATGACCTGGTGGCGCGCAACGCCGTGGCCTATGGGGTGACGACGGGATTCGGCAAGCTGTCGGACGTCGCCATTCCCCACGAGCGCCTGGCCGAGCTGCAGGTGAACCTGGTGCGCAGCCATTCCGTGGGCGTCGGTCCACTGCTGCCCGAGCGCGAGGTGCGCGCCATGATGCTCCTGCGCGCCAACGTGCTGAGCAAGGGGTATTCGGGCGCGCGGCCGGAACTGGTGGACCTGCTGGTGGGGATGCTGAACGCCGGGCTGTACCCGCCGGTGCCGGAGCAGGGGAGCGTGGGCGCCAGTGGAGACCTGGCCCCGCTGGCGCATCTGGCGCTTTCGCTCATAGGCGAGGGCGATCTCTGCCAGGCCGAGCGGCGGGGGCCCGCCGCGGAACTGCTCTCGGCCGCCGGCCTCGCCCCGGTCTTGCTCCAGCCCAAGGAAGGCCTGGCGCTCATCAACGGCACGCAGGCGCACACGGGGATCGCAGCGCTGGCGGTGACGGATGCGCGGCAGCTCTGGAACGTGGCGCACGTGGCGGGCGCCATGAGCTGCGACGCGCTGAAGGCTACGCCCGCCGCCTTCGATGCCCGCATCCAGGAGGTGCGCGGGCAGGTGGGGCAGGCCGAGTCGGCGCGCATCCTGCGCGCGCTGCTGGACGACAGCCAGATCCGCGAGTCGCACCGCACGGGCGATCCGCGCGTGCAGGATGCCTACGCGCTGCGCTGCATGCCGCAGGTGCATGGCCCGGTGCTCGATGCGATTGTGTTTGCCGAGGGGTTGATTGGCCGCGAGTTGAACGCGGCCACGGACAACCCGCTGGTGTTCGAGGATGGCACCTTGCTGAGCGGCGGCAACTTCCATGGGCAGGCGGTGGCCATGGCGCTGGACGTGCTGGCCATTGCGCTCACCAACCTGGCCGTGATTGCCGAGCGGCGGATTGATCGCCTCGTGCACCCCGACCTGAACGAGGGGCTGCCGCCCTTCCTCACCCCCGACGCCGGGGTGAATTCGGGATTCATGATGGTGCAGGTGACGGCGGCCGCGGTGACCAGCGAATGCAAGGTGCTGGCGCACCCGGCCAGCGTGGACACCATTCCCACCGACGGCAGCAAGGAAGACGTGGTGCCCATGGCCATGACGGCCGCCATCAAGCTGCGGCGCATCGTGCAGAACGTGCGCCACGTGCTGGCCATTGAACTGCTTTGCGCGGCGCAGGGCCTGGATTTCCGGGCGCCGCTCAAGGCGGGGCGCGGCGCTGAGGCGGGGCGTTCGGCGGTGCGGGCGCTGGTGCCGGCGCTCACGCGCGACCGCGTGCTGTCAGGTGACATTGCCCGCCTGGCCGACGCCATCGCGAACGACACGTTTGGACCCATCACGCGGAGTGGATCATGACGACGAGCACGCACGCACCACGCGTCGCGGCGGGGCCACGCCCGGTGCGCGCTCCTCGCGGCACGACCCTCAGTTGCAAGGGGTGGCAGCAGGAAGCCGCGCTGCGCATGCTGATGAACAACCTGGATCCCGAGGTGGCCGAGCGCCCCGATGATCTGGTGGTGTACGGCGGGACGGGGCGGGCGGCGCGGAGCTGGGATGCGTTCGATGCCATTGTCCGCTCGCTGCGCGCGCTGGACGCCGACGAGACCCTGCTGGTGCAGAGTGGCAAGCCGGTGGGCGTGTTCCGCACGCACACGTCGGCGCCGCGAGTGCTGATTGCCAACGCGAACCTCGTGGGCCGATGGGCCACGTGGGAGAAGTTCCGCGAGCTGGAACGCGCGGGGCTCATCATGTACGGGCAGATGACCGCGGGTTCGTGGATCTACATCGGGTCGCAGGGCATCCTGCAGGGCACCTACGAGACCTTCGGCGCGATGGCGCGCCGCGACTTTGGCGGCTCGCTGGCCGGCCGGTTCGTGCTCACTTCGGGGCTGGGTGGAATGGGCGGCGCGCAGCCGCTGGCGGGGACCATGCAGGGCGCGGCCATCCTGGGCATCGAGGTGGACGAGGCCCGCATCGACAAGCGGCTGGCCACCAGGTACTGCGACCGCAAGGCGCGCACGCTGGACGAGGCGCTGGCGCTCATCCAGGAGGCGAAGGACGCCAGGCGCGCGCTCTCGGTGGGGCTCGTGGGCAACGCGGCCGAGGTGCTGCCCGAGCTGGTGAAGCGCGGCGTGGTGCCGGACGTGGTCACCGACCAGACCAGCGCCCACGACACGCTGAACGGCTACGTGCCCGCCGGCTACTCCGTACCTCGGGCCGCGGAGTTGCGGGCGCGCGATCCCGCGCGGTACGTGGAACTGGCGGAGGCCTCCATTGCCACGCACGTGAAGGCTATGCTGGAACTGCAATCGCGCGGCGCCGTGGCGTTTGACTACGGCAACAACATCCGGACGGTGGCGTACGACCGCGGGGTGGAGCACGCGTTCGACATTCCGGGCTTCATCCCGGAGTACATCCGGCCCCTCTTCTGCGAGGGCAAGGGACCGTTCCGCTGGGCGGCGCTCTCGGGCGATCCCCGCGACATCCACCGCACGGACGACCTGATCCTGGAGCTGTTTCCGCGGGATGAGCACCTGAAGCGGTGGATCACGCTGGCGCGCGAGCGCGTGCAGTTCCAGGGGCTGCCGGCGCGCATCTGCTGGCTGGGGCAGGGCGAGCGGGCGCGCTTTGGCGTGGCCATTAACGACCTGGTGGCCAGGGGCGAGATCTCGGCGCCCATCGTCATCGGGCGCGACCACCTGGACACCGGCAGCGTCGCGTCGCCCTTCCGCGAGACGGAGAAGATGAAGGACGGCACGGACGCGGTGGCCGACTGGCCGATCCTGAATGCCATGCTCAACGTGGCGAGCGGCGCCTCGTGGGTGTCGTTCCATCACGGGGGCGGCGTGGGCATTGGCAACTCGCTCCACGCGGGGCAGGTGATCGTGGCCGACGGCACGCCGGAGATGCGCGAGCGGCTGCAGCGCGTGCTGACCAACGACCC
The DNA here is from genome assembly GCA_035700805.1 of Gemmatimonadaceae bacterium. Lineage (GTDB taxonomy): Bacteria > Gemmatimonadota > Gemmatimonadetes > Gemmatimonadales > Gemmatimonadaceae > JAGWRI01. Next base: position 6,446 of record DASSOG010000038.1, on the reverse strand, counting down.
GGGCCTTGGCGTGGCGCGGCACGCGGACGCCGGCTACGACGAGGCGGTGGAGACGGCCAGGCGCGAGGGGATCGTGCTGCCGATGTTGACGGACGTGGAGTGAGCGCGGGCATCGAGGGCCGGTTGCGATGCTGACCAGCCGGTTCCGCCCGTGGCATGTGCCGATGTTCATCGGCAAGTACGCGTGGCTGGTGGCCCGGCGGATGCCGGTGCTGGTGCACTTCGAGGTCACGATGCGCTGCAACGCGCACTGTGACTTCTGCGACTACTGGAAGACGGACCCGTCGGCCCGCGACCAGGAGCTCACCAGCTTTGCCGATGCCGCCCGGCATTTCAATCCGTTGATGATCACGTTCACGGGCGGCGAACCGCTGCTGCGGCGCGACCTCGAGGTGCTGGTGCACGCCGTGTCGCAGGCGGTGCGGCTCAAGTACATCGCGCTCATCACGCACGGGGCCATGCTCACGCCCGAGCGCGCGCGGTCCCTGTGGGACGCCGGCGTGCACCAGTTCAACATTTCCCTGGATTACCTGGACGAGCGCCACGACCGGGCCCGCGGCATCCCGGGGCTGGCGCGCCGCATCATGGACCGCATTCCGGCGCTCCAGGCGCAGGGCATCGACAACATCCGCTTCAACACGGTCATCAAGAACGACAACGTGCAGGAGATCATGCCGCTGGTGCGACGCGCGCAGGAGCTGGGCGTCGGCGTGAACCTCAGCGTGTACACCGACGCCAAGAACGGCAACGGCGACCACCTGCTGCGCGAGGAGCACCAGCGGGCCATTGAGGAACTGGTACGCGAGCTGCTGGCCTTCAAGCGCCGCAATCGGGGCGTCATCACCAGCTCGGACTACTACCTGCGGCAGGTGGCGCGCTACGTGCGGGGCGAGGTCCATGATCCCTGCCGGTCGGGGATCCGCACCATCCACATTGACCCGGTGGGCCACGTGAAGCGGTGCCCCGACTTCCCCACGGACTTTCACTGGCGGGACTTCAAGCGGTACGAGCCCATCAACTGCAATGCCTGCTACTACGCGTGCCGCGGCGAGGCGCAGGCGCCGCTGGAGTGGTCGCGCGTCCAGGACGTGCTGGGCTCCACCCGGCCCACCGCCCGCGCGGCCGCGTCCGCGCCGATCGCGGCGGCGGGCGCCGCGGTGCCCGGGGTGGCGCCATGACCGACCTGCTCTTCGTGAACGCGGCGCAGGTGGTCACCTGCGCCGGTCCGCCCGCCGCGCGCCGGGGGGCGGCGATGGCGGACGCCGGGGTGCGCGAAGGATGCGCGGTGGCGGTGCGGGGTGACACCATCGCCGAGGTCGGTCCCCAGGACGAACTGGAGCGCCGGCACGCGAGCGCGGCACGGGTGGATTGCGACCGTGGCATCCTGGTGCCGGGATTCGTGGACTCTCATACGCACGCGGTGTTCGGTCGGGCGCGCGCGGCGGAGCATGAGATGCGGGCCGCCGGCCTGGACTACATGGAGATTGCACGGCGCGGCGGCGGCATCCACGCCTCCGTGCGCGACCTGCGCGCCCACGACGAGCAGCAGTTGCTGGACCTGGCCCGCCCGCGGCTGGCCATGCTGGCGGCGAGTGGCGTCACCACGGTGGAGGTGAAGTCGGGCTACGGCCTCACCCTGGAGGACGAGCTCAAGACGCTGCACGTGATCCGGCGCCTGGCCGCGGAGTTGCCGCTGCGCATTGTGCCCACCTTCCTCGGCGCGCATGAGGTGCCCCTGGAGCACCGCGGGACATCGGCCGCGCGCCGCGCATACATCGACCTCGTGGTGCGCGAGATGATCCCGCGCGTGGCGGCGGACCACCTGGCGACGTTTGCCGATGTGTTCTGCGAGACGCATGTGTACACGGTGGAGGAGTCGCGGGAGATCCTGCAGGCGGCGCGCGCGGCCGGGCTCGGCCTCAAGCTGCATGCCGACGAACTCACCGACGCCGGGGGGGCCGCGCTGGCCGCGGAATTGCAGGCGACCTCGGCCGACCACCTCGCCGCCATCTCGCCGGGCGGTATCGCGGCGCTGGCGCACGCCGGGACCGTGGCCACGCTGCTGCCGGCCACCATGACATTTCTTGGAAAGACGCGCCAGGCGCCGGCCCGCGAACTCATCGCGGCCGGGGTGCCCGTGGCGCTCGCCACCGACTTCAACCCGGGCACGTCGCCCACGCTGCACTTTCCCACCATCCTCACGCTCGGGGTGAGTCAGTTGCACCTGAGCGCGGCCGAGGCCCTGGTGGCGGCCACCGTCAATGGCGCCGCCGCGCTGGGGCTCGCCGGGTCGGTGGGGCAGGTGGCGCCGGGCTTCTCGGCGGACCTCGCGCTGTTTGCCGCGGCGGACTACCGCGAGTTGCCGTACTGGTTTGGCGCCCCCCTTTGCCGACGGACCTGGGTGCGGGGCAAACCTTGTGACTGGTAGCACTTAGGGGTAGCTTACACCGCTTACCGCCCCCCGACGACGAACCCCGTCGCCCCGAGTCCAGAAGCCCCGCCGGCGCTCATGGCCAACATCGCAAAGCTCAAGAAGAAGGCTGCTGATTACGAGCTGAAAAAGCAGCCCGACAAGGCGATTGCGGCGTACATCGAACTGCTGCGTGCCTACGAGGATAATCCGGAGGAGATGGACGTCGCGCTGTACAACCGCGTGGGCGACCTGCTCCTGAAGCAGGGCAACGTCGGCGACGCCGTGGATTACTACGAGCGCGCCGTGGATCACTACGCGGAGAGCGGCTTCCACAACAACGCCATCGCGCTCTGCAACAAGATCCTCCGGCAGTCGCCGGGACGGACGAGCATTTACTACAAGCTCGGCAAGATCAGCGCGCAGAAGGGGTTCGCCGCTGATGCCAAGCGCAACTTCCTCGAGTTTGCCGACCGGATGCAGAAGGCCGGCAAGATGGACGAGGCGTTCAACGCGCTGAAGGAGTTTGCGGACCTCTGTCCCGACCAGGACGACATTCGCCTCATGCTCGCCGACCAGTTGCAGAAGGCGGGCAAGCCGGCGGAAGCCGTGGCGCAGTTGCAAATGCTCTACCAGCGCTATACGGCGGACGGTCGCAAGGCCGAGGCCGAGGCGACGGCCAAGCGGATCCGCTCCATTGACCCGAGCGCGGAAGTGAGCGCCGGCGACACGCCGCTGGAGTCGAAGGCGCAGGACCTGGTGTTCCTGGACCTGAACGAGGAGCCGACGCCCCCGCGCGCCAGCAGCGCGCGTGCGGCGGCCCAACCGGAGCCGGTCCCGGCGCCCGAACCTGAACCGGCGTCCGAGCCGGAGCCGGAGCCGGAGTCGGAACCGGAAGCCGCGCCGGAGCCGATCATCGAGCGCACGTCGCTGGGCGACGACGTCAGCGCCGACACCCTCGAAGCCGAACAGCTCGATGGCGTGACGCGCACGGACATGTCCGAAGGTGTCGAGACCTCGCCGGACGGCGCGTCGCTGCTCGATGGGCTGCAGTCCACTTCGTTCGACCAGCGCGCCACCGGCGCCATTCCGTCGTCGCTGCTGGACCTCGAGCCCACCGCGATGGCGGAGCCCCAGGAGGCGCCGCCGGCCAGTGAGCCCGAGGACTCGGCCACGACGGATGACGATTCGATCGGCGGAGATCTGGACCTCATCATGCCCGATGAGTCGCGCGAGTCCGCCACTCCGCCCACGCCACCCGCGCCCCCGGCGCTGGGTGTCTCACTGGTGGGCATCGAACTCGAGGAATCCGCCGCGGCCACCGCGTCCACCGAGTCCGACGCGCCGGCCGCGCCTGAAGCCGAGACTGCTGCCGAGGCCACACCCGCGGAGCCGGTGTCCGGCGCGGGCCGCTCGTCCACGCTCGTCGCGGCGCAGTCCATGGAGATGCTCCAGGCGGTGGTGGATGGCGACCCGAACGACTGGAACGCGCACCGCGAGCTGGGCGAGGCCATGCTGGAGGCCGGGAACCGCGAGGGCGGGCTGCACGAGTTCGAGGCGGCCATGAAGGGGTATGAGGCCGACGGCGACCTGGAGGCGGCAGCCTCCATGGCGGATGAGATCGTGCGCGCCGATCCGTCGTCGGTGAAGTACCAGCAGAAGCGCGTGGAGTACGCCTACCGCGCCAACGACAAGGGGCGGCTGGTGGGCGCGTACCTGGACCTGGCCGACGCCCTGTTCCGCAGCGAGCAGGTGGACAAGGCGCGCAGCATCTACCACCGGGTGCTCGAGCTGGTGCCGGACAATGCGCGCGCGCTGGGCGCCATCAGCTCGCTGCCCGACGAGCCCGTGGAGCCGCCGCCCGAGCCCAAGGCGCCACGCGCCTCGCGGGTGGCCGGCGCGCCGAGGGTGTCCACGCACGCCACGCCCGCCGCGCCCATCGAGCTGGACGGCGACTTTGTGAACCTCGGCGACCTGATGCGCGACGACGAGCCGGAGAAGGACACGCGCATGGTGGTGGAGGAGCGCGAGCCGAGCGGCGACGAAGAAGCTGATTTTGCGGACATGCTCCGCAAGTTCAAGCAGGGAGTGGCCGAGAACGTGGAGGCGGAGGACTACCAGAGCCACTACGACCTGGGCATCGCCTACAAGGAGATGGGGCTGCTGGACGAGGCGATCTCCGAGTTCCAGACGGCGCTGCGCGGCACGGAGAATCGGGGGCGGACGTACGAGGCCATCGGCAACTGCTTCATGGAAAAGGAACAATACCAGATGGCAAATACCCTGCTCACGCGCGCGTTGCGCGAGCCCGGGATGACGGACGACAAGCTGGTGGGCGTGCTGTACCTGCTGGGTCGCGCCAACGAGGCGCTGGGCAAGGGGACGCAGGCGCTGGAGTTCTACCAGCGGGTGTTTGTCATCGACGTGCAGTTCCGCGACGTGGGTGACCGGATGAACGCCATCGAGCAGGCCGCGCGGTGAGCGGCGTCGCGGTCCGGCCGCGCCGTCCCGTGTCCGACGCGCTGCTCCGGATCCAGGCACCCGTCACGGAGCGGCTGGACCAGGTGGCCGCCGCGATGCTCCGGATTGTCAGCTCCGGCGTGCCCATGATTGAGGAAGTGGCGGGCTACCTCCTGGGCCGCCGCGGCAAGATGCTGCGCCCCACGCTCACGCTGCTCTCCAGCGACCTGGACGGCAATCCGGAGCCGCGGGCCGTGGAACTGGCGGCGGTGATCGAGCTGATGCACCTGGCCACGCTGGTCCACGACGACTCCGTGGATCACTCGGTGACCCGGCGCGGGCGCCCCACCGTGAACTCGGTGTACAGCCACCAGGTGTCGGTGATCATGGGAGACTTCCTGTATTCCCGCGCCCTCCGGGCCCTGGTCACCATCCGCGACCTGGACGTCCTGCGCGTGGTGACGGACGTGTCCAGCGAACTGAGCCTGGGCGAGATGCGCCAGCTTGCCGCGATCGATGCGCTGGGCTTTGGCGAGTCGGAGTACGACCTGCTGATCCGGGCCAAGACGGCGTCCCTCCTCTCGGCGGCCTGCGAGAGCGGGGCGCTCTGCGGCGCGCCCCGGTATCGCGAGGCGCTGGCGCGCTTTGGCGACCGCCTTGGCATGGCCTTCCAGGTGGTGGACGACATCCTCGATTACACCGAGGAGGAGGCCGTCACCGGCAAGCCCTCGGGCAACGACCTGCGGGAGCACAAGGTCACCTTGCCGCTCATCGGGGCGCTGGCCGCCATGACGCCCGCGGCGAGGCGCCGCGTGCAGGCCCTGTTTGACACGGAGGAGCCGGGTGACGACCAGATCCACGAGGTGATGGGGCTGGTGGTGGAGGCCGGTGGCGTGGCGTACGCCCGGCAACGCGGCGAGGCGTTTGCGCGCGAGGCCGAGGAGGCCCTGATTCCGGTGCCGCCGTCGCCCGCGCGGAGCGCGCTGCTGGATGTGCTGGCGTACGTGACCGACCGCCGCTCGTAAACCATGCCAAGCACGGGTTCCGCCAAGCACCGCCCCGGGTTCCACGTGCTGGTGCTGTCGGTGGGTTTCGTGGCCGGTGGTCTTGTCTCCGGGATTTTCCGGCATGTGCTGCCAGCCGGGGCCGCCCGGAACCTGCTGGTCACCGGCGTCACGCCGGCGGTGGGTCCGTTGCCCATTGACCTCGGCCTCATCAAGTTCAGTGCAGGGCCCGTGGCGCTCGACGTAACGCTGCTGAGCCTGATTGGCGTGTTCGTGGCCTACCTTATTGCGCGATCGCTCTTCTAGGAGACGGTATGAATTTCGGTAATATGGGAATTATGGAATGGACCATCGTACTCGTGATCGTGCTGGTATTGTTTGGCGCGAGGCGGGTACCGGAAATTGGCGCGTCGATCGGCAAGGGCATCCGGGAATTCAAGAAGAGCATGAATGACGTGCGCGACCAGGTGACCGATGCCGCCAATGACCAGCCGCCGGAGCGCCTGGGGGCCGGTGAGCCGGTGGCGCATCGCGCCAAGGCTGAGGAAGAACCCGCCCGCGAGCCCAAGCGG
>DASSOG010000037.1:0-8392 GCA_035700805.1 Gemmatimonadaceae bacterium | reverse complement strand
CCAGGTGCTGCGTTCGCTGGCCGACTGTCCGTGCTTTTCGCTGGCCATGTAGAGGGCGGCGAGGCCGCGGTCGGTGGCGGCGATCGTGAGCGGTCCGATGGGGCTGGGGAGTGTGAGGAAGCGGATCACGACTCCAAGTCTAGGGGAGTGCAGGCGGAAAAATCCACATCAAAAAACTGCTCAACCATCGCCGATCTGTGGATAAGAACGGTGTGCTGTTTGGTGCGTTGTGTCGTCACTCAACGGGGGTAGTCGAGGGCGGCAAACGCATTATATTGCCGCAACTGATTGCGCGACTGTGGAGTGCGGTGGTTCACCTCATCCGTGGTCGTGGTCCCGTCCGGCGATCGGCCACGCGAATGCCGACCGTTCCCACCTCGCAAGAGCGGGAGTTCCACTCACATGGTCTTCGAGTTCGAGGAAAGCGCGGTACAGCATGCCCGGATGAAAGTCGTGGGCGTGGGGGGCGGTGGCGGGAATGCCGTCAACCGCATGATCGAAGAACGCCTGGAGCAGGTGGAGTTCATCTCGGTCAACACCGACAACCAGGCGCTCCTGAATTCGAAGTCGGACATCAAGGTCCAGATCGGCAAGAAGCTGACGCGCGGACTCGGCGCCGGGGCGCGGCCGGAAATCGGTCGGCAGGCCATCGAGGAAAACCGCGATGAGGTGGCGGCGGCGCTCCAGGGCGCGGACCTGGTGTTCATCACCTGCGGCATGGGTGGCGGCACCGGCACCGGCGCCGCTCCGGTAGTTGCCGAGCTGGCGCGCGAGGCGGGGGCGCTCACGGTGGGCATCGTCACCAAGCCGTTCCTGTTCGAGGGCCGCAAGCGTATGCGCCAGGCCGACCAGGGCATTGGCGAGATGCGCAAGAACGTGGATACCATGATCGTGGTGCCCAATGAGCGGCTGCTGGCCGTGGTGGGCAAGGGCATCCCGTTCCAGGACGCGCTCAAGAAGGCCGACGAGGTGCTGTTGCACGCCACGCAGGGCATCAGTACCCTCATCACCAAGCCGGGCCTGGTGAACGTGGACTTTGCCGACGTCCGCACGGTGATGCGCGAGGGGGGCTCGGCGCTCATGGGCACGGGCATCGGGCGCGGGGAGAACCGCGCCATCGAGGCGGCGCAGCAGGCCATTGCCAGCCCGCTGCTGGACAACGTGTCCATCGCGGGTTCGCGCGGCGTGCTGCTCAACATCACCGGCGGCGGCGACCTCACGCTTGGTGAGGTGACGCAGATCAGTGATATCGTACACGACGAGGCGGGCGACGACGCCGAGATCATCTTTGGCGCGGTGCACGAGCCCGCCATGCAGGGTGAGCTGCGCGTGACGGTGATTGCCACCGGCTTCGACAAGATCGGCGGCGCCAGCGCCTCCTCGGCGCACGATCGCGCCGCGCTCGGCAGGTCCGGCAGTTCGCCCGTGATTCCGTTCCCGGGCACCCGGGTGGCCCGGCCCTCGGGTTCGGTCCGGGGCCCGGCGCCCGCTGAGGATGCACCGCGGCGGGCGCGTCCGGCCTCGGAAGGAAAGGGCGCCGCGGATCTCAGCGACATGGAGATCCCGACGTTCATTCGGAGGCAGATGGATTGAAGCTGCGCAGCGCCCGCGCCATCACGTACACCGTGGTGGCGGTTCTTGCCTTCGTCGCCATTCGGGCCACGCCGCAGCTCGCCGTACCATCGGCCACGGTGGCCCGCGACACGCTACCCACCCCCAGTTGGGAATTGTCGTATGACAGCGTGGTGAGTGGCGGGACGCTGGCCGGCGTCCTGATGCGTGGCGGACTGAGCGGGACGGATGCCGGGGCGGTGGTCCATGCCGCGTCGCCGGTAATCGACCCGCGGCGCGTGCCGGTGGGGCTCCGGGTCGCGGTGCTGCACAGCGCCCCCGGCGATTCGCAGCCGCCTGAAGTGGTCATCGCGCTCGCGGACGACGATTTCCTGCACCTCACGCGCGATTCCTCGGGATGGGTCACGCGCGACGAGCGCCTGCCGTGGGTGACTGACACCATCGCGGTGCAGGGCAGCATCCACACCAACCTGTACCAGGCCATGTATGCCGCGGCCGACGGGCTGCTGCCCCGCGATGCCCAGGACGCGCTGGTGGTGCGCCTGGCCGACGACGTGTACGAGTACCGCGTGGACATGAGCCGCGACCTGCAGGACGGCGACTCGTTCCGGGTGCTGGCCGAGCGGAGCCGGCTGGCCAATGGCACGGTGAAGATCGGCAACATCGTGGCCGCCCAGCTCGTGCTGTCAGGCTCCGAGATGGACGCCATCCATTTCACCGACGACCAGGTGTCGGGCAACTACTTTGACCAGAATGGGCGTTCGCTCAAGTCCATGTTCCTGCGGGTGCCGCTCAAGTTCAAGTACATCACCAGCTCGTTCGGCCGGCGCTTTCATCCGATCCTCAAGCGGTGGCGCAATCACGAGGGCATTGACTACGCCGCCAACTCCGGCACCCCCGTGCGCGCCATCGGCGCGGGAACGGTGGTGCGCGCGGGGACCGCGAGCGGCTACGGCAACCTGGTCGAGATCCGGCACGCCAGGGGATACTCGTCCCGGTATGGCCACCTGCGCGCCTTTGCCAAGGGCATCCACGCGGGGGCGCACGTGGATATCGGCCAGACCATCGGCTACGTGGGCATGACGGGACTCGCCACGGGGCCGCACCTGCACTTTGAGTTCCTGGTGCATGGCGCGCAGCGCGATCCCCGCGTGGCCCTGCGCAATGTCGGCACGGAACCGCTGCCGTCGTCGCTGGTGGCCCAGTTTGACTCGCTGCGCGACCGGCTGCTCGGCCAGCTCGTGGCCCGGACGGGTGGCCACGGCGTCATGACCGTCGCGTTGCGGTAGGCCCGTTGGTCCCGCCGGCGCGTCCGTCGTCGTGAGCCCCTAGCGTGCGCTGGCTCGTGGCGCTGGCCCTCGGCATTGCCGGCGCGGCCTGGCAGTACGGCGGCCGGCTTCCGCGTCGCCTGCCCGCGCCCCTGGCGCCTGCCGCCCTGCGGGCGGCGTCGTATGTGCTCGTCATGGCGCTCCTGTTCAATGCCCCGGCGGGCGTTCCAGCCGCGCCCCGTCCGTGGGTGGCGCTCGACGTCTCCGCGAGCATGCGCGGCGGGGCCGGCTCGCCGGCCTGGCGCAGCGCGCTGGACTCCGTTTCGGCGCTCCACGCGGACTCCCTATTCCTGTTTGGTGATTCCCTGCGCGCGGCGCCACGGCCGGCGGCACCCGGGGACTTGCGGTCGGACGTAGATCCCGTGATCCAGCGGGCCATCGCCACCGGACGTCCCGTGGTGGTGGTGACCGATGGCCTGCTGACCCAGGGAACCGACCTCCAGCAACTGCCGGCCGGCTCGCGCGTCATCCTGGCGCGCCACGCGACCCAACCCGACGCGGGGCTCGCCGCGCTGGATGCCCCGCGCGCGGTCGTCGGTGGCGACTCGGTGGAGATCTGGCTGGACTTGGTGGCGGGGGGCGCCGGCAGCCCGGCGGGCTCGCTCTCGCTCACGGCGGGCGGGGCAAGCGGCGGCACGTTGCAGGTGGCGCCACTGGCCGCATTCCAGCGTCGCCGCGTGGCGGTGCATGTCCGCGCGCCGGCGCGCGAGGGGCCGACGCTCCTGCGTGCCGTGCTGTCAGTGCCTGGTGACGCCGAGCCGGGTAACGACACGCTGGCCGTGGGGCTCGACGTGTCGCGGCAGCCGGGCGCGGTATTCGTGTCCACGGCGCCTGATTACGATGCGCGCTACGCCCTCTCGGTGCTTCGCGGCGCGCTCTCGCTCCCGACACGCGCCTACTACCACCTGTCGCCGGGCAACTGGCGGCTGGACGGCGGCTTTGCAAGGGCCACCGAGGCAGAGGTGCGCGCGGCGTTCCGGGACGCGCCGGTGGCCGTGTTGCAGGGAGACACCGCGGTGTTCGGGCCGCCGCGCAGTGCCACGCGCGCGCCGTTGGCGCTCATCGTCCCCGCACAGGGCGACGGGGCTGAGTGGTTTGCCAGCGCGGCGCCGGCATCGCCGCTGAGGAATGCGCTGTCCGACGTTCCGTGGGATTCGCTGCCGCCGCTGCTGGTGGGGCCGGGCGTGGCGCCGACGGGCCAGTGGCATGGCCTCGAGGCTCGGCGCGCGCGTACCCCCGAGACGCGCGCCATCGTCGCGGGGGACGACGGTCCTCGTCGAGTGGTGGTGGTGGCTGCGTCCGACCTCTGGCGCTGGAAGTTCCGGGGCGGCGTGGCGGCCGATGCGTACACGGCGCTCTGGGGCAGCATCTTCGACTATCTGGCGGCGCAGCGTGCCGACCGCCGCGCGGCGGTGCCCGATGCGCAACTGTTCCGCGCCGGCGACCCCGTGACGTGGCGTCGCGGCGCCGGCGCGGATTCCGTGGTGATCGTCCAACTGCGCCGCCGCGAGGGCGGAGCTGGTGTGACCGACACACTCCGCTTCCTGCCGGGTAGCGGTACCGCGCGGTCGGCGCCGCTTGCTCCTGGCGTTTACGACGTGGCCGCGCCTGGGGGCGCCTCACTGCTGGTGGTGAACGCGAGCGCGGAATGGGTGCCCGCGCCACCGACGGTGAAGGCTGGGCCCGTGGGAGGCCGGCCGGCACGAGGGAGCGCGCCGTCCAGTCGAGATGCGCCGTGGATGTATCTGCTGCTGGTCGCGACGCTGTGCGCGGAGTGGATCCTGCGCCGACGGGCGGGGTTGCGATGATGGGCGCCCCGAGTCGCGGTTAGATTGGGGCCATGCCGCGCCTCTTTCGGAAGTCGGGCGACACGCCCGCCAAGTCGCTCTGGCAGCGCGTCCGGGACGTGGCGCTGCGCGACGTCGGCGTGCTGGTGCGGGGCGGGGTGGATCAGGGGTCGCTGGAGGAATTGGAACAGCTCCTGCTGGAAGCGGACTTCGGCGTGCCCGTGACCCTGCGGCTGGTGGCCCAGGTGGAGGACCTGGCCCGGCGCGGCAAGGTGAAGACCGCGGAGCAGTTTCACGCGGCGCTGGCGGAAGGCATTGAGGCGTCGCTGCGCGCCGGGCATGCGGATCCGACGTTCGCGCTGCCCGCGTCCCGGCCGGCCGTCGTGCTGGTGATCGGGGTGAACGGGGCCGGCAAGACCACCCTCATTGGCAAACTGGCATCGAGGCTTGGCGCCGGAGGCCACCGGGTGCTGGTGGCGGCTGGCGATACCTTTCGCGCGGGCGCCGTGGCGCAGTTGCGGGTGTGGGCGGAGCGCACGGGCGTGGAATTCATGGAGGGGCGCCCGGGCAGCGAGCCCGCGGCGGTCGCCTTTGACGCGATGGACGCCGCCGTGGCGCGCGGCGTGGACGTAGTCATCGTGGACACCGCCGGCCGGCTGCACACGAGCGACGACCTGATGGAAGAGCTCCGGAAGGTGGTTCGCGTCATCGGCAAGCGCCTGCCGGGGGCGCCCCACGAAACGCTCCTGGTGCTGGATGGCACCATCGGGCAGAACGCGGTGGCGCAGGCGCGTGCCTTCGCGGCGGCGGTGCCGGTCACGGGGCTGGTGGTGACCAAGCTGGACGGCACGGCGCGCGGCGGCGTGGTGGTGGCCGTGCACGAGGCGATTGACGTGCCGGTGAAGTTCCTGGGGGTGGGCGAGGCGGCCGCCGACCTTGCGCCGTTCGACGCGGCGCAGTTCGCGCGGGAGCTGCTGGGCGACGCCTAGGATGCCGACGGCCAACCCGCGGCTCACGCTGGATACGCCGATCACGTACCTGAAGGGCGTGGGCCCCCGGCGGGCGGCCGCATTCCAGAAGTTGAATGTCCGTACGGCGGGAGACCTGCTGTGGCTCATTCCCCACCGGTACGAGGACGCGAGCACGGTGGCGCGCATTGCCTCGCTCCGCACCGGCGCCGACGCCACGGTGATCGGGCGCGTCGTCTCCAAGGGCGTCCTCCCCACCCGCAAGGGGCTGCGGATCTTTCACGCCGTGCTGCAGGACGAGAGCGGGATGATCGAGGCCGCCTGGCCCGGCCAGCCATTCCTGGATCGCAGCATCAAGGTGGGCGACCTGCTGCTGGCCAGCGGGACGGTGCGCTTCTACCACGGGCGCCAGCTCGCGCCTCGCGAGTTCGTGAACCTGGGCCCGGACGACGAAGGCACCGCGGCGGGGCGCGTGCTCGCGGTGTATCCCGCCACCGAGGGGCTCTCGTTCAAGGTCATCCGGCAGATCGTGGATGCCCACCTGGACGCGCTGCTGCCGCTGGTCCGGGAATATTTTCCCCGCGCGCTGCTGGACGCCGCCGGCGTGGCGGGCATCGCGGACGCGCTGCGCATGGTGCACCGGCCGCAGGCCATGGCGGACGCCCTGGCGGGGCGGGACCGCCTGGCGTTCGAGGAACTGTTCTTCGTCCACCTGCTGCACCAGCGCGTGAAGGTGCTGGCCCGCGAGACTCGGCGCGGCATCCGCTTTGAGAACCGGCGCAACCTCACCACCCGCCTCCGCGAATCGCTGCCGTACACGCTCACCGGCGCCCAGGTGCGCGCGCTGCGCGAGATCGTGGACGACATGTGCAGCGACCGGCGCATGCATCGCCTGCTGCAGGGCGACGTGGGGAGCGGCAAGACCATCGTGGCCCTGTTCGCGGCGCTGCTGGCATTGGAGAACGGCTATCAGGCGGCGATCATGGTGCCGACCGAACTCCTGGCCGAGCAGCACCACCGCACCGTCGGCGCCCTGCTCGCGCCGCTGGGGATTGCCCCGCTGCTGGTGACCGGTGGCCTGCCCGCGCGCGAGCGCAAGGCCGTGGGGCGACGCCTGGCCCAGGCCGAGCCGGCGCTGGCGCAGGAATGGCCCGAGCTGGCCGTCGGCACGCACGCCCTGATGCAGCAGGCCACCGAGTTCGCCCGCCTGGGGTTCGTGGCCATTGACGAGCAGCATCGCTTTGGCGTGGAGCAGCGCGAGGCGCTGGCGGCCAAGGGCGAGATGCCGGACGTGCTGCTGCTCAGCGCCACGCCCATTCCGCGGTCGTTGGCGCTTACGGTGTACGGCGACCTCGACCTCAGCTTCCTGGACGAGCGGCCGCCCGGGCGGCGGCCGATCACGACCATGTTCCGGCCATCGTCGGCGCGCGAGCGGGTCATGACATTCGTGAACACGGAAGTGGGCAAGGGGCGGCAGGCGTACATCGTCTATCCCGTCATTGAGGAATCCGAAAAGCTGGACCTCAAGGCGGCCACCACCATGTACGAGACGCTGCGCGACGGACCGCTGGCGGGCCGCCGGGTGGAGCTGCTGCACGGCCGCATTCCCGGGGACGAGCGCGATGACATCATGCGCCGCTTTCGCGATGGCGCGGTGGACGTGCTGGTGGCGACGACGGTGATTGAGGTGGGTATCGACGTCCCGAACGCGACCGTGATGGTGGTGGAGGAGCCCGGGCGATTCGGGCTGTCGCAGCTCCATCAGTTGCGCGGCCGGGTGGGGCGGGGGGCGGAGCAGAGTTATTGCATCCTGCTGGGGGACGCGGGTCCGGACACGCGTGCGCGCCTTGAATTGTTTGCCGACACCGAGGATGGGTTCCGGATTGCCGAGGCCGACCTGCGCATTCGCGGGATGGGCGACCTGTTCGGGGAGCGGCAGAGCGGCGTGCCAACCTTTCGCGTGGCGGATCCCATGCGCGATGCCGCCCTTGGGGAGCGGGCGCGGGAGGCGGCGGCGACGGTGCTCGCGCGCGACCCGGAGCTGGGCTCAAGCGAGTTCGCGGGCTTGCGGCGCGTGCTGGGGCAGCGGTATGCGCGCGCGGTGGAACTGTTTCATGTGGGGTAGGTCAACGTGGCGGAGAAGTTTTGCGCCACTCCCGCAAATGCTTAAATGAACGGATTGGTTGTGCGAGGTTGCGCGATGTGAGCGTCGCCATTAGTACTCAAAAGCACAGCCATGACGCGTGACCAGCGGAGAAATTTTGACGGGTCCCCAGTCCTGAGCCTCGCCCTCTCAGGGATTCGCGGCATCACACAGACACCAAATCCGCGCGCACGCCTGCTGCTGGCCGGAGCACTCTGTACGCTTGTGGGATGCGCCGACGCGACCGGCCCGCGGCCGTCCGCTTCGTGGCTGACGATGGCAACGGGCAGCCAGTACGTCTGCGGGCTGACCCCCTCGGGCCAACCCTTCTGTTGGGGGGGCGTCGGTGGGTATTACGATCCAGGCCCATTCCTTGATTCTGTGAGTCCCAACTCCGCCGTGCCGCTGGAGGTCTCCGGAGCCCACCGATTCACGGATATTGCGGTTGGTGGAATCACCAAGTGCGCGCTCGATGCCACCCGCGCCGCGTATTGCTGGGGAGCGAACGTGCTGGGAACCAATGGAGATGGTTCCTTTCTCGCCAAGCGCGGTCCGTCCGCAGTCGTTGGTGGACACCATTGGCAGACGATCAGT
>DASSOG010000036.1:0-15483 GCA_035700805.1 Gemmatimonadaceae bacterium | reverse complement strand
GCGCGGGGATCGGGAACGAAGACGGCCACGATGCCCGATCCATCGGCCGTCCAGTCGATGGAAGTGACCAGCGTGGCCAGCAACGGCGACCGCGACGCCTGCGTTGACTTGCCGGTGGCGGCATCCGCCACATACACGTATGACGCCTGGTCGAAGTTCGCGATGTACGCCACCTGGCGGCTGTCGGGGCTCCACACCGGGCTGCTGACCGTGGCGCCCGCCGGCACTTGCACGGCCACGACCTTGCCGGTCGTCGCGTCGATCACCGAGAGGCCGGTCGAGCCTCGCGTGGTGAGCGTGCGGGCGCGGTTCGCCGCGGGATCCACCTGGAGGCCCCCGAAATACAGATGCGACTTTCCGAATTCCCGTACGCTGGGCAGTCCGTCTGACGTTGGTTCGAGAAAGTGCAGCCGGTCGGGGCTCTGCATCCGGAGCGACACGTTGTTCTGCCGAGGCGCGGTCACCAGCGACATGATCGCGGCGGGCGGCGTCACGTAGGTCTCCTTGGCCAGCAGCGCGCGGTCGGCGGCAATCTGCTCGGGCACGTTGGAGCGCTGTGCCAGCACCACCCGTGGAAGGGCGGTGGCAACCAGGCAGAGGGCGAACAGCGCGCGCGCGACGCCGCGGGATGCGACGCGGGAGGGAGACCGCAGCATGGAGACCTCGGGGGGAGGAGGGAAAGCGAACGGACCAGGGTCGGAAAACCGCCAGCCCCCCAAAGTTGCCGCCGGGCCCAGCCGGCGGCAATACCGCTCAGGCGTTGATCAGGCTGGCCTTGAGTGTCGCCAGGCGCTTGCGCACCGACCCGTCCATCACGGAGTCGCCCACGCGCACCACCAGGCCACCGACAATGGCGGGGTGCACGGTGAGGTGGGGCACCACCGTCTTCCCGAACACCCGGGAGAGCTGCCGCGCAATGGCCTCGCGATCCGCGTCGCTGGTCTTCCGCGCCACGGTCACCTGTGCATGGATACGTCCCTCAACCTCATCCACCAGGTCCGTGTACGCCGCCGCAATCTCCGGAATCAGCATCTGCCGCCGGTTGCGCACCAGCGCCTGCAGGAAGCGCACGAAATGGCTCGGGGCGTCGGCAAACGCCTTGGCCAGCACTTCCTTTTTCTCGTGCGCCGTAACGCGCGGCGACTCCAGGAAGAGCCGCAGGGTCAGGTCGCTCCCGATGGCGTCCGCCAGCCCGCCAATCAGCGCGCCCCAGCCATCCAGGTCGTTCGCCTTCTTCGCCAGCGCGAACAGCGCCTCGGCGTAGTTCTCGGCGATGGTGATGTCGCGCATTTACTGGACGTTCCGTGTCGGCTTGACGGCGGACAGGAACGACTCCACCAGCTTCCGGTTCTTGTCCGTGTCCAGGTTTTCCTCGATCACGCGCGTGGCGCCAAGGATCGCCAGGTCCACCGCCTCGCGGCGCATCTCGGCCACCGCGCGTTCCCGCTCGCGGCGAATTTCCTGCTGCGCGCGCTCCAGCAGCGACTCCTGCTCGGCGCGCGTCTTGTCGAGCATGTCGGCGCGCAGCTTCTCGCCCGCCGAACGGGCATCGGAAATGACCTTCTGCGCCTCGCCGAGCGCCGCTTCCAGCCGAGCCTGGTGCTCCGCCAGCAGCTTCGCGGCCTCCTCGCGGTCGCGCCTGGCCGACGCCAGCGCCTCTTCCAGCGACTTCTCGCGGGCGTCCACCGCCGCCGTGATGGGCTTGAACGCCAGCTTGGCCAGCGTGAAGAACAGCAGCAGGAAGATGGCCAGGGTCCAGAACATCAGGTTGCCCTTGAGGCTCATCAGCGACGAGCCGCCGTGCCCGGCTTCCTGCGCCAGGAGCGGCGAGGCGACCAGCATGAGGGGGGCGGCACAGGCCAGCGAACGTGTGAAACGCATGGGTTATTCGAGATGAAGGATGGGTGGTGGCGCCCGCCCCGGGGCGGACGCCGCCAGCCGGTTCAGAACTTCAGGACGATCAGCAGCGACACGACCACCGAGAACAGCGCGACGCCCTCGATGAGCGCGGCCAGGATCAGCGAGTCGATGAAGATGGAGCCCTTCTCCTCAGGCTGGCGCGCAATGGCCTCGGCGGCGGAGCCACCGATGCGACCGATGCCGATGCCGGCGCCGATCGCGGCCACGCCAGCGCCAATGCCGGCGCCGAGCATGGCCCACGCGCCCTGGTAGCTCTGGTTGAAGTCGGCCGCGGCCTGCAACAGCGATGCGATGTGCATTGTCGATCTCCGTATATGCTTCAGGGTCAAGTCATGTGCCCCGCGCCGGTGGCTCTCGCCAGGGACGCTTCCTGCCAACGGGACCCGGGTCCCAGCAGGATTCTCCGGTCGCTCGACCGGATACACAGTGCGCGCTGGAGCTCCTGCCGCGCACCGAACTGCAATTTCCTAGTGCGATGCCATCCGGATCTGCCCGATGAACACCGCCGCCAGCAACGCGAAGATGAACGCCTGGATGGTGCTCACCAGCACCTCCAGGAGCATGATGCCAAACGCCATGAGCACCGGCGGGATGGCGATGAACCAACTGCCGAACAGCAGCGCCAGCCCGATCATGGCCAGCATGATCACGTGGCCCGCGATCATGTTGGCAAACAGCCGGATGGTCAGCGCAAAGGGCTTGGTGAACTTCCCGACCAGCTCCACGGGTGTCATGATGATGGTCAGCGGCAGCTTGACGCCCAGCGGCACCTCGCTCGGCCAATATACGATTGTTTTCATGTAGCCCGCCGCGCCCAGCGCGAACATCCCGGCCGTTTCCGTCGCCACGAACGAGCACGCGGCCAGGGTCGCGGTGACGTTCACGTTGCCGGTGGGCGTGGACCCGTAGGGGATGACCCCCATCAGGTTCATGAACAGGATGAAGAAGAAGAGCGTGAGCACGAACGGGATGTAGCCCTCGCCGTGCGGGCCCAGTACGTCCTTGAAGACGCCGCGCAGCAGGAGCACCACCGATTCCATGCCCGCCGCGAACCCCGTGGGATGGCCGAACTTGCTGGTGCTGCGCTTCTGCGCCCGCGCCGCGCCTACCAGCGTCACCACGCAGAGCACCGCGGCCAGCAGCATGAACACCACGTGCTTGGTGGGGCCCATATCGATGGTGGTATCGCCAATGCGCACCGGCCACGTGGGGAGCTCCACTTCGCACACCCAGTCCGAGTCCCAGCAGGGAAGGTCGAGCGTCTTGGAGTCGGTGATGTGCGGCATGATGATGGCCGCAGGGCCGAGTTCATGCTTGATCTCGGGCGGCTGCTGGGCAACGGCGGCGCGCTCAAGGGCGTCCGACGGAGCCTGGGCCGCCGCGGGGGTCGGCGCCACGGCCAGCGCCGCGGCAGCCATCAGCATCGCAAGGAGCGATCGACGAATCATTTGAGGAGCAACAGTGGTTCGAGCAAGACGGGAAGAAAGAGAAACACCGCGCAGCCAATCAGCGCGGGAGCCAGCGGGTACAGCAACACCTTCGCCACCAGGAATGCAAAGATCGCCAGCGTGGCAAACCGGAACGTGCTCCCGATTACCCACGCGCCCAGCACGTTCCAGCGCAGGAGCCGCCGCACGAGCGCGAACGACACCTGGTGCACGATGAACACCACCACCCCCGCCACGATCAGCGCGTGCCGGGCGGCGGCGCCCGGAAACACCAGCGCCATCACCACCCCCGCCACCACGATCACCGCCGCACTCACCAGCGCCCACCAGGCCGTGGCCTTCATGCACCACCCCCGCGCCCACCCCGGTCAGTGTCCCGGCCCGCGTCGTGCTCCCGCGTGGCCGCCACTGCCCGCCGGTACATCGAATAGGTGCCGCCACCAGCTCCCACAAAGACGCAAATGATCGTGAACCAGGGCGCCGTACCCAGCCACTTGTCCAGCCACACACCCCCGAACACGAACACCACGATCGTGAGCGCGAACTCAATGCCAATGCTGGCCAGGTCCGACCCCGACTGGGCCGGGCGTCGGGTGGAGCGATTTTCGTCCATGTCCGGCCCCCCAAGCGGCCCTCGATTTCGGCTCATTTCCGCTCTGAAGCTAGGACTTTGTGAAATTTTTCGCAAGCGAACCGGAACGGTGGAAAGACCGACTCGGCAACGGGTTCGGACTCGGCGCCCGGCCGAGCCCGGACCCCGGCAGGCGTCGGCTGCCCGTGTCCCCTCTGGCCTCCAGCCAGGCATCCCTCCCGGTCTCGCCACCAAGCTCAGCCAGGCATCCCGCCGGGCTTCGGTTCAGAGCTCAGCCAAGTGGTTGCCGGACTGAGCGTTCCGGTCAAAAAGTTGCTTGACGGTCCCGCCATTCGTTGATAACTTGGCCAACCGACAATTTGTGATTGGGACGCACCATCACAAATCTGACCTTCCCACGTTCCCGCCCGTCCATCTCGTGAATTCGCGGTTCGTCACCTCGCTCCTCTGTGCCGGCGCGATCGCCATCGCCTGCACGGCGCGCCCCAGATCCGAGGACGTTGCGGCGGCGCCCGCCCGGGCCCAGGCCGTGGATGGACACCCCAAGATCAAGTCGTTCCTGAATGTCGAGCACCGCGACGACGGGGTGCGCCTGGCGCTCCACGTCGTCAACACCGGCAAGAGCCGGGTCGAGATCGACTTCCCCGACGGCCAGACATACGACTTCGTGGTACTGGACTCCACCGGGCGCAAGGTGTGGGAGTGGGCCAAGGCCCGCTTCTTCACGCAGAGCACGCAGGTGAAGTACGTCGGTGGCGGCGACGCGTTTGAGGTCGCGGAGCAGTGGCGCAACCCGCCGGCACCGGGCAAGTACGTCGCCGTAGCCACGCTCCGGAGCACCAACTTCCCGGTGACCGAGCGCGTGCCCTTCACGGTGCGCTGAGTACGCAGTCCCGCCCCCGCGTCGCGTGGGGGCTCCTTGCCGCCTTCGCCTCGGCCAAGCTGGCGCTCCACCTGGTGGTGCTGGCCATCACGCCGTACGGCGTACACCGCGACGCGTTCCTGTACTTCGCCATGGGCCGTCACCTGCGCTTCTGGCGCATGGATTTTCCGCCCTTCATCGCCGTCATGGGGAATGTGCAGGCCGCGCTCTTCGGCCACACCCTCGCGGCCGCGCGGATCTTCCCGGCTATTGAAGGCGCGCTGATCCTGATCCTGGCCGCGCTGATGGCGCGCGAGCTTGGCGGCGGGCGCTACGCCCAGGCGCTGGCCATGCTGCCGATGCTCTGCGCCGGCATCTTCCTGCGCCCCGCCAACCTGTTCCAGCCCGTGGTGCTGGACCAGCTCTGGTGGACGCTGGCACTGTACGCCCTCCTGCGCCTTGGCCGCGCCGACGCCGATGCCGACGCGGGCGCGACTCGCTGGTGGTGGCTCGTCTTCGGCGCCGCCACGGGACTGGGCCTCCTGACCAAGTTCAGCATCCTGTTCATCGGATTCGCCGTGCTGTGCGCGCTGCTGGTCACCCGGCTGCGCCGGTCGCTGCGCACCCCGTGGCCCTGGGGGGCCGCCGCCATGGCCTTTGCCATCGGCAGCCCGAGCATCGTCGGGCAGGTGCGCCTGGGGTTCCCCGTGGTGGGACAGATGCACGACCTGGAGCTGGGCCAGCTCGTCCACGTGTCGTACCTGGGCTACCTGGTGTCGCAGCCCCTGATGACAGGGGTGGCCACCTTCCTGCTCTCGCTGGCGGGGGCCGTGGCCCTGCTCACGTGGAAGCGGTTCGCGCCGTATCGAGCGGCCGGATGGGCCTGCGTGTTCGTGTTCCTCCTGCTCATGGTGCTGCACGGCAAGGCGTATTACGTGGGCCCGATCTACCCCCTGCTCATTGCCGCCGGCGCCGTCTGGCTCACGCAGGCTCATGTGCCGCACCTGCCGGCGTTTCCCGGCGCGCTGCGGCTCAGCGTCGTGGTGCTCATCGTCGTCGAGGGCATCATTGCACTCCCCATATCCCTTCCCATCCTGCCGCCGGCCACGCTGGCCCGGTACATCGTACGCGCGGGCATGGAGGCGGCCACCACCACCAACCGCGGCGGCACGGACCTGATCCCGCAGGACTACGCCGACCAGCTGGGGTGGGAGCACCAGGCCGCTGTCGTGGCGGGCGTGTACCAGGCGCTGACGCCGGCGCAGCAGCGGGACGCGGTGATTGCGGGCGACAACTATGGTGAGGCCGGCGCGCTGGAGTTCTACGCCGGCCGGTACGGGCTGCCCGATGTCGTCTCGGGCGCCGGATCCTTCTGGTACTTCGGCCCGGGCACGAAGCCTGGCAAGGTCCTCATTGCCGTCGGCACCGACTCGTCGCTGCTGGCCCGGGTGTACCGACACGTGCGCCGCGCGGCCACCATCCGCAGTCCCTGGTCCGTGGAAGAGGAGCGGCTGGTGCCCGTATGGCTGGCCACCGACCAGAAGCGGACGCTGCAGCAGCTCTGGCCAAGCCTGCTGGACCAGTAGGACCGGGCCGGGAACGCCGGGCGCCGAAGCAACGGTCTGAGGCGTCCGGCCGCACACGCTGGCCAGGACGTCGCTGCGGATCCGCCCTGCCCGCTCCTACGCCCCGCCGCGCCTCAGCACGCCGTACGATCGCACGGAGAGCGTGCCATCCCGGATGTCGCCCACGACAAACACCTTGTCCCCCGCGTGCATGGCAAAATCCGCGGGGATGCCGGTGAGCTGGAGCGTCTCGGCGCCGGTCAGCCACCAGGCGCCATTCCGCATGGCCAGCACGCCGACATGCGGCTTCTCGCCACCCACGCTGAGGATCGTGTAGTCGCGAACGCTGATACCCTTGGACGGCGGGGGAACAGGGGCCGGCCCAAGCTGACCGGTCACGCGAACCGTCGCTCCCTGCAGGTTGGCCAGCTCGCCGGCCATGGGGCCATTCATGGCAAAGCTCCCGCCGTCGCCCTCGAGCACCATCCAGGTCATGCGGCCGGTGCCCGCGGCCCGTAACCGGCCCTGCACCGTCGTGTCACCTGATGCGGGGTTGGGCGCGCCGGAAGCCCCGGGGCCTGGCGTCGGGACACAGGCGGTGGCGACGGCCCCGGCCACCAGCAGCGCCAGGGCGGTGCTCCTCATTGGATGCGTACGATCCACAGTTGCGGCCTCATGCCGGTAGCGAGGGGATTGTCGGAGCCATCGCGGACCTTGATGCTCAGCGCGGCGTGCGCGCCGCTGGACGTGAGGAGCGTGTAGGCATTGCTGCCGTCCTTCACGCTTCGGGACTGGGTGAAGGCGCCCCATGCTTCCACTTGCGGCTTGAGGACGCAGTTGGTGCCGCAACTGGTGCCGAGGTATCCGGTGGCACCAAAGATGTTGGCCAGGTTCCAGCTTTGCATCTGGAGCGCGGGCGGGATTCCTGGGACGCTGTCATCCACCCAGAGCATGGCGGCCCATTGCGAGAACACGCTGTCGAAGCCGGCGTCGGACAGGCCGAGCAAGGCTTCCCAGTTCGCCCGGCCGGCGAGGCCCGGGTTCTTGTAGATCACGTCGCGCTGCAACTGCTTCTCGCCCCCGACGTAGCCGGGACCGAATCGATCGGTGATGTATTTCTGGAACGCATACGATGCGCCGTAGAACGCCCCGCTGTAGCACGCGGACGCGCCCCCCAGGCCGGTCCCGAACAGCGTGCACTGTTCGGGCGCGTTGGCGTACTCCCCGCCATGCGAGCCATCGTAGTCCAGTCCGTAGTAGGCTGCCAGCTCATCGAACGCCTGCCCGTACCAGCGCCCACCCTGCCCCGTATGCGCGGTGGTCCAGCCATAGTTATTCCCTGATGAATTGCCCAGGACGTCATCACCCACGGCGTTCTGCGCGAACACGGCCTGTCCCTCGGCTTCCCAGGCGTTCAGCGTGGTATTCGTGCCCGCGGTGGGGCTGATGATCAGCCGGCGCGAGTTCTGGATATCGTGCGTGAATTCGTGGGCAATGAGCGATGGCAGTTGCCGGACCACGCTCGATTTCTGCCGTTCGAACCTGGGATTCGTATCGGTGGGATTCGGCACGTTGCCGTAGAAGATCTCCCCGAAGTTGCTCGACGCGCACTGGGCCGCCGGGTAGAGGTCTCCACTGAAGACAAATCCCGCGATGCCACCGCCTCCCGCGGTATTCACCGCGTAGGTCAGCACTATCAGGATACGGCCATTCTGGTCGATGTCGCTCGGAGCCCCGAACCAATCCACGTCCGTCGCGTAGATCTTCGTGTCCAGGGTATCGCTGTACGCCTGGATCTCGGCGTCGGTCAGCGAGTCCGATGTCACGGGATTCTTGAGGTCGGACACCCAGATGCCGTGGGTCCCGACCGCCTTCACGACGGCCGTGATGGAATCGTACTGCGTGCAGTAATTGCTGGGGCCAACGGGCACTTTCAACGAAAGCGTATCACCCATGTTCGGGACTGTCGCCATTGATGCGGGTGACCCCGAAAGCTGGCGGGCCGGCCGGCCTTCCATCCGCGGACGCGGGTGGGTGCGCATGAACTCCTGCTCGAACGCGCGAATCCTCCCCTCCGCCACACGCTGCCGGTCCCACGACTCCGCCATCTCACGCTCCAGCGGGGTCATCGGCTGCGCCGCGCGCGGCGCCGGGGACGCACCGACCACGGTTGCCTGCGGCACGACCGATGGCGAGGGGGCGGGCCCGGCACTGGCGGTCATCACATACGCATTCAATGCACTGGCCTCGGCCGCGGCGCCAACGCCAATCAGGTAGCCGTCGCCGCCCACGGTGCTCGGCGCAATCTGCAGGCAGAAACCCGCCGGCGCCTGCAGGATGGCCTGCTGCCCCACGCTCAGGTTCAGGTACACCGGTCGCACGGCGTGCGTGAGCGCGTTCGCGTCCACGCCGTTCACCGTCACCTGTACCTCCACGCTCCGCGCCGGCTTGCAGGCCGCCGTCGGGACGGTGAAGGTGATGGACGTCGCCGTCGCCGCGAGGATGGTGGCCGACAGGCCATCTACGGTCACGGCGTCGTTCGCGAGGTTGGCGTCAAACCCGGCGCCGGTGACCGTAGCACTCGCGCCTTCCACCATCGTATCCGGCAACACAGCGGAAGCGGTGATGTTCGTGGCGGTGCCGGAGAAGGTCAGCGGAGATCCCTTGAGCCCGGTCGCCGTCGCCTGCAGGGTCTGCGCACCGAGCGCGCCCACAGTCCAGCGAGCCGACGCGTGCCCATTGGCATCGGAGACGGCGGTGTCGGGACTCACGGAACCGCCACCGCCGGTGACGGTAAATGCCACCCTGGTGCCGCTGACCGGCGTCCCGTACGCGTCCGTCACCAGCACCACAATAGAATCGCGCTCGGCGGTGCCGGGGGCGGCAGATTGATTGTTGCCGCCGGCGATGGCCATGGAGTCCGCGGGCGCCGGCGTGGCGGTCCCGGTGAACACCGCGCTCGCGGCAGTTCCCGCGACGGCGAACGTCACGTGCTGCGCGCCCGCCACAGCGCCGAGCGTCCACGTGGTGCTCACCTGGCCACTCGCGTCCGTCGTATCCGAGGTAGCGCCCGGGGTGCCTCCACCCGCGCTGCTGCTGAACGTCACCACGACGCCCGCGATCGGCTGCGCCAGACGGTCGGCTACGCGCGCCACCAGTGGGTTGGCGACGGCCGAATGGACCATCGCCGTCTGGCTGTCGCCGCTCACCTTGAGCATTGTGGTGGGCACCTGCTGGACCGTGACCGTCGCCGTCCCCTTCACGCTGCCCACGGCGGCACTGATACTCGCGGTCCCGTGGGCCACGGCCGTCACGAGGCCGTTCCCGTCAACTGATGCGACGCCGGCGTTGTCGGAGGTCCAGGTCAGGGTCTGTCCCGGGAGCGTCGCGCCGTTCTGGTCCTTGACCGTCGCCGAGTACTGCCGAGTGGCGCCAATGGCATCAAGGGCGCCCGCACCCGCGCTCAAGGTGATTGTCGTGGCGGTGGGCGGCGGGGGCTCGGTGGAACTCCCGCAGCCCCACGCCGCACCCGACACCACAGCGGCCAGCACCAGAGACGCACGACGCATGATCACCCCACGGATACGGCCAGACGACTTCAGGAAACGTGGCTAACGTACTGTTTCCCCGTCCGGCCGCAAGAGGGGTGCCCGGCCGGGCGTGCCCTGCCCGGCCCCAGCCGCCGGGAGCCTACGCGGGCTTCCCGGCCTTTGCGTCGTGCTCCAGAATGTTCCGTGCCAGTCGCTCCGCAAATGGCATGGCGCCGATACCCACCAGCAGGTGGATGACGCGGATCACCCAATGCAGCTCGCCGGGCAGCAGCGTCAACTGGGCGACCCCAATGACCGGGATGACGATCGCCCACAGGACCGTGACCGCTGCCAGCTTGATGCCTCCTCCGGACAACGCGCCCGCCACCGCCAGCACCAGCAGGAGGATCACGAACACGAAACCGAGGCCCATGTGGACGGACCGCAGGTACTCGGCCCCCATGATCCACATGTAGAACCCCAGGAGCAGGAGCAGCGCGAAGGCGATGCGAATGATCAGGCGGAGGCCGGTGATGTACGATGTCATCTGGGATCCTCGGAGTGGTCGCTGGTGGAACCGCGTGACAGCGGAATAATGCGGTCCGGCGCGGACATTTGCCGGTCAGGCAAGTTACACCAATTTCCACGCCCCGGCCCCGGAGTTAGCTTCCGCCATTCTTCCAGCCCTGGTGCAGCACGTGTCGATGGCCACCTCCGAATCCCGCGACCTCGAGCTCCTGTCCGACCTTGCCGCCGCCCACCGCGACCTCAAGGCGCAGATCGCGCGTCGCATCGTGGGACAGCATGCCATCGTGGACGACCTCGTGGCCGCGGTGCTCGCGGGCGGACATGCCCTTCTGGTCGGCGTTCCGGGACTGGCCAAGACCCTGCTGGTGCAGACCGTGGCGCAGGCGCTGGACCTCACCTTCTCGCGCATCCAGTTCACGCCCGACCTGATGCCCAGTGACATCACGGGCACCGAACTCCTGGAGGAGGACCGGAGCCAGGGCCATCGCTTTTTCAAGTTCGTGAATGGACCCGTATTCGCCAACGTCGTCCTGGCCGACGAGATCAACCGCGCGCCGCCCAAGACGCAGGCCGCGCTGCTGCAGGCGATGCAGGAACACACCGTCACGGCCGCCGGGCAGACGCATGCGCTGCCCAGTCCGTTCTTCGTGCTCGCCACGCAGAACCCCATTGAGCAGGAGGGCACCTACCCCCTGCCGGAGGCCCAGCTCGACCGGTTCATGTTCCAGCTCCGCGTGGGGTATCCGTCGCGAGAGGAAGAAGAGCGGATCGTGGCGGCCACCACTGGCGATGTCGAGGTGGACATCCAGCCCCTGCTCTCGGCGCAACGCCTGCTGGAGCTGCAGCACCTGGTGCGCCGGCTGCCGGCGCCGCCTACCGTCGTGAGCTACGCGGTCAAGCTGGCGCGTGCCACTCGACCCGAGGACGCGGACGCCACGCCGATGGTCAGGAAGTACGTGAGCTGGGGCGCGGGGCCCAGGGCATCGCAGTACCTGGTGCTGGGGGCCAAGGCCCGCGCCGCCATGGACGGCAGGCCCATGCCCGACCTGGAGGACGTGGACGCCATCGCGTTGCGCGTGCTGGAGCACCGCGTGGTGCTGAACTTCCAGGCGGACGCTGAGGGCGTGAGCGCCGACCAGGTCATAGCCATCGGGGAGCGGAAGTAGCCGAGGGAGGCCGGTCATTCGGTACCCGGTGCGGCAAAATGATGATGCCGTCTTCCGCACAAGGGGCAGAATCTTACATTGGCGTCTCCAGGGAGCGTGGCGGCGCTCGACTGCGTCCTTGCCTCCCCTCACCCGACCCGCGAACCTCTGCGCGAATGGTCGTCCTGCAGACACTCGGCACCGCTGAAATCCGGATTCGCGATCGCGTCCTGTTGCCAACTGCCGCGCACGCGTTCGCGGCGACCCTGTACCTGGGCGAGATGCACGGCCGCGAGGTCAGGCGCGTGGACCTTCAGGCCCTCCTCTTTCCGGAGCGGGAGCCCGTGGGCGCCGGGCACAGCTTGCGGCAGCTGCTCTATCGGCTGCGGCGGATGGGTGTCCCGGTCAAGACCAGGGGGGACGTGGTCGTCCTGCCGTCCGACCAGGTGGAGCTGGACCACGAGGTCATGGCGTCGGACGAGCGCCTCGCGGGGGATGTGGCGGCCATCCTGGGGCGCGGCGTCCTGCCCGCGTACACGCCGACCGTTTCCGAGGCATTTGCGCGCTGGGTGGACGACCGGCGGGCGGGCATTCACACCTCGCTGCTGCAGTACCTCGTCGCCCAGTTGGCGGCGCTCCGGGCGCGCGGGCGCCTGCACGACGTGGAGCCCATCGCCAAGGGCATCCGGGCGCTGGATCCCCTGAACGAGGAGGCCGTGCTGGCGCTGGCGGAAGTGCTGGCCCTGCGCGGACAGAAGGCGGAGGCGGTCCGGTTGCTCGACGGGTATCTGGTGGAGATGGCGCCCTATGGAGCCGACCTCAGGGTGCAGGCCAAGGTGTTGCGCGGCCGCATCTCCGAGCACACGTCCGAGCGCCGCTACCGTCGCCTGGCGCAGGGCCCATTTGTGGGGCGCGAGGACGAGATGGCGGATCTGTGGCAGAAGTATCAGCGGTCCAGGCTGGGGGAAGGGTGCGCCGTGGTGCTCCACGGCGAGCCCGGCGTGGGGAAGACCAGGCTGGCCTCGGAGTTCCTGATGGCCGCGCGGCTGGACGGCGCCACCTGCCTCCGCGTGGAGTGTGCGGCGCACGACGTTGAGCGGCCGTTGAGCGTATTCACCGACCTGGTGCCGAAGCTGCTGGATGCCCCCGGCGGACTTGGCGTGGCGCCTTCGGCGTTGACCTATCTTCGTCGGTTGACCCAGGCGCCGACCGAGAGCACGCCGCGCCTGACCGGCGTGCGCCCCCAGTTGATCTTCGCGCAGATCCTGGAAGCCATTCGGGATCTGATGAGTGCCGTCTCCGAGGAGGCACCCGTGGCCGTGCTGGTGGACGACGCGCATTCCATGGATGAAGCGTCATTCAACGCCATCGTGGATTTTTCAGGGCGGCACGGGGACCATCGGGTGATTTTCCTGCTCACCTCCAGGCGCAAGCTGCTGCCGGAGTCTCACGTGGCGCGCACCGACCGTCTGAGCTGGCTGCGCATCGGGCCCTTGGAGCCGTCCGATGCCGCGGCCCTGCTGCGCGCGCTTGACCAGGAGCGCCACAAGGACGATGAAGCCGACCGCCAGCCCCCCGACCTCAGCGCGATGCTGGAGATGGCGGCCGGGAACCCGCTCTATCTCCGCTGGCTGGTGACCGAAGGCTCGAGCGACGACGCGCACCCGTCGTCGCCATCACTGCAAGGGCTGCTGCTCCAGCGGATCCAGCGGCTTTCGTCGTCGGAGCTGAGGGCGTTTGTGGCCGCGGTCACGCTTGGGAGGCATTGCGAACTCGATCGGCTAGTGCAAACCGCCGGGTTGACCGAACAGCAACTCTTGGGTGCGGTCCAGACCTTGGAGCAGCAAGGCTACTTGAGCGCAGACGGAACCGAAATCCGTAGTTCTCATCCGCTGCTGTCTGAGATCGCAATGAAGGAATTGCCGACCTTGACTCTTCAACTCGTCAGAGAGAAGGCGGCGGGACTACTCGAAGCCGCAGCCATACCTCGAAATAACGTAACCATGCTGTGGGACGCGGCGGAGTGTTGGCATCTGAGTGGATCCACGCAACACGCCATTGACCTCCTCAGTTCCTGTGCAGCCCACTGCGTGGGGATCGGGCAGCCAGCAAATTCCTGCAAGCTATTAAATCGCGCGATAGAACTCGCTCAACCATCACCAGACCCTTCGCTGCGCGCCGCATTGATCGAAGCCGCCACTCTAGCAGAAGACTACTCGCTTGTTTTGTCGGCTATCAACGAAGCCCGCCTTGCCCGCTCTGCGCAGCGAAAAGTATCGATTCATGACGACTGGGAACACCTTGAACTACGCGCGATCAGGCTGAACGGCACCGCCCTCCCTGATCTCTTGCCACGCTTGGAACAGTGCTTCTATTCTACCGCCGCCTCTCCCACTCACCGACTCGCCGCTGCACCAACTTTATTAACAACGTATGAAATGCTCCTCGACGCCAACTCAGCTCAGCGGGCTGCGACGGCACTCCAATTCCTCCCCCGCACAACAGCAGAAGATCAATTGTACTACAACAGGGCTTTATTTCACTATCATGCGTTTGCCGGAGATGCCCGCGATGGTCTCGATGCTTGTAACCGCGCATTGTCGCTTATAAACGAGCATTTTCAGGCGCCATCGTTTACGATGACCCGCATAGCCATCGGCTTGTCGCTCTTTCGCTTCGGCGAAGCGGCACTCTCGTCAAAGGTGCTACAGGTGGCCCATGCTTCCGCACTTCAGGCCGGGATGCTCTCAGTAGCGCAGTTCGCCGCGAGCGGCCTCGTTTGGCTCTACTTCTTCGTTGGCGACACAAGCGGTCGTCAGCAATACGAGCAAATCGCCGATGACCTGTATGACAGCAACGATCTAAATCCCGTGCTTACGTCGCTCTATTTATCCAACAAGATAGAACATGCGCTCTGGAACGGTGATGCCGAAGAGGCAAGCTACTGGCTTGAGAGAGCCGAGGGTCAGTATACCGAAATTCAAGCGCCCGCCAGTATGCATCTCAGGCACGCTTATCAACTCCGGATTGCCCAGATCGGAGGTCATCGCAATGCACAAACGCCAACCCTTGACGCCATTGCTCACGAACATCAGATCGGCTGTACTTTCGGAATGCGAGATGATATCGTGGAAGCCTATTGGCACGAACTTGATCAGTTCCGTGGCCGCGCAATAGCTGATGGGATGCTCCACCAGTATCTGACACAAGAGCGCCGCGACGGCTTCCCAGTCGCACCCGGGTTAGGACGGGTCGTTCAACTTCAAAAGCGCTGACAGGGCATCATTTGGTGTCAAAAGCCGGACAACGGCGCATGCGCATTGTTTGTCAACTCGCAGTGCGCTTCTGCCCCCCGACTACGTTCATATGGGTTCTACCGGCAATGCGAAGCGGCGCGACATGCGTCGGAGAGCCAAAGAGCCCCTTCCAAAGAGAACTTCCGAGTAGCCGATCTGCTATGTCAGGATCAAACTGAGTGCCCCGACAGCGAATGATTTCCTGACGCACTTCTTCCTCGGAGAGCGCAGCACGATAAGGGCGCTGCGTTGTCATTGCGTCAATGGTGTCGGCAAACCGGATGATGCGTGCCCCCAAGGGGATTTTATCGCCAGCCAGGGAATCGGGGTATCCTGATCCATCCCAATTCTCGTGGTGGCTGCGAATTGATTCTACTAATTCCCGGAGTCGAGTCATTGTGCCAACCAAATTGGCTCCGTCAATCGGATGCTCTTGCATGACAAGCCACTCGTCACCAGTCAGCCGATCTGCCTTACTAAGGAGTGCACCATACTTCTCGTGAATCTTACCGACATCGTGGAGGAGCGCCGCGCGTCCAATCCGGGAAACTTCCTTAGCGGAGAGCGATAGCGCCCGAGCTATGAACGTCGAGTACT
>DASSOG010000035.1:0-12464 GCA_035700805.1 Gemmatimonadaceae bacterium | reverse complement strand
ACGAACCGCGCCTGGATGGGGCCTGGTCGGATGAGCGCCACCTGTACCACGATGTCGTATAAACACTCCGGCTTCGTCCGCAAAATGGACCCGATCTGTGCCCGACTCTCGATCTGAAACGTACCAATGGTTTCGCCGCTCTGGATCAGTGCATACGTCTTCTTGTCATCGTACGGCAGCTTGTACATTGCCGGTCGCTCGCCCACCCGCCGCTCGATCACGTCAAACGCGCGCCGCACGGCCGACAGCCCCCCCAACCCCAGGAAGTCGAACTTGGGCACGCCCACGGCGTCCAGGTCATCCTTGTCGAACTGCACGATGGTGCGCCCCATGGTGGTCTGCTCAATGGGCAGGTAGCTGCCCAGCGCCGCACGCGACAGGACAAATCCGCCCACATGCGTGGAGCGCATGCGCGGCACGCCATCGAACGCGGCAATCCCCCGCAGCAGCGCCTGCCCGCGCGCGTCGTCCACCTGCAACCCCTGCTCGGTGCCCAGGCCATCCCGGATGATCGCTGCCGCCTCGGCGGGCTCGGCGTGGTGCAAGCGTTTTGATATGGACACGGCGAGATCGGGCGGATACCCAAAGGCCCGCATGGCGTCCTGCACGGCGTTGGGCGCCCGATAGGTCTGCACGGTGCAGGCAATGGCAGCCTTCTCCCGCGCGTAGTGCGCGTACATGTAGTCCAGCACTTCCTCGCGCCGATCGTGCTCAAAGTCCACGTCAATGTCCGGCGCCTCGGCCTTGCCGTCCACGCGCACTTCACTGAGAAAACGCTCAAACAGCAGTCCGTGCTCCACGGGGTCCACCGCCGTGATGCCAAGCACAAAGGCGATGACCGAGTTGGCCGCGCTGCCGCGCCCCTGGCAGAGGATGCCGCGCTCGCGCGCAAAGCGCACCGCGTCCCACATCACCAGGAAGAACCCCGCGAACCCCAGCCGCCCGATCACCGCCAGCTCGCGCTCGATCTGCGTGGCCTGCTTGGGCGTCACGCCCCCCCAGCGTTCGCGGGCGCCGACGTACGCCTGCTCGCGCAAAAAGGTGATGTCGTTGTGCTGCGACGGCACCGGAAAGGTGGGCATGGGCGGGCGCATCCAGGCGAAGTCGCACGGTTCACACTCGTCCGCAATGCGCGCGCTCTCACGCAGCCCTTCGGTGCGACCCTGCCAGCGGCGTTCCATGTCACACGGCGCGAGCAATCGCCAGTCGCCGTTGGGGTGCAGCATGCCCTGCGCGGTCGCCTGGTCCAGGGTCAGCTCCGCGCGCAGCGCCGAGAGCATGTCGTGCACCAGGCGGCCATGCTCGTCTACATAGCGCGGATCGTGCGCCACCACCCAGGGCACCCGCTCCCGTTCCGCCAGCGAGACCAGTGCACCCGCCAGCGCGGCTTCAGCGCCGCCGGTATGGTGGAGCTGCACTTCCACGGCCAACCGGTGGCGGAAGACATCATGCCATTGTTGTAATAGATGGCGGGCGCCTGCGTCGTCGCCGGCCAGCACGCGCGAAGCCAGGGGGCCCGAACCCGGTCCCGTGAGCGCGTGCACCCCGTCGGCGTGTCGGGCCACCTGGTCCCACGTGATGCCGGAGCGCCCGCGTCGCTCACGCTGGGTGGATTTGTCCCAGGTGTTCCAGTTGCCCACGCGCGCCGCCGTGATGAGCGCGGCCACGTTGCGGAAGCCCGTGGCGTTGCGGGCCAGGAACGCGGCGGGCCGGCCCTCCACGTTCAGTTCGGCGCCGACAATCAGTTCGAGCGGGGGATCGCACGTGCGCGCGGCGAGCTGGGCGCGGACGATGGCTCCTAGGTCGGCGTGGTCGGTGATGGCCAAGCGGCGGTAGCCCAGGGCGTGGGCGCGGGCGACCAGCGCTTCAGGGGTGGCGGATCCGGCCCCGAAGGAGAAGGCGGTGTGGGCGCGGAGTTCGGTGTACGGCATACCGAAGAAATACCGAATCTGACGGCCGGTTGGAAGGGGAGCCCGCCGCTGCTCGTGTCCGGTCATTTCCTGATCATTCAGCGCTTTATTGTGTTGTATCTCTTGCTATTACATCATAAGCCGTTTATGCTTGATACGTGTCGGACATCCGGAAATATCTGGCGGAGATTGGCCAGCGAGGAGGCCGCAAGAGCCGGCGGACGCTGGATTCGGCGAGCGCGCGCGAGATGGTGCGCGTCCGCGAAGCGCGGCGAGCATACCGCCGCTTCTACGCGCAGTGTTTCTGGTCGTATCGCCCCGACCTCGAGGTGGGGCGTGCGGATGTGCAGTGGGTGGCGGAACAACTCAGGCGACATGGCAATCGCGAGGCGTGGGAGCTCGCGGCTCGGCTATGCCGCTAACGCGATTTCAGCAGCAGCTCCTGGCTGACCTTGCACCGGGGCAGCCCGAGGACATGGGGTACCTCGCGGGCGGAGCGGCGCTGCATTTCACACCCGAGTCCACGCGATTCAGCCGCGACCTCGACTTTTTCCACGATTCGGTGGAGCGCGTGGCCGCGGCCTTCACGCGCGATCGCCAACGGCTGGAGTCCTCGGGCTACGCGCTCGAAGTCCTGCTCAGCCAGCCGGGATTCGTACGCGCCGTCGTTTCCCGTGCGGACGAGTCCACCCGCATTGACTGGGCGCACGATTCGGCGTGGCGGTTCATGCCGCTCGTACGTGACTCACTGGGCGGGTTGCTGCTGCACCCTGTGGATTTGGCGGTGAATAAGCTTCTTGCACTGGTTGGGCGGGATGAGCCGCGCGACT
This sequence comes from Gemmatimonadaceae bacterium, assembly GCA_035700805.1. GTDB lineage: Bacteria > Gemmatimonadota > Gemmatimonadetes > Gemmatimonadales > Gemmatimonadaceae > JAGWRI01. The sequence goes on along the minus strand of DASSOG010000035.1, from coordinate 9,724 downwards.
TTGTGGACATGCTCTTCATTCACGAACGCATTCTTCCCGTCGGTGCCCTGTGCTGGGCCGCCGTTGGAAAGGACCCGGGCCTGACGCCACTTTCACTGTTGGAACTGCTTCAGCGGCAGGGCCGATATCAGCCGGGCGACTTTGCCCGACTCGACCTGCGCGAACCCTTCGACTTCGTAGCTGGAAGGAAGCTCTGGCGCACGGCGCTTGCGGAAGCCGATGCGTTCTGTCAGGGCCGGCCACCCGACGAAAGCGGTTGCCTGTTCTGGTCGCCGAAAGAACAGCGTTTTCTGATGCCCGCACACGGGGCGCAGGTAGTGCCACATTTTGGCCGGCCGGGTGGGGTCTTGCCGATGATGGGAGCGGGTGGGTCAGGTCGCTGAGGCGAGCTGGCATGCGTCAATCCCACCACCCATGCAGGAACCACGGCTTCTCCTGCGCCGCATCCCGATACAGCCACACCAGCGTACCGTCCTCCCGCACGCACCGGAAATACTCCCGCGCGTAAGGTCCGCCCTCTTCCCACTGTCCGCCGGACACGCGCTCCGGACCGGCGACATCTGCAATAGCATATGACTGTCCGTTATCCCGGTAACGAATGGGCACACGGTGGTCCCGCCGCTCGGCGGTGGTCACCGTCACGCGCCGGGGCGGCGTCACGAGTTGCAGGGTGAGGTGCGGCGTGGGCCTGGTGCCGCGCTGGGCCTTGGCCACGCCGCGCTCGCCGCTGGCGGCCGCCACCGCCGGATCCTCCCGCGTCCACTCGGTGCGCGCGTCTACCAATGGATGCGCCGAGTTGACGGGCGTGAGCACCACGTCGCCCTGGTCGTCCATGAGCTGCGACACGGTGCGCTCCACCTGCGGGGCGCTGGCAAAGCCCTTGTCGAACAGGTCGCCCTGTACGCCGTCGTTGCCAATCACGGACTCCACGCGCACGGTCACGCCCATCACGGCATCGGGGAGTGTGATGCGCTCCAGCGCCGAGCGCACCAGGCGCATCCACGACTTCTGGCTGGCGGTGGGGCGCGCCGAGCGCAGGCGATGCGTGAAGTCGTCGTGGCTGGCCAGGGCAAAGACCAGGGACAGTTCACGCGCGCGCTGGCCGGCCGACGCCAGCCGTTCGCAGACCGTGCCCACCTGCGCGTTCACCACAAAAGTCAATCGCTCGGCGTCACGCAAGGCGTAGTCCACCCATTCCACGGTGGCGCTGGGCAGCGCGCGCACCGGCTGGGTGAACAGCAGCCGATGGTCATCGGCGCGGGCCAGCCGCCAGAGGCGCACGCCCTCCGCGCCCATACGTGTTTCCACAAGCGCCGCGTCCAGCGCGGCCAGGGCGCCCACTGTCTCGATGCCGGTGCCGTCCAGGATGTTGTCCAGCAGGGTGGAGGGTTCGAGCACGTCTATGGGAAAGGGCGCGAGGAACTCGCGGTCGTGCCCGCGCGTGACGATGGTGAAGGGCACGCGCCGCTGCGTGGCGGCGAGCTCGGCGGCAATGGCCGTGGCGGCGGCGCCGGCATGGGCATTGGAAAAACCGTGATTGTGGGCCGAGTCCACGAGGGCGATGGCCAGGGCGCGGGCGTCGAGGCCGCGGGCGTCGGCCCACACTCGGCCCTGCTTACCCACGCGCACACGGGGGGTGTGGTGCAGCAGGTCGGTCAGCAGGTCAGCGGGGAATGCCGCGCCGGCGGGCCAGCTGGGGCTCCAGAGACAGACGTAGGACATGCCCGAATAAATACCGAATAACGAGACGGCCCGGAAGGGTCGGAGTCAATCCGTCGCCAAACCGCCCGGCCTATTCTCCGCGCGTCAAGGCGAGGATCTCATCGGTCGTCATGGGCACGCTTCCACGGCCGCGGAGGCTCTTGATGACCCGCGTGCTATGTCGCCGACTCCGATAGCGCCTTCGTATGACCGCGTGCCCATTCTCGACCACGATGTCGACTTCCGTGTTCGGCAGGAGGCCAAGGCGTTCTCGCACCTCGACAGGGATCGTGACCCGTCCCTTGCTTGTGATCTTCATGACGTTCGCCCCACAGTACTGCTCACAAGAGTAAGACTACTGCGCTGAAGGGCCATGCTCGCCCCGCCGGGCGGGCTGGTGGCCACGTTGCGCTCGGATAGTCCTTCCCGCGATACTTCGGCGACGCACTCGCGAGGCGCGAATCCATGATTGACGACATGGGAATCTTCCGGACGTCCCTTGAGGTTGCCCACGTCGCCAGCCCACGCGCTCGGCGGACGCTGGCCAACGTGATGGTTGACACAGGCAGCGAGTACAACTGGGTGCCGCGTGTCGTGCTGGAGGAACTGGGCGTGGAGCCTGCGCGGACCGATCGCTTTGAGACAGCCGATGGTCGGGTGCTCGAGCGGGAAGTGGGCTTCGCCTACCTGTTTGCCGGTGGACGATCGGCGGTGGCCGCGGTGGTGTTCGCGGAACCGGGAGACATGGTCCTGTTGGGCGCACACGGACTGGAGGGTCTCAACCTCCGCGTGGATCTTGGAAGGAAGGAGCTCGTGCCTGCCGGGCCGGTACCGGCGGCTGTCGCGGTCTGAGAGAGATTCCCCTCAGGCGTCGCGACGCGCGGCCTACCCACCCCACGGATGTTGCTTGAAGCCCTTCGTCCAGATCAGGATGATGGGCGTGCAGGCACCGGGTGGGTAGTGTCCCGCGAGAAATGGCTCGTGTATGAACGCCGGATCGCGAAACGACTCGATGGCGGCGACATCCCGCAACGGTACAAAATCTGCAATGTGCGTTGAGACGGTGGTATCCATCAGGACCCCGTCAATGTAGACGTCCGGCGGGCAGTAGGGGAAGCGGGCGTAGGCGTATCGCCGGAGGTCCCAGTCGAATTTGATGACATCCCCCACGTCCATATGGGGATACTGCTTGCGCAGGTCCGTGCCGAACGCCACTCCACCAAGGTGCACCTTCATGCGGTGAAACAGGCGGGGCAGGTCCTGCTGCAGGGCACGGGTGGTGACGGGTTGCAGGGTCGCGGGAATCGTCGTGAGCCGGAAGGTCAGGATGGAGTCGCGCTGCGGCACCTGCACAGCTACGGTGTCTGGACGGTATCCGAGGCGGCGGATGGCTAGGTAATTGGCGCCGACACTCACGCCCTTGAGCAGGAACGCGCCCGAAAAATCGCTGGTGGTCGTGGGGCCGCTGGGCAACAGGTAGATCTGTGCCAGAGCCACGGGCTTCCCGTTGGCGTCCACCACTCGACCGCGGACTTCCTGGGCGTGCGTTGTGCCGGCGGCGCTTGCGAGCAATGCCAGATAGAATCCGCAACGGGAAAGCGGTGTGCTCCGGAGATTCATGGCAGGGTCGGCGCTATCCGCCCCAGGGCTTTTCCTTGTAGCCTCTGGACCAGATCAGGATGATCGGTTGGCATGAGCCGGGCGAGGCATGGATGAACGGTTCCTGGACAAAAGCCGGGGACGAAAACGCTTCCACGGCGGTGATGTCCCGCAAAGGGATGTAGGCTGAAATAGGTGTTCTTGAAAATGGATCGATCGGGATCCCGTCAATGAAGACGGCGCGCGGCGGGCAGTACCCCTGGCCGGCGTGCACGTTTCGCCGGAGATCCCAGTCGTCATCAAGGATATCATCAATGGCCATGCCCGGATACTCCTTGCGCAAGTCGGTACCGAACGCTACGCCGCCCAAGTGCGCGTGCATCCGGTGGAACACACGCGGCAAGTCCTTTTGGAGGGCACTTGTCGTGACCGGCTGCAACTCGATCGGGCTTGGGGTGAGCTGGACGGTCAGGGTGGCGCCTTCGGCCGGCACACTTACGACAATGGTGTCCGGACGGAACCCCAGGCGACGGACTGCGATGGTGTCCGTTCCCTGCGCTACTCCATGCAGGATGAAGCTACCCCGGAAATCACTGGTCGTTCCGGGCCCCTTTGGTAAGAGGTACACCTGCGCCAAGGCAATCGGCACCCCCGTCTGGTCCACCACGCGACCGTGGATGTCCTGGGCATGGGCGACCAACGCGGGCTGCAAGAAAAACGCGACGCAACACCCAATTCGCGAAGCCGATGTCAATCTCACCCTCCGGGATCAGTTGCCGGCGGCCACGGCACCTGGCGGACGGCGGTGGTGTAGCTCCGCGTCAACGGCGGCCTTGAGTTCGGCGGGATTCGGCGTGGATCGAAATCTCCACCCGTTAATAATCACGGTGGGCGTGCCCGTCAAGCCAATGTTGGTGCCAAAGTCCCGACCGGCCTGAATTGCTGCGACAGGCGCAGGGTCGCGCGCACACTGGGCAATGGTACCGGTATCGGCAATCCCGGCGGCCACCGCAAAAGTGCCCCACGACTTGAGCCCCAGAGAGTCCTGCTGCTCGAATACTGCATCCCGCCACAGCCCAAAGGATCCCAACGCTGCCGCGCATTCGGCTGCGCGAGCCGCACCCATGGCGAACCGATGGTATGGCAACGGGAAATTGACCCACACGACGGCGACCTGGTTCGGATACTGCTTTCGTATTCGGTTCACCGTGGGTTGAAATGCCAGGCATGCAGGACACTCCAAGTCAGCGAGTTCCATGATGGTCACGGGAGCTGTCGCGGGTCCATCGCGAATTCCACTTCGCAAGCCGTCGCGCCAATCCTGTACAGAATCCATCGCGCCGCTGGTCGTGGACCCCGCGGTCCTCGAAGGTGCAAGTGTGCGATACCCGATGCTGGCGGCGATCACAATTGCCGCAACGGTCAAGGTCCCGGACATCGCCATTTCCCATCGATTCGCCATCGCTTTCCTTCTTGCTCTACTGGATGGCGTTGCATTCCACTGCGAGCATGGCATCGCATCCTACCACCAGTGCGCAGCGACCGCCGTTAGCACTGCCGCAATTCTCGAAGCAGTAGAGGTTTATGTCGAGCGGACAATTGTACACGCACCCCCCGCAGACCCCGTCCTGCGCCTGTGCCGTTGACGGTTGCGTACCACGCCAAACCAGACCGAGAGCCAGCACGAGCCCGCCCTTCGGCGCCAGCTTCATTGTGGTAGTCATATCATTCTCCTTGGCGTGTAAGTTGTCGTGGCACCAGCAAGCGCTGCCCGGCCAGCCGAACACCCGCTGTGACTGATGCAACAAGTGGCTGCAGGCCATGGCGGGCAAGTGACCGTACCCGCCAAAAGGGGGTGATTTGCGCCAACGGTACCCAAAAGGCGACAGAGTGATCGGAAGGCGCGTTCTTACCGAGCCGGGCGACCCCGAAAAGGTTGTAGCGAACGTTGGCGCCCAGAGCTAAGTCCCACGGCCCGGCGTCGTCATGGCGCCGAGCAGGAGAGCGAAGCCTGACTTCCCCCTCGGTGCGCTCGAGCGATCCGCAATCCCCCGAGAGGGGAGAAACGCCGCAACGGCAGGGCGTTATCTCCCGGCTTTACGGTGACGTCGATAGCTTCGTCACGGGCGCCAAACGTGGTGAGTGCGAGATCCCGATACCGAACCGTGTATCGGCCGGGGAGTACGTCACGAATGCGAAAGGTACCCAGCGAATCGGTGGTTGCGGAATAGTAGGTGCTGTCAATCCACACACGGATGCAGGCGGCCGGTGATGCATTTGAAAATTGTCCCCGTACAACGCGGCCCAGGAGTGTTCCCAGCGGTGCCTGATAGGTGCTGCCGTCAGGCCACGTCCCGTGCACGAGCACCCCTCCGACGTCGTCCACCTTTACCACGGGATTGCCTCCCACAATCGGTGCGGCGCGCCAACCGACGCGAAACTTCGCCACCGCTGGGAGCAGCAGACGCCACGTCGTCAATGCCACGACTCCATTCCCCATCGTCCGGTAGTAAAGCGTGCCACCGGCACCGGCATTCTCCACCGATTCTTCAATGTTTACATACTTGAAGGAAAGAGACCGCAGTTGAGGCTGGGTGATCGTCATCCAAAGCGTACCCGTGATGTCCGCCACAGCGGCGTTGCTGTGCTCGGCGGGCCGGAAGGTAAGGCCGACGTCCCCTTGGTGTGCATCGGTGCCGACCACCACGCCGAAGCAGTGGCCACGAGCAAAAGCAGGGTCGAGCATGACGTCCGCATCGGGCGCGAGAAACTGTCGCATGTCGTCATGGTCCAACACATAACCGGTACCCGCGAGTATGTGTGCCGAGGCCACCGCGCCAAATGGCCGCCTTGCCTCGCCAGAATCGCCGTGTACGGACTGGCCGAGAAGGCGTACGCCAGTGGTGTCGAACACGCGGCGATACTCGGCCACCGTCGCGGTAGCCGGAAGCGACCGCCGCGCGACAACCGTCGCGAGGAGCGCCGAGCGGGCCTGCACCCAGAGTGCGGCGGCCGCTTTGCCATTGTCCTGGTTGCCTTGGCACTTGGAGGACGTGGTTGACTTGACCGCTTCCAGTGTGAACGCAAACGGTGCCATTCGGATATTCAGGGTGCGATTCCCGCGCCACGTGTCGCCGGTCAGCTCGACCGGGGTGAACCCGATCTTGATGACGCGAAGGTCCGGCCATGCCGAGGTAACCGTGACGGAGAACCTCCCGTTCACGTCCGTGAGGATCTGGCGGCGCGCCTGTCCCGCGCTATCGCTGATGGTTACCACTGCGCCGGCAATGGGTGCGCCACTCGCGCTGTCGCGTACCACACCCTCGATGCGCTCCTGTGCGTGCAAGACTCCGAGCGGAAGCATCAGCAGGAACCCCAGCATGCGGCAGATTTCGCCGACCACGGTTCCTAGTTCCGCCCGCCGAGGCGCCTGTAGAGTTTGCTCCGGGCTGAACTTGCTCCTCCGCATCGGATGCCTCCTTCCCCTGAAGGGTGCCGCCGATCCTTCCGGGTGTCAAATGCGAACCTGGCCGGCAAAACCCTCGGACTCAGGCCATGACGACCTACCCACCTCACGGATGTTGTTTGAAGCCCTTCGTCCAGGTAAGCACGACCGGCGGCTTGCACCTTTTGAATCTGGTCTCCGCCCTAATGAAGGGTTCTTCGACGAAATCCGTGTGCACCTTCATGCGGTGGAACCGGCGCGGTAGATCCTGCTGCAGGGCACGGGTGGTGACCGGTTGCAACTCGGCGGGGGCTGCGGTAAGCCGAATGGTCAGCACTCTGCCTTGCGGTGGCACCCGGACGGCGAGGGTTTCTGGGCGGAAACCGATGCGGCGGGTAACCAGCGTGTCCGTCCCGGCTCTCACTCTTTTCAAGGTGTACGCGCCCGTGAAATCGCTGGTGGTCGTGGGGGCGCTGGGCAACAGGTAGATCTGTGCCAAGGCCAGTGGCTTGCCTGTGGGATCCACCACTCGGTCACGGACTTCCTGGGGGTGCGCGGTGCCGGCGACACTCGCGAGCAGCGGCAGCCAGGGTGCGCACCGGGAACGCGGTTCGTTTCTGAGGCTCACGGCGTGGGCCGTGTATCGGGAATTCAGGAACCAGCCGGCCAGCAGATGGGGCTTGGCATTCAAGAGCGAAACTGAAGTGCCCGCCTGCGCGTGGCAAAAGGCGGGATGCCGACGGGTCGCTCTCGAAGGCATCTCACGTGTTCACCAAGCGTTCAGGTTCACTCCAAGCCTGCGGGGCCCGGCGCGTGCGCTCCGGCTAAACACGGGCGTGCGGTCGTCGGGCCGTCATGGTCCCCGGCAGTCGTTGCGGCACTCAATCGGGACAGATTGGTGCCGAGCTACTGACTTGCACATTGCGAGAAATACCAATTTTGTAACCATCGTGGTCAGTAATATACAGTGTCAACGTGAATTCTTCGCCATTGTTCGAGCCGTTCTCAAACGTTAAATACTGCCCCGTATGCTGAGCCGCCCCGGTCCATTGGTAAGAGTATGGCGAGCTCCCGTCGGATGCGGAGCCATACCATGAGCACTCGACGAATGGTCGTACCCTTGTGGGGCCATTGATTGCAGCGGCGAATGCCTTGATCGACATGACAACCGAATCGCTGGTATTGTCACCGCGAATGGCGACGTTGGCGATTGTGTGAGTGCCGGCACTGCCGAACGAAGTTGTATACGTTGCGGCATCCGAGACTTCACTGCCATCCACGAACCACTTGTATTTGTAGGCCGTTGTATCCCAGTCTGGGTAACTACGCCACGTCGCGCTGGCACCTTCATTCACACCTGTCGAGCCGAGCAGGTCTTGGCTCACCGAAGAAATACGCCCAGGCAGGAGCTTCCAAGCGTGGGGCGTTCCGAGCGTATTAGCGGACGCGACCTGTGTGTCCAGGCTATCGTACATCTTGGTCAGGGTGTCTGGATCGGGATAGAGTCCCGGTGTCCCAGTCATGGAAAATTGCGCCAAGTACAAACTGGAGTCGGAGGGGGAGCGGACGAAGTAAACGAAAGGTTCTGATGCGATACTTGACCAATCGGCTTCTTTTACGACCTCCGCATCTGAATAGGTCTCCGGATCGCCGTACGCATTGAACTCGATGACGTTCGAGGGTGCCGTTTCGCTGCCAGCATACGTGACCCAATCCGTTGCGTACGCGATTACCAAAGGACAAGGGGGAGCGGTAACGGTCAAGCCAAAATTGTTGTCGCCCCAAGGGCTGTTGTAGTCGGGGGTGCAATCTCTGTGCTCCGTGTTACGGCCGCCATGGCCTGGAGTTGTGACGTCGTTGCACGCCACTCCGACTATCCCAGCGGCTACGAGAACAGCCGAGAGCACCGCAAGGCGGGGGAGTCGATCGCGACTCATTGGCCCTCCGGCGTTACCAGCTCGAATACGTCGGCGTACCCGTCGCGCATGCTAAGGGCAATCGTCGCATTGCCATTGCCAGCATCGCGAACAATGCGGGTCGTACTCAGGTGAGAGTTACCCGTGAACATGCCGCTGGTACGCCACGTGCCGCCGAATCCGAAGTACAGGATCGCTGTGTTGAGCACGGTGCGGTCGCTCGTTCGCTTTACTCTGGTGTTGGACGTGAGTGTGATTCGCCATTTAGCCAGCTGGGGCACGAACCGCGGCGGAGGGAGGATCAGCTCAGGAACTGCGCTCACGCGGTCGCCAGTCGCTGTGGCCACGCCGCGCACGGCTTCTTCCGGCGATGACGGGACCTCAAGGCTCGGTGGTACGCCGACAGAAGTTACGTGGCCGGCACCCAATCCAATGATCGCATGGTCTTTGGTGATGTGCAGTGAGGTGTCACCCACCGGTATCGCTACACTTACCTCCGGATCTCCGTCTCGCCCACACAGTGTGACGAGCCATTTAGCCCCGTATCGCTGGTGCGCTACCTCCGATGCGGATGCGGGCAGGGCTGCATACGGACTGTGTGCAAGGTATGCGCGGCCGCAAGTCGTGAGTCCATCGACATCAATCGAACCGGACCCACGCTCGGAATCCCATGTTCCCTTAAGCCAGTGCCCAGCGGTATGGACATATGCATACGCCAATGCTTCAGCCGCAGATTCCTGGAGCTCCCCTGGGAGAGGACCGGCGAGCCTGAACTGGCCATTCGGTTGCAGCGCTAGCGCCGCGTCGCCGCTTACGTAGTCTGCTAATGCTGGACGAGTGGGCTGTTCCACATCATTGGTGCATGCGGCCAAGGACAGGGCAAGAAAAAGAACGCCGAAGCGGGCTGGTCTCAGCATGATCTGCTCCTTTAGTTTTGTTGGCCCTGTGGTAGGATGGACGCAATCGATTACGATTCAGCGAAGACGTGCAGCCAATAGTAGTATTCGTCTTCGGAGTAGAATAGTGCACAAACGCGCCAAAAGGTTGCGTTTTGCGCCAATTC
>DASSOG010000034.1:0-8452 GCA_035700805.1 Gemmatimonadaceae bacterium | reverse complement strand
GCTCCTTTAGTTTTGTTGGCCCTGTGGTAGGATGGACGCAATCGATTACGATTCAGCGAAGACGTGCAGCCAATAGTAGTATTCGTCTTCGGAGTAGAATAGTGCACAAACGCGCCAAAAGGTTGCGTTTTGCGCCAATTCTGGAGTTGACCCGCTTTCGTGGAGAGGCGGCGTCTTGGGATCTCACGCGGCCTGAGCCTGCAATTGCTCGAACCTGATCGGCGACTGATTCCCAATCCCGGAGTGCCGCCGATGCGGATTGTACCATCCTTCGATGTACTGGAACAGGTCCAGCCGGGCCTGGGCGTGCGTGCGGTAGGTGCGCCGATTGAGCCGCTCGCATTCCAGGGTGGCAAAGAAGCTCTCGGCCATGGCGTTGTCGTACGCGTCGCCCACCGTGCCGCGCGAGGGGCGGACGCCCAGCTGCCGACAGCGGTGCCCGAACGCCAGCGACGTGTATTGGCATCCGTGATCCGAATGGTGAATGACGCCGGTCGGCTCGCGCTGGGTGCTCGCCATGTTGAGCGCCGCGAGGACGAGGTCCGTCTTCAGGTGCCGGGCCATCGCCCATCCCACCACGCGACGACTCCAGGCGTCGAGCACCACCGCCAGATAAAGGAACCCCTCCCAGGTGGGCACATAGGTGATGTCCGCCACCCAGAGCTGATTGGCGGCGTGCGCCGTGAAGTCCCGCTGCACGAGATCCGCGGCGGCATGCGCCTCGGGCCCGCGCCGCGTGGTCCGTACCCCACGGCGCCGGCTCACGCCCGCCAAGTGGGCGCGCCGCATCAGGCGCGCCACCCGCTTCTGCCCGACATGGATGGCGATCTCCCGCAAATCGTCCAGCAGGCGGGGCGCCCCGTAGGTGCCGTCCGACCGGGCATGGAACCGGCGCAGGTGCCCCAGGACCTCGGCATCACGCCGGGCCCGGGCACAGGGCGGGCGGTCCCGCCACGCGTAGAAGCCACTCGAAGAGACCCGAAGGACGCGGCACATCGTCGCGACCGGGAACACGGCCTGGTGATCCCTCACGAACCCGAAGACCCGTCGGGGATCGTGCCGGTCTCCCGTGCGAACCAGGCCGCGGCTTTTGAGAGAATCTCCCGCTCCAGCTTGAGCTGGCGGTTCTCCTTGCGTAGCTGGCGCATCTCAACGCGTTCGACACTCGTCAGCCCGTCGGCGCGGTGGCCCGCATCCCGCGCCGCTTGGGCCACCCAATGGCGAATGGTCGGGGCCGTCGGTTCAAACTCCGACGCCAGGGACTCCGGCGTCCGTCCTACGCGCACGAGTTCAACCAGTTGCTGGCGGAACTCCGGGGGGTACCTTCGTCTGGCCATGGTGGATCCTCCATCCCAAATAGTGAGGACTCCACCAAACCGGGGCAACTCCACGCGCCAAGCTGGATCGAAACGTTCGGAGCCGGAATGCTCATTGCCCTGGGGCAGAACGACAGCCTGCTTTTTTACGAGCCGAATCTTCAGCGGCTAATTGTCGTGGATCCCACTGGCCGCGTCATTCGTGCCGCTGAGGTCACCGTGGAACACGGCGTTAGCGTGGCATGGTCGACTCGGGGGAACATTGCCATAAGCGGGTCAATTTCCACCCGCGAGAAGGCCGGCTTCCCCTTGCATTTTCTTTCCTCCACTGGGGTGGTTTTTCGGTCTGTGAGCCCTGGCACCCCAATGAGTCTCGGATATGTCGCATTGCAGGCCGAATTGATCGCGCGCGCAGCAGCCGGTGGCTTCTGGAGCGTGGACCAAGACCGGCACGTGATACGGCACTGGGATAGCCAAGGGCAGATCATCGGCGAATTGCGCAACCGCCCTTCATGGTTTTCGGATCGCACACCGTACCCAACGGTGGTTTCCATGAGTGAGCCGCCTTTGCCGCAGGTGGTAGCTATGCGGGAGCGCAGGAACGGGCACCTGCTTGTTCTTAGCCTTGTCGCAGGAAGGCATTGGAAGAGCGGGCTTCAGCAGCGAGTTGGCCGCTTCGGCAAGCGAGTAGCAACGGTCGAAGACTTCGACAAGTACGTAGACACGATGATCGAGGATATTGACTCAACGACTGGGCGAGCGACTGCTTCTCGACGCCTAGACGGGTTCTTTCCGTACATTGTTGACGATTCTGAAATCGCGCACGTTGTGCCTTCGCCCCACAGCAGCAGTGCAGTGGTTGAGATCTGGCGACTGCAAGATCTCGTTGACCCGTACAGGAGGAAGAAGAAATGACCAAGATAATAGCCCTCGCGCTCATGGCGTCTGCGGCATGGTTCGGCAAGACTTCCCTGAGTGGCCAGCCGTCGTCGGTCTCAGCCGCCGCAGCACCAACTTCCGAGAATGTGATTTTGGTCGATGCCTCGCAGCCGTCGCAGAGCATCACCGAGGCGCGGATTGCCGCGCACGCGGGAGTCGACTGCCTGTACTCGTGCACAACCTGCCTTAAATACTTTCATCAGATTCCGAAAACGCCGATGTCTGCCAATCAGGAGTTCGGCCCCGTCGGGTGTGGTGGTTATGACTGTCCCGAACCGACACATGAGTGCAACCCGATTCAAGAGTTGGATTTGTCTCAGAAACCACTCACCCCAAAGGAAATGCAAGAGGTTTGGACCCTCGTGGCTCATAATGATATAGGCGGGTTGCGACGGTTTTTGGCAACGCATCGGCGTGTCGAGTTGAATGTAAGCCGCTCGGCGCTACAAGTGGTCGGTTGCCAGAACTCGATCGTGTCCAATCTCCCCATTACTGCAACGCAAGTTCGGGAGCTTTCAGAGTAGGCAAACCGTTCTCAGGGCAGTCGTTCGGGCCGTCGATCAGAAGTACTCTGATCGACGGTTCTGAATGCGATAGCAATGGACGGTATCGGCACACGCGAAACCGGCGTAGCAGCGCATTCCAGTGCGGCTCCCTTGACGATGCAATTGCGGCTGGCGGGACCGAAACCGTGATTACAATGCCGGCGCCAATGCCTTCACTTTCGGGCACGTGCGTCTATTGGTTCCGCGTGCTCCCCCCGCCCCGAGCCCGGTCATGTCCGCCGGCATCGCTTCCACGCATTTCCCAACACTGCCCGGGCCAGAGCGCCATATGAACGCATTCCGGAGAACTAGGCGGGCTATCACTCGGCATCCGTATCACTATGCCGCTCAGCTAGCCGTCCTCTCAGTCTCCGTTGGGCTCCTAGCGACCATCGGCTCGCTTGCCAACCGGATCCTGCAGCCCCCTGTCCCATTTCGGCGACCTGGCGAGCTCATCGAATTCGTTGAGAGGGGGGCAACAATAAGGGACAACACCTTCGACCCGGTTTCGCGCGTCCTCGCAACCGCCCTTGCGCAAGAACGCAATCTATTTCAGTCGGTCGCGTGGTATCAGCACCCTGCGGCAGGCCTGACGTTTAGCATGCTTTCTGAGCCCGCGATGACGGCCGTAGTCCCTCACGAGTTCTTCAACGTTCTGGGAGTACATGCGTTTCTCGGACGGACATTTGACGCTCAGGATGATCGTCCAGATGGTCCTCCCGCCCTTATTCTGACGTATCGATATTGGCAGACGCATTTCGGCGCTGACAGTGGTGTCATCGGACGCGTCTTTCGGGTCAACCTGAGCAGCGCGAGATCCGACACCGCCCTCATGGCAATCGTGGGTGTTATGCCAGCGGGCGTCGACTTCCCGAGCGGCACCGACCTGTATGCGTCAACCGGTAGCCCGGTACAGAATGGACGCACATGGACGAATGTGATCGCCAGGGTCCGCGGCGGCATTCACTTCGGCGACATCCAAGCCACTTGCAATCGTCTTGCCGCTCGGTACGGTGAGGCCGACCGAATGCGTGTACTCACGGCCACCAGTGGCTCCGGGGAGACTGTGCCGAGCCATGGAAATGTACGGCTCATCGCTCGCCGAGCGCGATTCGGACCACGCGACGGCGCTACGGCCAGCTTGCTGGACTTTCTGGTCGCGAGCGCGGGTCTCGTTCTTCTCGCCGGTGTTATGAATATTATGATATTCGAACACATTCGTGCAAGTGCGAGGAGGCGAGACATTGCGTGTCAGATGGCGATTGGGGCTACGCGGTGGCGTCTGATCCGTAATCTCTTGGTTGATCACGTCGTCGTCGCGCTGTTTGCTGTTGTCGCTGGACTTCTCTTGGCGGAAGCCCTCACGAAGTTCCTTTCGATGCGGATCACAGGGATCCCGGTAGAATGGCACGCCTTGCCCTGGAGAGTCGCAGGGGTGATCACCGTCGTGGCAGTGGGACTCGTGTCCGTGGCATCGATATGCACCGGTTACGTCGTCGTTCTGCGTACCAGTTTCACCTCGCTGTCAGCAAACGGCGCCGTCGGCGTGCGCCACCACGAAACACGCCACTTCTACAGGCGACTCCTCGTCGTTGAAGTATCGATCTCATATGCAATCGTCCTTTGTAGTATGGGCCTGCTTGTCGCAAGCATCCGCCGGCGTGCTGGTTGGCAACGCTTTCGACCGAACCAGCTGATGGTGGCCACACTGGTACCGACCGGATCGCGTCGCGCTGAGAATAAGCGCCAACTATTGAATGCGATTCGTCAACTGGGCTTCGTCGTCGCCGCGGCGGAAGGCACTTTGCCAACGAACTTCCCGGTCCGGCCAAGATCAGTTTGGACAGATTCGGCGGTAGTGCACCTACTTCCTCCGACAGCCCTAGCCGAGGTGGATCCTGGTTACTTCGCCGCGATGGGCATTCACTTTCTTTATGGTGGCCCCGGGGCATATCCTAAGGCCGGTGAGGGCCAAGGTGGCGGGGTCATCTTGTCCGGCTCGGTGTACGAGCGTCTCTTCGGCCATGATCGCAGTTTAGGGCATCGAATGCGGCTAGAATCTGAGGGCCCGTGGCTGAGAGTCTTAGGAGTGGTGGAAGACCTGCCAATACGAGCCCCATCTGGAAAGGGCCCTCTACCAGTAATTTACGCGGACGCGCACGACTTGGCGACGACGGGTCTGCGGCTCCTGGTCAGGGTGCCGCACGATGTTCCATCATTTATCCCGGAAGTCCGTCGGCTACTCGAAACCGACGCGCCATACTATCATGTCGCCGAGCTTGAGTCAGCACAGTCCCGACTGGTTCGAGAACGCTCGGTCATCAACGCGATCGCAATTGTGATTGCCATTTTTGCGTTGACTACGATCGCCGACGTCATGATCGGAATCGTATCTTTGACCAGTGATCACGTACTTCGGCGACGTCGAGAGATTGGGGTCCGTATGGCGCTCGGCGCGCCGCCGCGCGTAGTCATCGCGCAGATGCTTGGTGAAACGGCGGCGGTGTGGGCATGGGGAGTCCTTGGCGGCGCCATCCTGGCCCAGGTTTGGAACCGTGTTGACCAAGCGGTGGGACTTCTGCCTCCCCCGACGCTCGGCATGGCGACTGGACTTGCTGCTATCTTTGCGGTCGTTCTTGGTGCACTCAGTTTTGCCATTGTTGCTGGCACGGCTCGCAGTACGCCATCTGCTCTTCTTCTAACAGACCCGTAGTTTCAAGGACCAGATACCGGCTCAGGTAGCCCCCGGCGAGGGAACTTGTGCCAGGATTGGGAGGCGTGCCTGATAGCCAAATGCTCTCGCGACGGTCTGGTCCGCCACAATGGGCCGGGATGGAAGCGCTAGTGAGGTAGCCTATCAGGGTGTGCGGCGCCGCATGATTCAGGCGCACGAGTCCCGGATGGGGTGCGAGCCTTCCAACGTCCCGGCACTCTGGGTGAAGGTGTAGCAGTAACTCCGCCAGTGCGGCGTGCAGACCGACCGCCCCTGCCAAGCGTCGTGACAGTCGTGCCGTTTGACCAACACCCTCACATTTTCGGCCTCTCTTCGGCATATTCCCCGAGCACCCCGCTCGCTGTCCCGAACCCTGCGCCCTCAGTACACTTGTCGCACCCCATGTCCCACGCCGAAATCACCACACCAGAAGAACTCCCCGACGAATCCGTCGTCGAGCTGTCCCTCCGCCCCCAGCGACTCTCAGAGTTCATCGGCCAGACGAAGGTCAAGGAAAGCCTGCGCATCTGGATTGATGCCGCGCTCGCACGGCGCGAACCGCTGGACCACGCCCTCTTCTTCGGCCCGCCGGGCCTGGGCAAGACCACACTGGCCGAGCTGATTGCGCGCGAACTCGGCGTGAACGTGCGCACCACGTCCGGCCCCGCGCTGGAGAAACCGGGCGACCTGGTGGGCACGCTCACCAACCTGCGCCGCGGCGACATCCTGTTCATTGACGAGATCCACCGCCTGCGCCCCATCATCGAAGAATTCCTCTACCCCGCCATGGAGGATTTCAAGATAGAGATCCGGCTCTCCGAGGGCCCCAAGGCGCAAACCATCACCATGCCGGTGGAACGCTTCACGCTGGTGGGCGCCACCACGCGCTTTGGCATGCTCACCCCACCCATGCGCGCACGCTTTGGCATCGTGGAACGGCTCAACTTCTACCCGCCCGAGGACCTGGAGCAGATTGTCATTCGCTCCGCCAGCGTGCTGGGCGTGCAATGCGACGGCGACGGCGCGCGCGAAATCGCCCGCCGCTCCCGCGGCACGCCGCGCGTGGCCAACCGGCTGCTGCGGCGCGTGCGCGACTTTGCGCAGGTACGCGCCAATGGCTCCATTGACCGTGCCGTGGCCGCCGAGCTGCTACGCATGATCGACGTGGATGAGTTCGGGCTGGACGACATGGACGCGCGCATCCTCAAGGCCATCATCGAGAAGTTCGAGGGCGGCCCCGTGGGGCTGTCCAGCCTGGGCACGGCCGTGGGTGAGGACGCCAACACGATCGAGGAAGTGTTCGAACCCTTTTTGGTCCAGAACGGCTTCCTGCAACGCACCAACCGCGGGCGCGTGGCCACCGGCAAGGCGTACGACCACTTCGGGTATGAGCGCCCCAAGGGTCCGCAGACAGAATTGCTGTAGGGCGGGATGACCTCCCTGCCCACCTCGGCGTTCGACTTCCACCTGCCGCCGGATCGCATCGCCTCCGTCCCCGTCGAACCGCGCGACGCCGCTCGACTCATGGTGGTGGACCGCGCGACGGGCACCATCTCGCACCGCGTGTTCGCCGATCTGGAGACGCTTATCCCGGCGGGCGACGTGCTGGTACTGAACCGCTCCCGCGTGCTGCGCGCGCGGCTGCTCGGCACGCGGGATTCCGGGGCTCGCGCTGAAGTGCTGCTGCTCAAGCCGCTGACTGCCAACGAGTGGGAAGCCATGGTGTCGCCAGGGGCGAAGCTCAAGCCCGGACGACGTGTGCATGTGGCGCCCGGGTTTGACGTGGAGATCGCGATGGTGACGGTCCGCGGCACGCGTACAGTCCGGCTGATCACCGACGACACGCCCGAAACGGCCATCGAGCGCCACGGACACGTGCCCCTGCCGCCGTACATTGATCGCCCCGACGAGCCGGCGGACCGGGAGCGATACCAGACCGTATATGCCCAGGAACCGGGCTCGGTGGCGGCCCCCACGGCCGGCCTGCACTTCACCCAGCGGCTGCTGGATGCCCTGACCGCCCGTGGCGTGAAGCGCGCCGAGGTGCTGCTGCATGTGGGGGCGGGCACCTTCAAGCCCGTTGAGGTGGAGGATCCCGCGCAGCACGATATGCACGAGGAGTGGTACTCCGTGGATGAGGCGACGGCCGCGACCGTGAATGCCGCGCGTACGGCCGGCGCCCGCACGTGGGCCGTGGGCACCACTGCCGTGCGCACGCTGGAGAGCGCGGCAGCGCCGGACGGCACGCTGCAGGTTGGGTCCGGCGATACGAACATCTTCATCCGACCGCCGTATCGCTTTCGCGCGGTGGATCGCCTCATCACCAACTTCCACCTCCCCCGCTCCACGCTGATCATGCTGGTGGCCGCGTTCGCGGGCTACGATCTGACCATGCACGCATACCAGGAGGCCGTGGCGCGGGGCTACCGGTTCTATTCGTATGGCGATGCCATGGCGATCATATGAATATGTTCAGACGGATGCGGGGTGCGGTGGTGTTCAAATGAGCCCCACCGATCCGTTTCGGTTTTCCATTGATCACTTGGCGGGCGCCGCGCGCGCCGGCACGTTCACCACGCCGCATGGCGTGGTGCAGACGCCGGCCTTCATGGCCGTGGGCACCCTGGCCACCGTCAAGGGGCTGGACCCCGACGACCTGCGCGCAATGAACGCGCAGATGATTTTGGCGAACGCCTACCACCTGCACCTGCGCCCCGGCGACGACACTTTACGTGCGCTGGGCGGCCTGCATCACTTCATGGGATGGGACGGGCCGATCCTCACCGACTCCGGCGGCTTTCAGGTGTTTTCGCTGGCGGCGCTGCGCACCGTGGACGAGGACGGCGCGGACTTCCAGAGTCACCTGGACGGGTCGCGGCATCGCTTCACGCCCGAGCGCGTGATGGAGATTGAGCGCAACCTGGGCGCGGACGTCGTCA
>DASSOG010000033.1:0-6737 GCA_035700805.1 Gemmatimonadaceae bacterium | reverse complement strand
GATGCCAACCTGGGCGTGCACCACGCCCAGCGGTTGCGCGACGTGCGGGCGGCCCGGCCCACGGAACTGCGCCTGCTCGACGGGTTGTCGCACATGTTCAAGCGGCAGCCCCAGGGCTTGACCGGGGCGGAGGCCTTCGGGTACCCGGGCCCCACTGATGAGCGTGTTGCGGACGCGGTGGTGGCGTGGCTGGGCGGGCTCAAGTCCAGCCGCTGACGGGCGAGGCGAACGAATTGCCCTTGGCGCGTCCGCAGCGCGACTTGATCGCCACGAAAACGCGCTACCTTATCAAGGTATACCCGTCCATCTCAACCCTCGGACTTATGCCTGCAGTCGGAAAAGCAGCCCCCGCCTTCACCCTCGACACCGACGCCGGTCGCCCGCTGTCCCTCAAGGACCTCAAGGGCAAGCCGGTTGTCCTTTACTTCTACCCCAAGGACGACACGCCGGGTTGTACCACCGAGGCGTGCGAATTCCGGGACGCCTTTCCGCGCATCGAGTCGTCCTCGGCGGTTGTGCTCGGCATCTCCCCCGATTCCGTGGAGAGCCATCAGAAGTTCAAGAAGAAGTTCGACCTGCCGTTTACGCTGCTGGCCGACGTGGACCACAAGGTGGCGGAGCAGTATGGCGTCTGGGCCGAGAAGTCCATGTACGGACGGACATACATGGGGGTGGCGCGGACCACCTTCATCATCGATGCGGCGGGGAAGATCGCGAAGATCTTCGAGAAGGTGAAGCCGGCGGGGCACGCTGCTGAGGTCGAGGTCGCGCTCAAGGAGCTGTGACGGCGGCGGCTTGACGGGCAGGGCGCGGAGAGGGGCGGGAGCGGGGGCCGACGGCCCGGGCCGGTTGTCCTCCAACTGCCACGCTGGCAGATTACGGGGACCGGCGCCGGACTTCCCGGGCGGCCGCAGCCCATACCCGAGACCCAGGCGATGTCAGCTCCCGCTTCCACGGCCCTCAAGCGCACTCCCTTCCACGACATCCATGTCGCACTCGGCGCCAAGATGGTGCCGTTTGCGGGCTTTGAAATGCCGGTGCAATACCCCACTGGTATAACCGCCGAGCACCATGCGGTGCGCCAGAAGTGCGGGCTCTTTGACGTGAGCCATATGGGCGAGTTCAAGGTCACCGGCCCCCAGGCGGTGGAGTTCGTCAACTACGTGACGACCAACGACGTGGCGGCGCTGGAGGTGGGGCAGGTGCACTACTCCGGCATCCTCAACGAGCGCGGCACCTTTGAGGACGACTGCCTGGTGTACCGCGGCGCCGATCACCTGGTCATGGTGGTGAACGCCTCCAACAAGGACAAGGACCTGGCGCACATCAGCAAACAATTATCGAAGTTCGACGCCAAGGTCGAGGACATCAGCGACGCCGTCGCCCTGCTGGCGCTCCAGGGGCCGGAGGCGCAGGCCATCCTCCAGCCGCTCACTGACGTGGACCTCGAAGCCATCGGCTACTACCACTTCACCACGGGCACGGTGGCGGGGGTGCCCAGGGTGTATGTGTCGCGCACGGGGTACACCGGCGAAGACGGCTTTGAACTCTACTTCGACGGCACCCACGCGGCCACGGTCTGGAACGCGCTCATGCAGTCCGGCAAGGTCACCCCGGCCGGACTCGGCTGCCGGGATACGCTGCGCCTGGAGATGGGGATGGCGCTCTACGGCAACGACATTGACGACACCGTCACGCCACTTGAGGCCGGACTGGGCTGGATCGTGAAGATGAAGAAGGGCGACTTCACCGGGCGCGCCGCGCTGGAAGCGCAGAAGGCCGCCGGTATCCCGAAGAAGCTGGTGGGCTTCACCATCGCCGACCGCGCGTTCCCGCGGCATGGTTATCCGGTTTTCGTGAATGGGCAGCCCAGCGGCGAAGTGCGCAGCGGCACCCTGAGCGCCAGCACCGGGTTGGCGATCGGCACGGCCTATGTGCCCACGGACCATGCCAAGCCAGGCAACACGCTGGAAGTGGAGATCCGCGGCAAGCGGCTCACCGGGACGATCGTGAAGATGCCGTTTTATGCCAAGGGTTCGCACCGGTGACCATGCGCGTGGCAGTGCTCACGGTGTCCGACGCGGGCTCGCGGGGCGAGCGCAAGGACACGTCGGGTGACGCGGCCGTCGCCTGGGCCTCGGCACGCGGGTACACGCTCGCCGAGCGCGCGCTGGTGCCCGACGACTCGCATGAGATTGTCCGCGCGCTGCTCCGCTGGTGCGACGGCGGCGTGGTGGACCTGGTGCTCACCACCGGCGGCACGGGCCTGAGTCCCCGTGACGTGACCCCCGAAGCCACGCGCGCCGTCATCGAGCGTGAGGCGCCTGGCTTTGCCGAGCTGATGCGGGCGAGTGTGCTGGTCGCATTTCCGCAGGCGGCGCTGTCACGCGCCACCGCAGGCGTGCGCGGGCGCACGCTGGTGGTCAACCTGCCAGGCTCCACCGGTGGGGTGAAGGACGGGCTCAAGGCCCTGGAGCCGATCATTGACCATGCCGTGGCGACCGTGCGCGGTGACCCGGACGTGCACTGCGCGGTGTGCACGGACAAGGCATGACCGTCCTGATCACCCTCAACGACGTGGAGCCGGCGGTCCGCGTCAACAAGGTCCTGGAGGCCGACGGCATCCGGACGGCGGTGGTGAGTCCGCTGGATGACATGCGGGGCACGTTGAAGCGCGAGCAGCCGGCCGTCATTGTGTTCAGCGGCGACCTGACCGATACGCAGACGCTGGCCGTGGTCAGGGATCAGTTGTGGAACGGGGTCTCCAGCGTTGGCCTTGCCGCCACCGACGACCCGGTGCAACTGGATCGGCTGCGTGCCGCCGGTTTCGTGGAGCTGTACCGCAAGCCCGTGGACGTGGACGAGGTGGTGGCCGGGGTGAAGCGCGTGCTGGAGCGCCGCCGCCTGCAGCAGGAAACGGGGCTCATGGGTGAGAGCGAGCCGCTGCGCGAGGTGCTGGTGAAGGTGGAGCAGATGGCGCCCGTCAGCAGCACGGTACTGGTGGAGGGGGAGAGCGGTACCGGCAAGGAGCTCGTGGCGCGCGCGCTGCACCGGCTGAGCCCTCGACGCAACAAGGCCTTCATCGCCGTCAACGTCGGCGCGCTTCCCGAAACGCTGCTGGAGAGCGAGCTGTTCGGGCATGAAAAGGGGGCGTTTACCGGGGCCGCCGAGCGTCGGATCGGGCGGGTGGAGCTGGCCCATGGCGGGACCCTGTTCCTGGATGAGATTGGCGACATCCCGCCGGCGACGCAGGTGAAGCTGTTGCGGGTGCTGGAGGACCGCGAGGTGATGCGGCTGGGCGCCACGCAGCCCATCAAGGTCAACGTGCGGGTGGTGGCCGCCACCAACCGCGCGCTGCGTGAGCAGGTGGAGGAGGGGAGTTTTCGCGGCGACCTCTTCTACCGGTTGAGCGTCCTCAACATCTACCTGCCGCCGCTCCGCGCGCGGAAGAGCGACATCCCGTACCTCGTCCGCCAGTTCATACGAGAATTTGTAGGCGAGCATGGGCGGGAGTTCGTGGGGATCTCGGCGGAGGCCATGCAGTTGCTGGTGGACTATCCCTGGCCTGGGAACGTGCGGGAGCTGCGCAACCTGGTGGACAGCATGGTGGTGCTGGCGCCAGGGCGGGAGATCGAGCCGGACGACCTGCCGCGCCAGATTCGCGACGGGGGTACGGCGCGGCTGTTGCCCGTGCGGGTGCCGGGACTGCCCATGGGCCTGGGCGCCGGCGGGAGTGGCCCTGACCCGGAGACCGAGTTCATCGTGCGGAGCCTGCTCGAGCTGAAGCTGCAGGTGGAGGAGCTGCGGCATCGGCTGGACGGGCGGGCAGGGCGGCTGGTGGAGCGCGGCGCTGGAGACTGGCTGGGCGAGGTGCCTGGGCACGCGGACGTCGGCGGGATGGGGGCTGGGTTCGGGGGGCGGGGGCCGGCCGTCAGCGCGATCGAGGCCCAGGGGGCGGCGCCCCCCAACGAGGTAGTGATCCCCACGGGAACGAAGATGGCTGAAGTGGAGCGCCGGGTGATCGAGGCCGCGCTGCGGGAGACCCGGGGGAACCGCCGAAAAGCCGCCGAAATGCTGGGCATAGGGGAGCGGACCCTGTACCGGAAGATCAAGGAGTACAAAATGCCCGAAATGGATTACTTGCCGTAGGGGCTGATCGTCCCAATATTGGCGCCGGAACCCTTGTATTGCGGACCGACGCCGGTCGCACAAATAGAGTCGCGCAGGTGAACGGCGACTCATGTCCCCTCCCTCACAATCGTCCGTATCCGGACCTCGGAGCGTCGCCGCCGTGTCCGCCAATTCCTCCCCATTGCACGATCAGTCTCCCATAGCCGGGAGCGTATTGCCCATTGCCAAGGCCGAGGAGTTGATCGGCACGTTGCAGGGTGTGATTTCGGTGCGGATTGTGGCTGGGAGCAACGGGTCAGTGGAGGAAATCCACCTGCTGACGACCGACGAATTGCCGCCGAAAGCGACCGTGCGGAATGTGGAGAGCGCGTTGATGGCGCAGCTCGGGATGCGGGTGAGCCACAAGAAGATCTCGGTGGCGACCACGCGCGAGTCGGCGCCGCGGACCAGTGGTGAGGTGGCGGCGCGCCGGTCGAGCGGCGAGGTCGTGGTGCACGAGACCGCCGGGCAGCCGCAGGCCAGTTCCAAGCGTCGGCAGCTCTATTTCGAAGACATTGAGGTGCGTCGCAGCCGCAGCCAGGGCGTCACCTGTCGGGTGACCCTGCGCAAGGGGGAAGCGACCTTCGTGGGTGAAGCGGAGGGGATGGAGAGTCCTCGGCTTCGCGTGGAGCTGGCCGCCAAGGCGGCGCTGCATGCCATTGGGCAGAGCGAGCCCGACATCGCCGGCGTCCTGGGGTTGGAGGGGTGCCGTCAGGTGGATGCGTTTGACCGGCAGTTTGTGCTGGCGGGCGTGACGGCGCGCTTTGACCGTGAGGCGGTGCTGCTCACCGGGACCGCGGAGGTGAAGGAGAGCGTGGAGGCGGCCGCCGTGCTGGCGGTGCTGGATGCGACGAATCGGTGGGTGGAGTTTGGCGATCGGTGACACCCGCCGGCGAGGCGCTGGGAAGTGGTGACCAACGGACTCGTGGCGGCAGGGCAGGATGGATGCGCGGCAAGCGGTGAAGGTGGTGCAACCGAGGGTTCTCACGGACCAACTGGAGACAAAATCGACACGTGACCCCCTCCCTCGTGAAGCGAAGGCGAGCGGAGGAGTTTTTTTCCTCGAGTAGTTGAGCGGAGCCAACCTTAGTGAAGCACTGCAGAGGAGCGCAGTGACTCAGTGCAAAAGGGAGGTGACGCTACATGACCTACGTGAAGAGCGTGGTCTCATCCGCATTTGTTGGATGGATCTGGGCTACTTAACGCGGGGAGAGGGGGCTCACCAGAAAGCATCAAATATGCGCAATCGACAGTTGGTCTTCGCTCTCGTCGTCGCAGCCGTCTCAATCGTGGCCGGCTACGCACTCTATTTGGGTTCTGGGCCTCTGACGGCAGAGATCAGGACGGCGGTCATCGTGCTCAGCGCCTTCGCAATTGTAGCCGAGACGCTTGCGTACCTTCTGCCGCATGGAGCGCGTGCCTCCATCGGGTTTATTCCATACCTGGCCAGCGCACTAATTGCACCGC
Organism: Gemmatimonadaceae bacterium; assembly: GCA_035700805.1. GTDB lineage: Bacteria > Gemmatimonadota > Gemmatimonadetes > Gemmatimonadales > Gemmatimonadaceae > JAGWRI01. The sequence goes on along the minus strand of DASSOG010000033.1, from coordinate 1,100 downwards.
ATTGGACGTCGGTTCTGGCTGTGGCAATTGTTGCGCTGCTGATACAGCTGACTCAGCGCATTCGCATTGAGGCGGCCGTGCTCAATGTCGCGCAGCAGGCCCTCACCCTGACCGTGGCGATCCTGGCGTATCAAGGCCTAGGGGGTCAGAGCTTTCTGGCGACTCCACTGCATGACAATTTCGCGGCGCTTACAAAATCGATGGGGCTTGCTGCTCTGAGTGCGTATGCTCTGTCGTTTGCGGTGAACAATCTTGTTGTGAGCATGTTCATTGCAATCGGCGACGGTGAGTCCACTCTAAATGTTTGGCGTGAGCTGAAACTCTCGACGATTGGCTTCGATCTACTCGCCAGTCCCATAGTCTTTCTGTTCGCGTGGTTGTACGCAGCGCACGGGGCAATGGCCGCGGCCATCATTTGGGTGCCAATGGTCGGTCTACGGGAATTGCACCGAACGAACCTCGAACTCGAACGCACGAATCAAGAACTGCTTGAATTGATGGTGAAGTCCATTGAGGCTCGCGATCCGTACACTTCAGGTCATTCCCGTCGTGTCGAGCAGTACTCAACTACGATTGCGCGTGCTCTCGGCCTCCCCGCTCGTGAGATCGCACGGGTGAGCCGAGCGGCGCTACTCCATGACGTTGGCAAGATATATGAAAAATATGGTTCGTTGCTCAGCAAGGCGGATCGACTCAGCAATAGCGAATGGCGCATTATGCAGGAGCACCCCGTAGATGGGGCGAATCTGGTCGCCACTATGACGCGCTTGCGGGAGTTGGTAGAATCGATTCGGCACCATCATGAAAATTGGGACGGCTCCGGGTACCCGGATGCGCTTAGCGGGGACGCTATCCCAATCGCTGCCAGGATCATTCGGTTTGCGGACACGATCGATGCAATGACGACGCAACGGCCTTACCGTGCGGCCCTGTCGGAAGAGCAAGTGCGTCAAGAGGTTGTCCGGTGTCGAGGCACGCAATTTGATCCGAACATCGCTGACAGGTTACTGGGGAGTAGTCTGTGGACCTCTTTGTTCTCGCCCCCCGTGCATGATCTACCAGGTCACGTGCGAGGTAGACCAACGCTCAGCGTTTCGAGC
>DASSOG010000032.1:0-151893 GCA_035700805.1 Gemmatimonadaceae bacterium | reverse complement strand
AAGGACAGCACGAGCCGTCGGGTCACGGAGTACTTCGATGACCAGCCGTGGGAAGGGGTTCACTTGGACCACACGGGTGCGGTCACGGGCTGGCATTCCGGTACCGTGACTGAATCGTGTGTGAACTTTGAAGCTCCGGTCCCGGGCCTGTCAGGGTATGAATTGAAGTGCCAAACCATCACGTCAGGGCTTGCTGACTATGGCGACAGCGGCGGACCCGTTTTTACGGAGAGTGGTGGAAAACGGGTCACGTTCGTCGGAATCGTCTCACTACGACCCGACGGCGCGACTGACACGCTCTATACTTTCAGTGCTTATCCGAACATTTGCTCAGATCTTGGGGCGTGTCCACGTGTCTCATGGCGATAATGCAACATCGGAGGCCGTTTTCAACGGCGGGGTGACCTTGGCGAGTTTCCGGATTCCGCGTCGTCGCAATCTTTGGGGCGCAGTAGGGATGGGCCTCTTGATCTCAGGTTGTGGGAGTTCTACGGCCCCCTCGCGCTCTTCGAATCAGGTGCCGATTTCGGTAGAGGCCACCGTAGTTCCGGCGGTCTACCAGTCGGGGGCGACCTCCGAATATTTGCTGGGTGTTCGCTCGACGTTCCGCAACGTGCAACCCGATACCATTTTTGTGCATCACGTGTGTGATGAACCCTCCAATGTGCTGTGGGTGTCCCTTGTTCGACCGGATGCCGTGTCGGCGCGTATTGCATACCGAGGTAGTGAGGCCTGCTTGCTGGTGGCTCCGGTTGAAGGAGTTGCGCTCGCTCCGGGCGACTCGCTCAGTTCCATTGTATTCTTTCGTGCCACCTTCAACCATCCCCTGACTTCAAGCGATTCCGAAGCCGTGGCCGGCCCCATGCGCATGCAATACGTCGTTACGGCTACAGCGGGGCCATACATGGATCAGAATAACCTAATCCCGGACTCTCTGCGTGTGTCACCCACGTTTGATGTCGTGCTGCCGTGACTTGACGTGCATAAGCCCTGATTGGGTACTGAGTCGATAAGTGGGGTTGGAGCGTTAGGAAGCCCATGCGCTCAGGCGGCCCCCGCGTCGGGCCGCGCGCGCCATTGTTGCTTGTCCGGATACTGGCCGTAGTGGGTGTGGCGATCAGCTTATGGCGTCAGCAAGCATATGTCCTTGTGAACCGAATCACCCTGGCCCTTATGGGCGTCGCCATCGGTGTAGCGGCTAGCTGGGCGAATGCCTCAGGTCCTGCCACTCTGGACCCGGCGGAGGCGGCGAACGCCTGTCCACCGTCCTAGACCGCAGGCGATATGCAGGCGTCGTTCGGCCATCCGCAGTTCACGCGTCGCCAGACGTCCCGCAAGGAGGACTCGCCGACCTAGTATCTGCTGGCCTTGCATTCCGGGCTCCCCCGAGAGTACCGCGCCTCTTGGCGCGTTCGCGGCAGCGATCAACGCGCGCCTGATGGCCCGGAAGCGTACGGCCGACGACGCCACCCGGGCAACTAGCGGGTTGAGCCAGGGGGTCGGCGTGTCGTTTCGACGGCGAGTCTCGCGTCCGTCCGGAGGAGTTTCCTGCCCGAGGAGCGGCCGGAGCTGTTCGCGAAAGGCTGAACGCCGGCCGCCGATCGGACACGCGCGAGTGCCGGAATTGACAGCTGTCCGGTGGAACGCCATTATCGGCCGTGCTGGCTGGCTCGCCACTCCCGCCCGGAGGATCGATGAAAATCCAGGATGCTTGCATGCCCGCGCTCATCATTGGTGCACTTGCGTTGAGCGCGACCGCAGGCCACGCGCACACGATGCCCGCCCCGGTTGTTTACGTAGCCCACCTTCACCCCATGAACAGCAAGCTCGCGGGATCCCGCACGACGGGAGAGGCGCGCTTCACGATCCAGGGGGATCGGCTCACGATCGCCATCACGGTCCACGGGACTGTCCCCAACATCGTCCACTGGCAGCACATCCATGGGTTCAAGGATGGGCGAGCGGCCACCTGTCCTGGAGCCGGGGTGGATGCCAACCACGACGGCGTCGTTGACCTGATGGAAACGAGCAAGGCCTCCGGGGTGACGATGGTCCCGTTCATTACGGACCCGGTCAGCCTGGACATCGCCCACGGCACCTATCCCAAGGCAGACGCCGAGGGGAACTACACGTATCAGGAGACGGTCTCATTGGCCGCCATGAATGCGGCCATGGCCAAGGCCTACCCCGGGCAGAAGCTGGACCTTGCCAAGCGAGTCGTGTACGTCCATACCGTGCCGGCCGACACCCACCTGGCATCCACCGTGGCGACGCTCGGCCCCATCCCGGCGCAGATCACGCTTCCGCTTGCCTGCGGGACAATAGAGCGCGCAACGCCATAGGCTCTGGCGGACGCCCGAGACGTGTGCCCAATCGTCAGAATCCGCGACGCACCTGAACGAATACCGTCCGTGGCTCCCCAGGGGAGACGAGCCCACCCGCGACAAGCTCGGGATACGCCCGGTCGAGCAGGTTCCGGATGCCGATGGCCAGGTGTGCGCCACCGATGGGGAATGAAGCGCTGACGTGCATCAGCCCGTACGCACCGAGCACGACCCCCGGCTCGTCGAATGGGGAATAGGGCCCCACCCAGTTGCCGCCGATGGTGATGGTGACGGGTGACGTCGCCGGCGCGAGCCGCACGGCGGATGTACCGACGTACTTCGCCGTGTTGTACACGCGCGCTCCGTCCACCGTGGTTGGGACGCTGTTGTCTTCCGCGACGATGGTGAGGTGCGTATAGCGCGCGTCGTTGAAGGTCCAATTGCCGGTCCAGAAGACTGCCGGCGACACCAACGCCGACCACGACACCTCCAGCCCCTGGCGCCGGCTGGATCCGCCGTTGTTGGACTCGCCAGACAGCGGATTGTACGTCTGCTCATTGCTCACATCCATGCGGAAGAGCGTAGCCGTGCCGCTCACACCAGCCCGGTTCAGCTTGAATCCGCCCTCGTAGTCCCATGCGGTGATCAGGGGGAGCGACGGATCGTCGATCACGCCGTCCGTGGAGCGGAAGCCCCGTGCCCAGTCAGCGTAGGCGGACCAGCCGGCCCCCAGTCGGTAGCTGGCGCCGAGCTTTGGGGAGAAGACGCCGGTGCCGCCAGTGAGGCGGCCCGCCAGCGGAAGCTGGGAGGTGGTCCCAAAGAGGTCGGCCCGCGCGCCAACGTCCAGCCGCAGGCGGCTGCTGAGGTTGGCGTGGGAGGCCAGGAAGAGCGCCGCTGACCCCTGACGCGCGCGTATGAGCGCGTTCACCGAGTCGCGACTCCGATCAGTGGTGAAGTAGTTCTCATAGTGCGCGTGGTTCCAGCGGTCCTGTGTGCCCACGGTCACTTCGCCCTTCGGCAGTTCCCACGTGAGTGCGCTCGTCAGGCCCACGCCATATCGGGCGTCCTCCTCTTCCGTCTGGCTGCCGGTGCCCTCGAAGCGCCCTCCCGCCGGCGGGATCGTGAGATAGAGCTGCCACCGTCCCTGGGTTCCGTAGGCCGTGGTGCGCCATCGGCGCGACCCACTGCGGTGCTGCAGGCTCACGCGCTCCTGCGCGCGCCGCTTGAAGCCACCGTCGCTGGGGTTGGACACAATGTCGTACTGGTGCTGCGCGAACTCCCCACCACCCAGGAAGCCCGGTGAGTTCCATCCGGCGCCGTACAGTTCAGTACCGGCATCCACGGACCATCCGTGGGCCAGTTCATGCACCACCCGCGCGTGCGCCTGCAGCAGGTCGTGGCCGGCGTTGGGACGGAACCCGTCCCCGTGTTCGTAGTGTACGCCGAACACCCCGCCGCCGCGGATGCCATGGTCGAAGCCGGTCATGATGGTGCCCTCGACGCGACCGTACGTTCCCACGCGCGCCGTTGCCTCCGAGCCGTCCATCCGGTCGACGGTATGCACATTCACCACGCCGCCCATGGCGAAGTTGCCGAACAGCGGGCTGGTGGGTCCGCGGATCACGTCAATGTCCTGCACGGCGCCCGAGAAGATCTCACTGAAATCGTTATAGCCTTCGGCGTGGCCATTGATCGGTTCGTTGACGGGTACCCCGTCAACCCAGAGCGCGATGTCCGTGCTGTGGTCCGAGCTGAACCCGCGGAGCGACGCGTCGGACGCAAATCCCGGTCCCTGGCCCTGCTGGTGTACTTCGATCCCGGCGGCCTGGCGCAGCAGGTCCCAGGTGCTGTTGACCGGCAGGTTGCTGATCATGGAGGCCGAGACGTGCGTGACGTTCAGTGGCTGCGCCCGGTCGATGGGGGCGGCGACGATGTTCACGGCACTGAGGCTGTGCACATCCTGCTGCGTGGTGTCGGTGCGCGCGGTGGTGTCGGCGTGCTGCCGGGACTGCTGCGCGAGCAGCACGGCCGGACTCGCGGCCAGCGCGAGCGCGAGAATCGTACGGACCATCGGAACTCCACATCAAATGCCATCCCCCGCGCTCGGCCATTCCGCGCGCGGGGACGCCCGTGGCGGGCGTCAGAGGGCTAGCTGGTGTGGAGCGGTGGCGGCCCGTTGGCCGGAGGGAGGATGAACGGATCCGGCGGCGGCAGCGCCCCGGCCGGCTGCTCGACGGCGCCCGCCGTGCTCGCCACCGGCGGCATGACGATCGGCACGTCCGACAGGGCAGGGAGGCTCGCCATCGGACTTCCGGTACACGTGCCGATGCACGAGCAGAGCATGGGCATGGCGGGGAGTGTGCCGAGCGGGCCATCCGGCGCCGACTGGAGCACCCGCACATGCGGCGTGGCAAGGTTGGCGCGGAACACCGCCACGGCGGCGTCCATGGCCTGGTCCATGGGGCACACGTCGAGGCCGCCCACCCCCGAAAACAGGGCCAGGAACCAGAGGGCCATCGAGAGCCCCAGCACGCGGAACGAGCGGCGACGGTGCACGAAGCCAAGTTAGTCCGTGGACCGGTGGTTCTGAACCTTGCGGCGCGAGGGGGGGGAAGTGACCCGGGCGGGTCTCGAACCCGCGACCTACGGATTAAAAGTCCGTTGCTCTACCAGTTGAGCTACCGGGTCCGCGCTCCTCGGCGCCTGCAATCTATCAGTACCACCGGCGGGTGTGCCACATCCGCCGCATTCGCCGTGCGCAGCCCGTCACGGGCCCCCGCGCCATGGCGAGGTGATTTCCCTGACGGCATTCGGGTCGTTGCCTGACAGCATTCCTCAGGGAATCGGGCAGAAAGTGCCTCGCGTTGCCCGACTGATCGGCGCACCCGGGCGGGGTAACCTGTCTGTGCCGGCTGGTGGTCCCAGCATGCCGGCCCAACAAGGAGCCCAAATATGCGCTACCCCATTCGTCTGGTGCTCGCGGCGCTGGCCGTTGCCGGCCCGGCCCTGAGCGCCCAACTGCCCATCACGCTCCAGCACGCCCGCCCGGTGGACCAGCGGGGCGTGAATATGTTCGAACCTCCCAAGCAGGACACGGTGTCGTTCACCGGTCCGCGCGTCAACATCGGTGCCGCATTCCGCCAGGACTTCCAGGCGCTGCAGCACGAGAACACCGCGGCGCCCCGGATGGTGACCGTCGGTGGCGTGACCACGGATGCCAATCAGCTCATCACGGTCGGACACGGATTCAACAACGCCGTGGCCAACCTGTACCTGGACGCGCAGCTCGCCAAGGGCATCCGGGTGGCCATGACGAGCTACCTCTCCGCCCGGCACCACAACGAGACGTGGGTGAAGGACGGGTACATCCTGATTGACGCGTCGCCGTTCAACAACGCGACGCTGGATCGCGTCATGAAGTACACCACGGTGAAAGTCGGAGAGTTCGAGATGAACTACGGCGACGGCCATTTCCGTCGCACGGACAACGGCCAGGCGCTGTACAACCCGCTCGTGGGCAACTACATCCTGGATGCGTTCACCACCGAGATCGGGGCCGAGGTCTATCTCCGGAAGGGGTCCTGGCTTGGCATGGCGGGGCTGACGAACGGCGAGATCCACGGCATGGTCCTGTCCCCGGACAAGCGCGCCCCGGCGTTCTACGGCAAGGTCGGGTTCGACCGCCAGGTTGACCCGGACCTCCGGGTCCGCCTGACCGGATCGGCCATCACGCAGGCGCGCAGCACCAACCAGTCGCTCTATGGCGGCGACCGCGCCGGCAGTGTGTACTACGACATCATGGAGAACACCACGTCCACTGAGTCATCGAACGCGTGGAGCGGGAGGATCCGCAATCCCTTTTCCAGCAAGATCCAGGGCCAGGTGATCAACCCATTCGTGAAGTATGGTAACGCGGAATTCTTCGGACAGTTCGAATGGGCGCAGGGGAACAACGGGCCGACGGAGCCGGTGGATCGCCACATCCAGCAGCAGGTGTACGAGGGCGTCTATCGCCTGGCGAACGACCAGCTCTACCTGGCCGGCCGGTATGACACGTTCAGCGGCCGGCTGGCGGGGATTGCCAACGACGTCAGCGTCGATCGCTACCAGGTGGGCGGCGGGTGGTACGTGACCCAGAACCTCCTGGCCAAGCTGGAATGGGTGGACCAGAAATACCACGACTTTCCCGCGACGGACATCCGCGCGGGTGGCCACTTCAAGGGATTCATGGTCAGCGCCGGCGTGGCGTTCTGAGGGGCGCGGTCAAATGACCCGCGACTACGCGCCGGCCTGCATCAAACTGGATGGCAGGGCAAAGATCCTTGCCGGGAGGTACACATGCTCAAAATGAGATTCTTCAGCTTTGCGCTGCTGGCCGTCGCGGCCGCCACCGCGGGCGCCCAGGAGACGGTCCGGATTCCCGTGGCGCCGGAAAGCCAGCTCTGGATAGAAGGCACCTCCAACCTGCACGGCTGGAGCTGCAAGGCCACGACGCTCGATGCATCTGTGTTCGTGGATTCCACCGCGACCGATCTGGCCACCGCCGTGCCAGGTGCACTCCGGCGGGTGGAGGTCAAGGTTCCGGTCAAGGAGATCAAGTGCGACCACGGCGGCATGGACGGTCGGCTCCAGAAGGCCCTGAAGGCCGACCAGGATCCGGAGATCAGCTACATCCTGGCGAGCTTCACCACCAGCGGTGAGACGCCGGACAGCTTCACGCTGCATGCCACGGGGCGGCTGACGGTGGCCGGCGTGGAGAAGCCCATTGACTTCCAGGTAGAGGCCGAGCGCCAGAAGGACGGGAGCGTGGTGGCCACGGGGACGGTGCCAATCCTGATGACCGCCTATGACGTCAAGCCGCCCACCGCGATGCTGGGCATGTTGAGGACGGGCGACCAGGTGGAGGTGAAGTTCAACCTGGTGATTGACGGGCACGCGCACGCCGTGGCCATCCATCACTGACCACTCGCACACGCACGGAACAGCGGGACGCAGGACCCCGGGAGTTGCCGAGCAGGGCAGCCGGGGTCCTGCGCTGCGTCTGGTGCATGCCCGCGAGGTTCACCTCACCCCGGCTCCCCCACCTTCACACCCGTATGCGGCTCCACGATTTCACCCGCCCGCCCCAGCGCCGACCGGAACATGATGGCCCCAAGCAGCGTGTTGCACGCCACCACCGCCAGGAAGACGGTGCGCAGCGCGTCGCCATGTTCCGGATAGGCCTGCGCCAGCACTGCCACCAGCCCGATGGCCACGCCGGACTGCGAGACGAGTCCCATCCACACGGGACCCACCTCGGCCGGCGCCCTGGAGATCCTGACCCCCAGCGCGGTGCCCACGCGAATGCCGATCACGCGCACGGCGACAATGGGCAGCACGAAGATCCACAGGTGCCCCAGGTCGGCCAGCACGATGTCCGCCCCGGCCAGCGCGAAGAACACCACGAACACCGGGGCGGCCGACCGCTCCATGGCGTCCCGGAAGGCCTCTGCGCGCCCGGGGGGCGAAAAGTTCTCGGTGACAAATCCCGCGGTGAGCAGCGTCAGCAGTGTTTCCACATGCGCCAGCCTGGCCACCACCATGCCCAGGAAGGCGACCACCACGGCAAAGAGGAACAGTTCTCGCGACACCACGTGCAGGTAGCCCAGCACGGCAATCCCGATGACGCTGCCCACCACCACCGCGCCCAGGATCTCCCAGATGGTACCGCCCAGGCCCACGCCGGCCACGCCTTGCGTGGGGATGGCGGCGCGCGCCAGCGCGAGCACGGCGCTGAACAGCAGCACCACCACCACGTCCGAGAGCAGGACGACGCCCAGGGTGGTGCGGGCCACGGGCCCGGTGGCGCGGGTCTCGTTGAGCAGGGCCAGCGTGACCGCGGGCGAATGCGAGATGGTGATGGCCGCGAACAGCGCGCCGATGGCTATGACCGTTCGCGTATCACCCCGCATGAAGGGCAGCCGCGAGCCCACCAGGGCCAGGAAGCCCGCCAGCAGCACGAAGTCCACGATCAGCTCGGCCAGCGTGATGGTGAGCATGGCCCGCCCCCGCTCGCGCACCTCGGGCCAGCGCAACTCGGCGCCGGCCAGGAACGCAATGAGGGCAATGGCAAGCTGGCTCACCGGCGTGAGGTCGTGCACCACGGCCGCGGGCGCCACGCCCAGCACGTGCGGCCCAAACAGTACCCCGCTTACCAGGTAGCCGATGATGCGCGGCAACCGGAACGTGGCCGCGAGCTCACCCGCGCTGTACGCGGCAATGATGAGGAACCCAAAGGTGAGCAGCAACTCCGATCCGTGCCCGGGAATCCCCAGGGGGAGGATCAGCTGCATGCCGGCCAGCAGCAGCACGAGCACCACGAGGCGTCGCATCAGGCGTCCTCGGCGTGGACGCCGGGCCGCGGCGCCAGCCGCAGCCGCAACAGCGTCTGGATGAGCCGGGCGGACTGCGCCTCGGTGAGCAGCATGGAGCAGATGGCGGCGGTGAGCACCACGTTCGGCAGCGGCAGCCGATCCTGGAACACGTAGCTCAGCGCGATCGCGATGGTGAGGCCACCCTGACCCACCAGCCCCCAGCCCCACTGCGGTCCGAGGCTGCCCAGGGCGCCGTCCAGCCGGGCGGACAGCCGCCCGGCCCCCACGCGCACGCCGATGTGCGCCACGAGAAAGAGCGCGACGGGCAGCACCCACCCGTGGACTCCCGGGTGCCAGTTGGCGCCGCCAAAGATGAGCAGCAGGAAGTACAGCGGTCGCTGCACGCGATCCAGCGCGGCGATGATGCGCGCGGGCCGCAGCGTGGTGTTGGAGAGCACGGCCCCGAACCAGAGCGTGGCCAGCAGCGGGGAGACGCGGATGAATTCAGCCGCGCCGCTCACCAGGATGAGCGCGCCCGACATGGAGATGAACAGCCGGTCGGAGCTGATGTCGTCGCCCAGGAACAGGTGGAAGAGCGTGCCCCCCACCACGCCGACGCCGGTGTTGATGACGATCCATTCGGTGGTCGTGGGCGCGCGGCGGGCGCCGTCGGGCATTACGTGGTTCCAGGCCAGGATGAAGCTCACCACGGCAATGGCCACGACGTTGCTGGTCACCGTGGAGACTTCGAGCTGGCGCAGCACCGGTCCGCGGTCCGGCATGGACTCGCCCGCCACGCGTACGCTGCCCTCGCTGGCCACGACGGCAATGGCGCCCATCGCCAGGGCCGGCATCAGGGCCACCTCCCACGGCAGCGACATGGCCCACATGAGCGCCACGGTCATGAGACCGCTGATGGCGGTGACCGTGAGCAGCGCCTCCACCACGGCCACGCGGTAGAAGCGCGCCGGCGTGCGGATCAGCGTGGGCAGGATGAGCCGCGCGCCGATCTGCGCGCCAATCCACCCGATGGCCAGCGACGTGAACGGGGCAAAGGAGTCGAGCGTCTCGCTGGAGACCAGTCCGGAGACGTGCGGGCCGAGCACCACGCCGAGCAGCAGGTATTCGGCGCCCGACACCACGGCCCACCGTCGCCCCATCCATCCGAATGCGATGCGGGATCCGAAGAACGCGGCGCCGGCGATGACCACGAGCAGCAGGCCTTGCGTGGTTCCCACGAGCGGCTCCTGGTCCAGGGTGGGCGGGAAGACCCCTGAGGTGGGCCCGGTCGCGTACCGGGAGCGGACTCAGGAAACTCGCCGCGCCACTATCCGATCACAAGTGGGCCCGGCGGCCCGGCGCTCACACCCAGAACAGGCCGTACACCAGGACCGCCAGCACGATGGTCGTGAGTACCACGTAGAGCCGGTCGCGCTGGATGAGGAAAGCACCAAGGGTCAGCGCCACGCGCGCCATCGGCGTGAGGATCAGGAGCACGAGCCCGGCCTGCACGAACGCCGCCCGTTGCCCCGCCGCCACGCCGTGCGCGATGCCGGTGAGGCTCGTGAGTCCCCCGGCGGTCCCGCGGAAGCTGGAGAACGCGGCCGGTTCGGCGCCATGGTGCATCAGGTACAGCAGGCCGCCGATGAGCGTGACCGTGGCGGCCAGCAGCACGCCGAATTGCAGCAGCCGGCCAATCACCTGGTCCACCTGCTGGTCGGTCCAGCGCTGGGTGCGTGGCTTCATACGCCTCCCGTAAAGCCCTTGTACAGCATCTCGACGGCCATGACCAGCACCACCGCGACGAACAGCCGGCGGAGCACGGCGGTGGGGGCACGCGTGAGCAGCCGCGCGCCTGCCAGCGCCCCCACCAGCACGCCGATCATTACTGGAAATGCTATGGTCGGATCAATACGACCTTCATGCAGGTAGATGCCGGCGCTGGCGGCGGCCGTCACGCCGATCATGAAGTTGCTGGTGGTGGTGGAGACCTTGAACGGCAGCTTCATCACGTGGTCCATGGCCAGCACCTTGATGATGCCCGAGCCAATGCCCAGCAGCGCCGACAGGATGCCCGCCACGAACATGAGCGAGACGCCGCCGGGGACGCCCTGCACGGAGTAGCGCTGCAGCCCGCGCGAGGTGGGATAGGTCGAATCGAGCCGGAAGACGCGCGCCCAGCGGTCGGGTTCCTCCGCCAGCACATGCTCGGGCTGCGGCCGCAGGGTGTTCGCGGCCGACCAGAGCAGCACGAGTCCGAACATCACGGCCAGCGCGCCGGTGGGGACGAACCCGGAGATCAACGCCCCCACCAGGGCCCCGATGGTGGTGCCGGTCTCGAGCAGGATGCCCACGCGCACATTCGTGAATCCTTCACGCACGTACGCGGCCGCCGCGCCCGACGACGTGGCGATGACGGACACGAGCGACGCGCCAATGGCATACCGGATGTCCACGTGAAAGAGGAGCGTGAGCATCGGGACGATGATCAGCCCGCCGCCCAGGCCCGTGAGGGCGCCGAGCAGGCCGGCGCACACGGCGCCGGCCGCCACCAGCGCGGCGAACACAAGAATGGTCATCCGCCAAATCTGGCGGTGGTCACCGCGCGCGCCAGTGCCAGCCGGTGGCGCAATTGACTAGCGTGACGGCGTGGTGCGCGCCGTGGGTGCGCTGAGGCCGAGGGTCTGCATGAGTTGCTGGAACCCGGGTTCCTCGCGCACCGCCGCAAAGATCGGCGCCCCCAGCGGCTCGGTGCTCAGCAGCGGGGCATGCGCGCTGGCCGCGCTGTCCAGGGCGGCCAGCGCCGCCTTGGAGTTGCCGCTGCCCAGCGCGGCGTACGCGGCCACCATGTGCGCGTCCGGGCCGCCCGCGGTGGCAGCCGACTTGACGAGCGCCGCGGCGCGCGTGCCGTCGCGCAACCGCGCGTACGCGTACGCGAGCATGGCCTGGACCGCTGGCGATGGCGATTGCCGGAAGCCGCTCACCGCCGCGGCGGACACCAGCGGGGCCAGCGCCGAATCCGGGCGCCCGGCGTAGACCTGCACGGTGCCCAGCGCAAGTTGCGTCGCAAAGGCGGTGGAATCGAGGGCCACGGCCCGGCGCGCGGTGGCCAGTGCGGTCGTGTCGTTGCCGGCGACACCGAGCGCTACGGCGTAGCTGGCCAGGGCGTCCGCGGAAGTCTGGTCGAGCTCGGTGGCGCGACGCAGCTCGCCCAGCGCCGCGCGCACCCGACCCTGCACCAGCAGGTTTTCGCCCAGTGCCTGGTGGGAGCTGGCATCGCGTGGATTCAGCGAGATGGCCTTGCGGAAGTCGCGTTCCCCGTCGCCCCAGCGGAAGCTGAGAGTGTACAGGGCCCCGCGGGCCGCGAAGGCATCGGCGAGCGTGCTGTCGAGCGCGATGGCGCGCGACGCCAATGCAATGCCCCGTGCCACGCTCGAATCGGGCGCGGTGTGGTCGTACTCGGGGAGAAGCGAATACGCGCGCGCGGCGGCCGCGTAGGCGCGGGCAAAGGTGGAGTCGCGCCCAATGGCGTAGTTCAACGTCGAGATGGCCCGATGCAGTCCGCGCCCGCCGCGATGCGTGAGGAACCCGGTGGCGCGGGTGAAGGCTTCATACGCGGTGTCGTCCGCGGTGCCACGCTCGGCCAGGATCTGCGGCGTACGCGCGGCGAGCTTTGGCGTGAGGGCGCCCGCGATGGACGTGGCAATGTCCTGCTGCACGGCGAACACATCCTGCATGGTCTTCTCGAACACGTCGGACCATACCGAGAAGCCATCGGCAGTATTCACCAGGCGCGCCGTGATCCGCAGGCGTTCGCCATCCTGCTGGACCGTGCCCTCCAGCACGAAGCCCACCTTGTACATGACGCCAAGTTCCTGCTCGGTGCGATACGGCTCGGTGCCGTTCGCCTGGCCCAGCTTGGCCGCCACCCGCAGGCCCGGAATGCGCACCAGGGCACTTACCAGTTCACTGGTAATGCCCTCGGCCAGGTACTGGTCGCTGGTGTCGGCACTGAGGTTCACGAATGGCAACACCAGCAGGGAGTGCGCGATTATGGAATCCGGATTGGTGAAGAGGGAGTCGGTGGGGCCCGTGCCCCGGTGCAGCGTGAAGTACGTGGCGGTGGAAGTCCCGAGCACGAGCAGCAGGGCCACCAGCAGGCCGATGAGCTGCGGCCGGCCGCGGGGATGGCGCGGCAGGGCGGCCAGGAATTCCGTGCTCACGATGCCTGGATCGTCCAGCGCGTCCACGATCTCGCGCGCCGACTGCGGGCGCGCCTTCGGATCCTTTTCCAGGCACTTCATGACGAGCGCCACCAGGCGGGGCGGGAGCCCCGCGCGCATTTCCCCGAGCGGACGCGGGGGCCTGGACAGGTGCGCCGCGAGCAGGGCCTGCGGCGTGAGTGACGCGAATGGCGGGCCGCCCGCCAGCATCTCGTACGCCATCACGCCAAAGGAATAGATGTCGGCCCGGGCATCCACGTTCGGGTCCGCGGCAATCTGCTCCGGCGCCATGTAGGCGGGCGTGCCCACCGTGGTGCCCACCTGCGTGAGCATCGGCGACCGCTCACCGCTGGGCGTGCGCTGCGCCGAGAGCACGGCCTTGGCAATGCCAAAGTCGGTGACCATGGCGGAGCCCGACGCGAGCAGCACGTTGTCCGGCTTGATGTCCCGGTGCACCACCCCGCGTTCGTGCGCGTAGGCCAGCGCGCGCGCCACATCGCGCAGGATGGTCACCACGTCGCGCACCGGCATGGGGCCAGAGGCCGCCATGTGCGCGCGCAGCGACTCGCCCTCGATGAACGGCATGGTGAAGAAGGGCAGGCCGTCCACCTCGCCGGTGGAGAACACGCCGACGATGTGCGGATTCTGGAGCGTGGCCGCCAGCAGGATCTCGCGCGTGAAGCGCTCCAGGTGCACCGTGGCCGCCAGTTCCGCCGCCACCACCTTCACCGCCACGCGGCGGCCCAGCGCGTGGTCGAACGCCACGAACACGCGGGACATGCCGCCCCCGCCGAGCTCGCGCTCAATGGTGTACGTGGGCCCGAGCTGCTCTTGAAGGGCGTCGCGAATGTCGCTCATGGCGTCCGGTGCTGGTGGGCGCGGACTCCGCGCCCCGTCTCACTATACGCAATTCCGGGGCAATGCGCGGCAATTGCACCCGGATGGGAACTGGCTGGTTGCTCGTGACGGCGGGAACTGCCGCGCAATCCCACCGCTAGTCCGTCAACTCCGGTCGGTCGCGCACGCTCATCATGGTGCCCTGCATCAACGCGACCACCTTCCCCTCTGCGGAACCCGCGCCATCAAACGCCCGGAGCTCCCCTTCGCATACCGTGATGGTCCGCCCGGCCTTTCGCACGCGTCCCACGGCCTCGAATCGCTGGCCCGCCGCGGGCGCCAGCAGGTTCACCTTGAACTCCACGCTGAGTACGGCGGCTCCCGCCGGCATCAGGGTGAGCGCCGCGTACCCGCACGCCGAGTCCACCACCGACGAGACCACGCCGGCGTGCAGGAAGCCGTGCTGCTGCGTGAGCGTCGGCGCAAATGGAAGCGCAATCACCACCTCGCCAGGGCTCACGGACGCAAGCGATGCGCCCAAGGTGGCCATGAAGGCCTGCCGACCAAAGCTCGCGCGCACTCGGCGCTCGAAGTCCGGGTCCTGCGCGGTGAATTCGGTCACGCAGCGGCTAGCCGGTGCTCCGCATGGACGCGAGGGCCGAGAGCGACAGCGCGTCCACCGAGGAGGACGCGCCCGACGTGAGCCGTCGGTGGTAGTCAATCTGCCCCAGATGATAGGTCAGGTGGACGGCCAGGTGCGTAAGGAACTCACCCGTCTGCACCTGCCGGTCGCCGTGGCCGATGGTCATGAAGGCGTCCATCCGGTCGGCCGAGAGCGTCGGGAGGACGGTGCTGACGTCGGCGATGGCGGCGTCCAGCTCGCGGAGCAGTTCCGCGCGTGGGACATCGCGTCGCGCAAACTCCGCGTCGCGATCCCGTACGTAGCCGGTATGGCCCAGCAGCGCGCCTACGAAATGCCGCAGGTTGCCCGCGAGATGCAGCGCCAGCGTGCCGCCGGCGTTGGGAATGGAATCGGGCCGCACCCAGAGCGAGGCCTCGCTGGGATACGCTTCCAGTTCGCGCTGTACGGCGCGCAGGTCGCGCACCATGAGGCCAGCCAGGATCTCGCCGGTGGTCATCGCCGGGCGGCGCCGGTCTTCGGCGCGGTCATCGCCTGCTCGAAGGCCTCCACTTTCTGCTTGCGGCGCTCGTACCGATCCAGCGCCTTGTACTCGGCGGCGAGGAATGCGCGGATGATCTCACCCGCCAGTTCCGGCCCGATCACGCGGCCGCCCAGGCAGAGCACGTTCATCGCATCGTCTTCCACGCCCTGACGCGCGGAGTAGGTGTCGTGGCAGATGGCGGCGCGGATACCGGCGAATTTGTTGGCCGCAATGCAGATGCCGACGCCGCTGCCACAGATGAGGATGCCACGGTCGGCGTTGCCGCTGAGGATGGCCTGCGCCAACTGCTCCGCGTAATCGGGGTAGTCGTCCTGGCCAAGGTAGGTGGTGGCCCCGACGTCCACCAATTCGTGCCCCAGGGAGGCCACGGCCGCGAGCACCTGCTCGCGCAAGGCAAATCCCCCGTGGTCCGTGCCGACAGCGACTCTCATAAGCTGGGAATCTAGGGGTTGGTGAAGGCCGGGGTAGCCCCGCAGCCGCCGCCTTCTTATAGTGGACGGGTGAGACGCACTGCCTCCGCACTCCTGGCCGCGTTCGCGCTGGCCGGTTGCGCGCAGCAGCGGACTTCCGCCCTGGCTCCCGCCCCGGAGCAGGTGCCGCCGCGTCCGGTGGCCCAGATGGCGGAACTGGGGCCGCCCCCAGTGGCAGTGCCTGACTCCGCCGCTGCTGCCGACTCCGCCGCCATTGCCGATTCCGTCGTGGTGAGCGACAGCGACCTGACCGCGGGCGCCACGGAAGTGTTCGGTGATTCCGCGGCCGTCCTGGAGCCGAGCTGGGACATTGACGTGCTCTCGTACGAGACGCGCGACCGGGTGCAGCACTATGTGTCCCTGTTCAGCGGCGACGCCAAGGCGCGGATCACCAGGTGGCTGGAGCGGGGCACGCGCTACGAGCCCATGATCCGCCGCACCTTCAAGGAAGAAGGCCTGCCCGAGGACATGTACTACCTGGGGCTCATCGAGAGCGGGTACAACCCCGACGCCTACTCCAGCGCCGCCGCTGTCGGGATGTGGCAGTTCATGGCGCGCACCGCGCGTGGCATGGGGCTGCGCGTGGACTGGTGGGTGGACGACCGGCGCGATCCCGTGAAGTCCACGCAGGCCGCGGGGCGGTTCCTGCGCTCGCTGAGCGATCGCTTCGGGTCCATGTACCTGGCCGCCGCCGCCTACGACGGTGGGCCCGGCCGCGTGTCGCGCGGGCTCAAGCGCTACGCCGACGACCTGCAGGACTCCGTGGGGGATGACCTGTTCTTCCAGCTGGTGGACAAGGACTTCT
Source organism: Gemmatimonadaceae bacterium (assembly GCA_035700805.1). Taxonomy (GTDB): domain Bacteria; phylum Gemmatimonadota; class Gemmatimonadetes; order Gemmatimonadales; family Gemmatimonadaceae; genus JAGWRI01. Next base: position 135,697 of record DASSOG010000032.1, on the reverse strand, counting down.
TTCATGCGGAGACGCGCGAGTACGTGCCGCAGTTGATTGCCGCGGCGCTCGTGGCCAAGGACCCCGCCCGCTATGGCATGGAGATCCAGCCGGAATCTGCGTTTGTGTATGATTCCGTGCGCGTGGCGCCGCGAACACCGCTGGCCGCCATTGCCCGGGCCACTGGCGCGACCGTGGACGAGATCCAGGCGCTGAACCCCCAGATCCTGCGGGGCATGGCGCCACCCGATGACTCGATCAACGTGCGCATTCCCCTGGGGTCGGCCGTGTCGTTTGACAGCGCGCTCGCCGCGCTCCCCGCCAGCGTGCGCGTCGGCACGCGCTACGTGACGTCCAGGACGGGAGAGTACGCCTCAACCATTGCGCGCAAGTACGGCATCACCACCAGGCAGCTGGAGGAGTTCAATCCCACGCTTCACAAGTACCAGAGCGGTCACCTGAAGCCCGGCCAGCGCGTCCTGGTGCCTTCGGCTGAGGTGGTGAAGGCCGCGCGCTCGGTGCCCAACCCGTCCATCGAGCTGTATGGCCTGGTGAACGGGCGGTACACGGTGCGCAGTGGCGACACGCTGAGTGGCCTGGCGGTGAAATACCACTCGACGGTCAAGCGCCTCATGGAGCTGAACCACCTGAAGAGCGACCGGATCTACATCGGCCAGCGGCTGATCATCACGCACCGCTGACGGTGGGAGAACGGAAAGCGGGCGCGACCTCATGGCCGCGCCCGCTTTCTGACAAACCTGGTGCTGGTTCAGTCGATGCCGACGAGGATGCCCGGACCGCGGTATCCCTTGAGCAGGATGCGATCGTAGCCGTTGGTGGGGTTCTGCCCCTGCGCAAGCGCCGCCTGCACGGCCACCCCGCCGCGGTTGTAGATCAGGAGGGCGCGTCCGATGTCGCGCGGGTACTGCGCCACCAGCGAGTGCAGGTACCGGAACCCGATGCTCAGGTTGATCTTCGGGTCAAAGAGCTGGTCGTCCCGCAGGTGACGGTCATAGAACCGCGCGGTGGCCGGCATGAGCTGCGTAAGGCCCAGCGCGCCCGCCGAGCTGATAGCGTGCGGATTGAAATCGCTCTCCAGTTTCACCAGCCGGAAGGCCAGTTCCGGGTCGATCCGCTGCTTGATGGCCGCGTCGTACACGTCGGCCGTGAGGCCGGCCGGTACGCCGAAGCGGCTGGAAAATGCGATGATTTCGTTGGTGCGCCGAAGCTCCGCCTGCAGCGCGGAGAGCTGGCCGCGACTGGCGGCCAACTGCGAGCGCAGGGTGGCGTTCTGGCTGAGGGGCGCCGAGGACGCCCTGTTCGCAAGAACCGCCGCCTGAGCCATCCTGGCCGCGGGCGACGGATAGAGGAGCAGAAGCACGGCCGCTGCCAGGCCAAAGCCGGCGATCACGGCCAACCGCTTCATCCGTTCCTGTCGTCGGGCGGCGTCGCCCCGGTGCACATATGTGCGAGATAGATCACGCATAAGAGCTGAGCTCCCAATGAGTTAGGTCTATCGGGCCCTTCGTGGACATCCTTGAGCATAGCTAGGCGCGAGCGCTACTTCAACTACCCCGCCAATCCCCGCCGGAACCACCTGTTTTTTCCAGCAGGTGGACGTCCGTGATCCGCATTCCGCGGTCCAGGGCCTTTGCCATGTCATACACTGTGACCAGCGCCATGGTTGCTGCCACAATGGCTTCCATCTCAATGCCGGTGCGGGCGCTGGTCCGGGTAATGGCCTCCACCCGGATGCCCGGCAGGGCCGCGTCGGGGGTGAGGAGGACCTGGATATCGTCCACCGGAATGGGGTGGCAGAGCGGGATGAGCTCAGCGGTGCGCTTGGCGGCCATGATGCCGGCCACCCGGGCCACCCCCAGGACGTCTCCCTTGGCGACTGAATTGGCCTGGATGGCGGCCAGGGTCGCCGGGGCCATCTGGATGGCGCCGGCCGCCCGCGCTTGTCGGGCGGTCACCGGCTTGGCGGAGACGTCCACCATCCTGGCCTTGCCGTCCGGGCCCACATGCGAGAGGTGGTCGGTCATCTGAGCACGCCCTCCAGTTCGGACAGCAGGGTGAATGCCACCAGTTGCGGGTTGGCGTTGCTGGCCGACTGCCGCCTGGCACGAGCCACGGCGCTGACCGCGGACGCGGCGTGCAGGGCGGCGGCTTCGTTGCCGCGTTCCAGCTCGGCGCGCGCGCGCCTGGCCAGCAGCAGGGTCATGGCGTCGAGCGCGTCGGAAAATCCGCCGCGGGCGCCGGTGGCGCCCTGGACAAACGCCGCCTGGAAGAGATCGGCGCGGTGGCCGCCGAGCGCGGCATCCAGCAGGTGCGTGGCGCGAGCGAGCGCGTCGCCGGAGGCCTGCTGCGAGAGCAGGGCGCCGGGCGCGCCCTGCGCCAGCTCGACGCGGGTGTCGAGTCCTCGGGCCACGCCCATCTCGTCCAGGTGAGCGCGCACCAGGTCGTGCTGCACGAACGCCTGGACGTCGGCGGTGGCGAGGCGGGCCATGCGCACGGACACCACGCGGGAGCGGATGGTGGGCAGCAGGCCCGTCGGCCGGCTGGAGGTGAGGATGATGAACGTGTTGGCCGGGGGTTCCTCCAGCAGCTTCAGGAACGCGTTCGCGGCCTCGTCGGCGCCGGCCTGTGGCACCATGCGTTCCGCGTCGCCCACCAGGAACACCTTGCGCGTCGCCATGGCCGGGGTGATCGCGGCGTGGCGGATCATGGCATGCACGGTGGCGGTGTAGATGCCCTCGCTGCCGCTTGGCGCGGCATACAGCCCATGCGCATCGGCGCGTTCGGCGAGGGCCGCCGCGTAGTCGGCCGAGACGTCGTCCGCGTCGGGGCTGGAATCCTTGAGGCGGGGGCGGGGAAAGATCCAGTGCAGGTCGGGGTGAGTGAGGGCGTCCATGTAGCGGCAGTGCTGGCAGGTGCCGCAGGGTGGCTGGTCGCCGGCGCACAGGAGGTGCTGGGTGAGGCGCAGCGCCAGGCGCTGCTTGCCGATGCCGGCGGGTCCGTGCAGGAGGAGGCTGGCGGGGAGGGTTCCGCGGGTGGCGGCGGTGGCCAGCCTGGCCCAGACGGAAGCATGCCCGAACAGGGGGATGATCGACACGCGGGGAAGATACGTCGGGCGGCGGCGGTCTGCCGTGGAGCGTTTGGGGGGTGGCCGGGGTATCTGGCCGGTGCGGCGCCATCCCGGGCGGCGCATCGGGCGCCGGTGGAGGGGTTGCGCCGGCCGGCGGCCGATCTATCTTTGTCTTGCAAAGTACTTGCCAACGGTGCTTTGCGCCTGCATGATTGACGCCATGGCAACATCTGCGAGTGGCCGCCCGCGGCCGTCCGATCCCCCCGAGATGCACACGCGGGCGATGGACAACCTGCGCTTCATCCGCGAAACGATGGAGCGGGCCGGCGCGTTCACCGCCGTGTCGGGCTGGGGCGAGATGATCATTGGCGCCACGGCCGTGGTGGCCGCGGTGCTGGCCGACGCGCAGCCGACGGTGAATCGCTGGGTGACGGTCTGGCTGGTGGAGGCGGTGGTGGCGGGCACCATCTCGGCGTGGGCCACGTCGCGCAAGGCGAAGGCCAACGGGGTGTCGCTGTTCTCCGGGCCGGGACAGAAGCTGGTGCTGGCCTTTGCGCCGGCGGTGCTGGTGGGTGTGGCGCTGACGGTGGCGCTGATGGCCCGCGGTCAGGACGTGATGCTGCCGGCCGTCTGGCTGCTGCTGTATGGGGCGGGGGTGACGGCGGCGGGCACGTATTCCGTGCGGACGGTGCCGGTGATGGGGGCGGCGTTCATCGTGGCGGGCGTGGTGGCGCTGTTCACCCCGCCGGCGTGGAACACGATGCTGCTGGTGGCGGGATTTGGCGGATTGCACGTGGTGTTCGGGTTCCTGATTGTGCGGAGGCACGGTGGCTAAGTCGAGCGCAGTACACAAGGACCAGGTGGAGCGTGAGCGCGCGGCGGCGGGCAGCGGGCGAAGCCCGGCGCGCCGGCTGACGTCCGTGCGCGGGAAGGGGCCGCAGGAACCGGGCAGCGCGCTGGACCTGGATCGGCTGATTCACGAGCGGATGCGGCTGGGGATCGTGAGCGCGCTGGCCGTGAACGACCGGCTCAGCTTCAATGACCTCAAGGCGCTCATGCAGACCACCGACGGCAACCTGAGCGTGCACGCGCGCAAGCTGGAGGAAGCGGGCTACCTGACCTGCACCAAGACGTTCGAGGGGCGGATGCCGAAGACCCAGTACGCGCTCACCGTGGCGGGCCGTCGCGCGCTGGAGCGCTACCTGGTCCATATGGAAGCGCTCATTCGTGCCACGCGGGAGGGCTGAGGGATGACGCCGCCCGCTGCCTCGGCCCGCGCGCCGCAACACGTGGCCATCATCATGGATGGCAACGGCCGCTGGGCCACCAGGCGTGCCATGCCGCGCACCGCCGGCCATCGCGCCGGCGTCCGCACGGCCCGCACCATTGTCGAGACGGCCCGCGATGCAGGGGTGCGGACCCTGACGCTCTACGCATTCTCGGCGGACAACTGGCGCCGGCCGCGCGTGGAAGTGACGGCGCTGATGCGGCTGTTCCGGCGTTCGCTGCTGGCCGAATCCCGCCGGTGCCTGGAGAACGGCGTGAAGCTCACGGTCATCGGGCGGCGCGACCGGCTGCCGGCGTTCCTGGTGGGCACCATCGATGAAGCCGAGTCCCTGACCGCCGGGTGTTCCGACATGCTCCTGCGGATTGCGGTGGACTATTCGGCGCGCGATGCGCTGCTGCGGGCGGCGGCGCTCGTGGCGGGCGCGCCGGTGTCGCGCGAGGAGTTCGCCACGCTGCTGGCCAAGGTGGACCATGGGTGCGGGGCGCCCGGCGACGTGGACCTGCTGATTCGCACGGGCGGGGAGCAGCGCCTGAGCGACTTCCTGCTCTGGGAGTGCGCCTACGCCGAACTGGCGTTCACGCCGCGCATGTGGCCCGACTTTTCCGCTGACGATTTTCGGCAGATGCTGGCCGAGTTCGGCACGCGGGAGCGTCGCTTCGGGGGCGTGCCGGAACAGGTGGCGAGTTAGCGCAGGCGGCCGACAGCGTCGGCCGCGGCGCGCGCGTTGGCCAGCGCCTCGTCCGGCGATGCGCCCGTGGCTGAGAGGTGTCCCATCTTGCGCCCGGGGCGCGCTGACGTCTTGCCGTACAAATGGAGCCCCACGCCCGGCAGGGCGAGTGCCGGCGTGAAGTCGGGCATGCGCCCGTCGGTCCAGAGGTCGCCAAAGAGGTTCACGATGGCCGCCGGCTGTATGATGGAGACGTCCCCCAGGGGCAAGTCGCAGACGGCCCGCACGAACTGCTCGAACTGGCTGGTGGGACAGGCGCGCTCGCTCTCGTGATATGAGTTATGGGGACGCGGCGCGAGCTCGTTGACGTAGAGGCGCCCGTCGCGCGTGCAGAACATCTCGACGCCCAGCAGCCCCTCCAGTAACAGCGCGTGCGCCATGCCGACGGCAATGGCTTCGGCGCGGGCCGCGAGTTCGGGCGCGATGGGGGCGGGGAGCACGGACCACGCGAGCACCTGATTGACATGGTGGTTGAGGGCCGGGGCATACGCGCGGGCCTGCCCCGAGGGGCGCCGCGCCACCATGACGGAAATCTCACACTCCAGATCCAGGGCTTCCTCCGCCACCGCGTCACGCTCGCCCAGCGCGCGCCACGCGTCGGCGCAGGCGTCCACGGTGTCCACGCGCACCTGGCTGCGACCGTCGTAGCCCCCGTGGCAGGACTTCACGAAGCAGCTTCCGAGTTCGCGCACGGCGGCTTCCATGTCGCGCAGCGAATGCACGTTGCGATATGGCCCCACGGGAAAGTCGTGATGGGTGAGCCAGGCCTTCTGGCGGCCGCGATGCTGGACCTCGGCGATGATGGCGGGGGCGGGGCGAACGGGCGCGTGCTGCTGCGCGGCGGCCAGGGCCGCCGGCGCGATCTGCTCGATTTCCAGCGTGACGACGTCGCAGTGGCGCGCCAGGTCGGCGGCGGCGTCCGCGTCATCAAAGGCGGCCGTCACCAGCCGGTCCACCACGGCGTGCGCGGGGCAGTCAGGCGAGGGATCCAGGGCGTGCACGGCGTACCCCATGGTGCGCGCGGCCTGGGCCGTCATGCGTCCCAGTTGTCCGCCGCCCAGGATGCCGATGGTGCTGCCGGGTGGGACGACCGTCATCTGGCGAGCGTGGGGCCGAGGTCGGTCTCGATGAGCACGTCGGCAGTGCGGTGTTCGCGCCACTGGCGCAGGCGGGTGCGCACTTCGGGGTGCCGGCCCGCGACGATGGCCGCGGCGAGCAGCGCCGCGTTCACGGCGCCGGGTTCGCCCACGGCGAGCGTGCCGACGGGCACGCCCCTGGGCATCTGCACAATGGAAAGCAGCGCGTCGAGTCCGTTGAGTTGCGTGGCGGGAATCGGGACGCCGAGCACCGGGAGGAGCGTCTTGGCGGCGACCATGCCGGGCAGGTGGGCGGCGCCGCCGGCGGCGGCGATGATGACCTCGAGGCCGCGGGTCTCGGCGGTGGCGGCGTATTCGAACATCCAGTCGGGGGTGCGGTGCGCCGAGACCACGCGTACTTCGTGGGGCACTTCCAGCGCGGCGAGCGTGTCGGCCGCGGCGCGCATGTGCGTGAGGTCGGACTTGCTGCCCATGATGATGCCCACCCAGGGGGCGGCCGAGGGCGGAGCTGGTCTGGAGGAGCGGGGGGCGCGCGCTGCTGGCATGGCAGGAACCCGGAGTGAGAGAGGGTGCGCGCGGTAATATAGGATGCGGAGTCGTCCCCCTCCACCGATGCGGGGCTTTCCGCGGGGGCCGGCGCGTGGATAGCTTCGAGTGGCATGGCGGGCCGCGCGCACGGTGGCCCGTCCGTCGCGCCGCATCCAGCGAGGCCCAGCCAGTTGACCCGACCTGCCGACGAGGGCACGCCGCCCTCCCCGTCATCTCCACCGCCAGCCAACGTGATCCTTCCGCCCGTGGAGGACACGTCCACGCCGCTGGACCGCGCGAAGATGGTGGCGGAAGTGATGGAGTACGTGGTGCGGCTTGCGCGCGCGACGCCCCTGGCGCTGCCGCGTCCGCGGGTCTGGATTCCGCTGATGACCATCGCGGCCTTTGCGTTCATGCTGTATTCGTACGCGGCCAGGCCCGCGTGGATCTGGGGGCCGCAGATTGACCGGGCGGCCATCACGGCGAAGAAGAACGCCGATATGCGATTCGCGATGTTCCTGCTGGCGCAGCGGATCTTTGAGTACCGGCGCGAGTTTGGCGTGGTGCCGCCGTCGCTGGCCCAGGTGGGCGACAAGATCGAGGGCGTGACGTACGTGCCGTTGTCGGACACGACGTTCAGCCTGCGTTACGAGGGGCGGGTGCCCATCATCCTGTATTCCACGCAGTCCATGGACGGGTTCCTGCAGGACGCGCTGCAGGCCGTGACCGCCGGGAAGCCGAAGTGAGGCGGCGGCGTTCGGGGTTTTCGTTTGTGGAGATGCTGATGGCCATGACCGTGGTGGCCATCCTGGCGGGGATCGCGATACCCAAGGCGGGCGACCTGATCAAGCGGGCGCGGGCGGCCGTGGTGGCCAGCGAGATCCGTGCGGTGCGCGACGCGGTGGCGGTGTATTACGTGGACAGCCTGTCGTATCCACCCACCGCAGCGCTGGGGCAGATGCCGCCGGCGCTCGAGCCGTACATCGGTGGCCAGGTGGCGTTCATCCAGAGTGGCTACCAGTTGCAGTACAACAACTGGACCGTCCACTGGTCCATGCCCGGGTATCCGTCCACGCTCAGCATCATCGGCGTGACCGTGCACACCGATGATGCACGGCTGGGGCAACTGGTGATGCAGGTGCTGTCCAGCACGCCCCACTTCCAGTGGGGCGAGAACTACACGTTCATCGTGGTGGGTTTGTAAGCAGCTCCCCAGGTAGGACTTGAACCTACGACCCTCCGATTAACAGTCGGATGCTCTGACCAACTGAGCTACTGGGGAAGAGTCTCTCAAAGCTATCCGGACCTCGGGTGATGTCAACGGAAACCCGGCTACCCCGCGGCGTCGCGCGCGCCGGGATGCAGGGCCTGGTACTCCGCGAATCCGGGGAGCACCGTGCGCAGCCAGTGGCCCGTGTGCGAGCCGGGGTGCCGGGCCACCTGCTCCGGCGTGCCGGACACCACCACCTGGCCGCCGGCGTCGCCCGCCTCGGGGCCCAGGTCAATGACCCAGTCGGCCAGCTTGATGACGTCCAGGTTGTGCTCCACGAGCACCAGCGTGTGGCCGGCGTCCACGAGCCGGTCGAGCACGCCGGCCAGCCGGGCAATGTCCTCCAGGTGCAGCCCGGTGGTGGGCTCGTCCATGATGTAGAGCTTGTGCCCGCCCTTGCGGCCCACGGTGGCAAGCTGGCGCGCCACCTTCAGGCGCTGCGACTCACCGCCCGACAGCGTGGTGGCCGGCTGACCCAGCGTGAGGTAGCCCAGCCCCACCTGCTGCAGGTGCCAGAGGGCCTGGCCCAGCTTCTCCTCGCGCGGAAAGGCGCGGATGGCCTCGTCCACGGTGAGCTGGAGCGTCTCGTGGATGTTGCGGCCGTTCACGCGCACCTCGAGCACGGCGGGCTTGAAGCGCCGCCCGCCGCATTCGTCGCAGGGCACGAACACGTCGGCCATGAACACCATCTCCACCTGCAGGTAGCCCGCGCCCTCGCAGGTGGGGCAGCGGCCGCCCTCCACGTTGAAGCTGAAGGTGCCGGCGGTGTACTTGCGCTCGCGCGCCAGCGGCGTCTCGGCAAACAGCCGCCGGATCTCGTCAAAGCCCTTCACGTAGGTCACGGGGTTGGACCGCGGCGACTTGCCGATGGGGCTCTGGTCGATGCTTACCACATCTTCTATGGCCTCGATGCCGGTGAGCTGGTCGTACTCGCCCACGACTTCGCCCAGGTGCTGCCGGGCGCTCACCTCGCCGCGCAGCGCCTGTTCCAGCGCGTGCGTCAGCACGTCGTGCACCAGGGTGCTCTTGCCCGATCCGGAGACGCCGGTGATCACGGTCAGCGCGCCCACGGGAATCTTCACGTCGATGCCCTTGAGGTTGTGGGCACGCGCCCCGGTAAGGGTGATCCAGCGGGGGCCGGCGCGCCGGCGCGTCCCGGGCAGGGGCACTTCGCGCGCGCCGGTGAGGTACTTGCCGGTGAGCGGGCTGGCCGCCGCCCGCGAGAGCGGCCCCGCGAACACGAGCTGACCGCCCAGGGCGCCGCTGGCCGGACCCAGCTCCACCATGTAGTCCGCCGCGCGCACGGCCTCCAGGTCGTGTTCCACCACGAGCACGGTGTTGCCGGCGTCGCGCAGCCGGCGCAGCAGGGAGAGCAGGCGGTCCATGTCGCGGGGGTGAAGCCCGATGGATGGCTCGTCGAGCACGTACAGGGTGTCCACGAGCTCCGAGCCGAGCGAGTTGGCGAGCGCAATGCGCTGGGCCTCGCCGCCGGAGAGCGTGCGCGCGGCGCGGTCCAGGGTCAGGTAGCCGAGTCCCACGTCGCACAGGAACTGCACGCGGCTCCGCGCCTGCCCCAGGACGTTGGCGGCCACCTCGCGCTCGAAGTCGCTGAGCACCAGCGTATCGAGCCAGGTGCGCAGGCGGTCCATGGACAGCGCGCTGACCTGCGCGATGCTGTGGCCATCAATGAGCACATGCAGCGCCTCGGCCTGGAGCCGCGCGCCCCCGCAGGTGCCGCACGTCTGCGCCGTCTGGTACTGCCGGAGGAAGACGCGGATGTACTGCTTGTAGCGCTTGGTCTCCAGGTCCTTGAGGAAGGGCATGATGCCCTTGAAGCCCTTGACGCGCGCGTGGAGCAACTGCCGGCGCTGGCCGGCGGCAAGCTGGCGCCAGGGGGTGTCCATGGAGATTTTCTCGCGCCGGGCGAAGTCGGCCAGGGCGCGGCGCTTGTTGTCGTAGCGCGGCTTGGTCCACGGGTCCAGCGCACCATCGCGGAGGGAGCGCTCGGGGTGCGGCACCACCAGCGCCTCGTCGTATTCCAGCACGGCGCCAAAACCGTTGCAGGTGGGGCACGCGCCGCGCGGGCTGTTGAATGAGAAGAGCTGCGGGGTGGGGCTGGGCGCGCGCGTGCCGTCGTCGGGACACTCGAAGCGCTCGGTGAAGCGCAGGCGTCGCTCGCCGCCGGGTTCCGCCACGAGGATCACGCAATCGCCCTCGCCCTCGGTGAACGCGCTGCCCACCGCCTCCGCCAGACGCCCGCGCACGTCCGGCGCCACGACCAGGCGGTCCGCGATCACCAGGGCATCGCGCGCAAAGGTGATGTCCACGGCCGCATGCTCGAGCTCGTCCAGATGGTACGCCATGCCGTCCAGCGCCACGCGCAGGAATCCCTGCGCGCGCAGGTTCTCCAGCACCACCTCGTGCGTGACTTCGTCGGACATGCGGAGGGGGAATGCGACCTGGAAGCGCGTTCCCGCTGGCAGGTCCACGACGGCGTCGCACACCGACTGGACCGTGTCGGGGTGCAGCTCCCGGCCGCACTTGGGGCACACGGAATGCCCGATGCGCGCCCAGAGCAGGCGCAGGTAGTCGTAGATCTCGGTGGCCGTGCCGACGGTGGAGCGCGAGGTGCGCGTGGGGTTCTTCTGCTCGATGGCGACGGCGGGGGAGAGCCCGTCAATGTGATCGACGTCGGGCTTCTCCATGCGCTCCAGAAACTGCCGCGCGTAGGCCGAGAGCGATTCCACGTAGCGGCGCTGCCCCTCGGCGTAGATCGTGTCGAAGGCCAGGGACGACTTGCCGGAGCCGGAGGGGCCGGTGACGACCGTGATGGCGCGCCGCGGAATCTCGAGATCGAGGTTCTTCAGGTTGTGCTGGCGGGCGCCGCGGACGGTGATGGAGTCTTTCATGCCTGCCGGAAATCTACGGTCCGGGGGAAGGTGGAACGCCCCCGCGCGGGCGCGACGGGCCGGGGGTGGCGGGCGCGGCGTGTGCAGGAGCGCCGGGGATGTTGCCGTTGGAGGCGGCCTCCGGATACCATTCGCACCATGGCGGACGCTGCAATTCACGAGGAAGATGCGATAGGCAAGGCGTACGACGGCCGGCTCATGCGCCGGCTGATGCGGTACGTGCGCCCGTACGGGTGGCTGGTGGCCGTGTCGCTGGTGCTGCTGATGGTGGATGGCGCGCTGCAGCTTGTGGGCCCGGTGCTGACACAGCGCGTGATTGACGTGGCGCTGCCGCGGCACGATGTGGCGCTGGCCACGGAGGCGGCGCTGCTGTTCGCGGGCTCGCTGGTGGTGGGGTTCGGGGCGCAGTGGGGGCAGACGATCCTGACGGCGCTGCTGGGCCAGCGCGTGATGCGCGACCTGCGCAATGACATCTTTGCCCACCTGCAGCGGCTGCCCATCCGGTTCTTTGACCGCACGCCCGTGGGGCGGCTGGTGACGCGCACCACCGCGGATGTGGAATCGCTGAACGAGCTGTTCACCGCGGGCGTGGTGGCGGGGCTGGGCGACCTGTTCACGCTGCTGGCCATTGGCGTCATGATGCTGGTGATGGACTGGCGGCTGGCGCTGGCGGCGTTCGCGGTGATCCCGTTCATCTACCTGAGCTCGGCGCTCTTCCGGCGCGCGGTGCGCACTTCGTACCGGGACATCCGCACTCGGCTGGCGCGGATCAATGCCTTCCTCAACGAACGGCTCACGGGCATGCGCATCCTCCAGCTTTTCGGGATGCAGCGCGCGGAGGCCCGGCGGTTCGACGAGCTGAACGAGCGGTACCTGGACGCGAACCTGCGCGCCATCGTGTACTACGCCGTGTACTTCCCGGTGATCGAGGTGCTGACGTCGGTGGCGCTTGCCAGCCTGCTGGTGGCGGGTGCCCACCGGGTGCAGGTGGGCGCGCTCACGGTGGGGACGGTGGCGGCGTTCCTGCAGCTCGTGCGGCGATTCTTCCAGCCGCTGCAGGACTTATCTGACAAATTCAATACCCTGCAGCAGGCCATGGCGGCGTCGGAGCGCATCTTCAAGCTGCTGGACGAGCCGATGGCCGACACGGCCGAGGGGGCCGCGGCTGGTGCGGGGGTGGCCGCCGCGGGCGCCGTGGCCGTCGCGGACGCCGTGGCCGGCGCCGACGGGCTGCGCGGCTCGCGCGCCGTGACCATCGTGTTTGACCATGTGTGGTTTGCGTATGACCCGCCGGGCACGCCGGAGGCGGACCTGCGCTGGGTGCTGCGCGACGTGAGCTTCACGGTGGGGCCCGGGCAGACCATCGCGCTGGTGGGGCACACCGGGGCGGGCAAGACCACCGTGGTGAACCTGCTGCTCCGGTTCTACGACCCGCAGCGCGGGCGTATCACGGTGAACGGCGTGGACACCCGCGACGTGCCGGCGGCCGTGCTGCGCGGCCTGATTGGCTACGTGCAGCAGGACATCTTCCTGTTTGCCGGCGACGTGGCTGGCAACATCCGGCTCTCGGCGCCGCTGAGCGACGACGACGTGCGTCGGGCGGCGGAGCGCGTGGGCGCGGACCGGATCATCGCGCGATTTCCCGACGGCTACGCGCACGCGCTGGGCGAACGCGGGGGCGCGGTGAGCGTTGGCGAGCGGCAGTTGCTGTCGTTTGCGCGGGCCATCGCCGCCGACCCGGCGGTGCTGGTGCTGGACGAGGCCACGAGCGCCGTGGACAGCGAGATCGAATCGGAGATCCAGCACGCGCTGTCGGAATTGGTGTCCGGCCGGACGACCATTGCCATTGCGCACCGCCTGAGCACGATTGTGGATGCCGATGAAATCCTGGTGCTGCACCATGGCCAGGTGGCCGAGCGTGGGACCCATCGTACGCTGCTGGACCGACATGGGCTGTATGATCGGCTGTACCGGTTGCAGGCCGGCGGGGCGCCCCCGCGCAGCCCCGCAAACCGCTTGCCAGCTTCGGGGGTCTTGGGGTAGGTTCTTCTGCAATGCCGATCCCGACGCGGCGCCTCCCCTGGGAGCGCCGCGTTCCGTCCTCATACCGGCCAAAGTGCCGGGCGTTCATGCCGGTCATTCAGCTCCGCGACCAACCACATCAGCTCAAGCAGGGTCAGACGCGCCTGGGGTCCGGCCCCGACGCGGACGTGCGCGTGAGCGACGATCCGTCGCTGGGCGTGCAGGCGCTGCTGGACGTGGGGGCTGGGGACCAGGTGGTGATCCGCCGGGCCCGGGCTGACAGCGTGGTGAAGGTGAACGGGGTGGCGCTGGGCGCCGAACCCACGCCGCTGATCCACGGGGACAAGGTGGAGATTGGCGGCGCGGAGTTCCTGTTCTCCGACGACAAGAAGGGTGGCGCCACGCAGTACGTGTCGGGCGCCGAGGTCGCGGCCATGGCGGCCAAGCGCACCGGACCGGCGCGCGCCACCACGGGCACGGGTGGTCGCCTGGTGTCGCTGGTGGACGGCAAGGAGTACACCATTGCCGACGCGGGGCTGTCCATCGGGCGCGAGGCGGGCAATGACGTCGTGGTGGCGCAGGGCGAGGTGTCGCGCAAGCACGCGAGCATCGCCCCGGGCAACAGCGGATACGTGCTCACCGACCACAGCGCCAACGGCGTATTCGTAAACGGTGAACGCGTGGAGGGGACGCGACTGCTGGCCCGCGCCGACGTGATCCGGGTGGGAGGCGAGGAGTTCCGCTTCTATGCCGACGTGGCGCCGTCGCCGTCCAGCGCCGTGGCACGTCCCGCGCCGCCGCCACCCCAGCCGCCTCCGCCCCCGCCCCCGCCGGCGGTGCAACCCGCGCCCATCACGCAGGAACCGCTGGGCGCGGACCTCTCCGCCGCTCCCGTTGAGGACACCCGCCCGGTGCTCGCGACGCTGGACTTTGAAGTCGGGGCCGAGCAGGGGCGCAGCGAAAATATCCGCGGACCGCTGACCAACATCGGGCGCGGGTCGCACAACGACGTGGTGATCGCCGATCGCAGCGTCAGCGATTCCCACGCCAAGCTGCTCCGCCGGGACGACGGGTGGTACCTGGCCGACGCGGGCTCGACCAACGGCACGTTCGTGGGCAGCAGCCGCATCACCAGCGAACGGCGGCTGGACGGGTCGCCCGACATCAAGTTCGGGACCGTGATCGTCCGCTTCCGGCCGGCGGCCGGCGCCGGCGAGCCGGTGCATGGCACGCGTCCCATCGCGGCGGTGCCGCGCCCACCGGCGCCCAGCGCACCCCCGGCGGCCGCCGCGCGTCCGGCGCCGCGGAGCGCGACCCCGCCTGTCTCGCGACCGGCCACGCCGCCGCGCGCCGCAAAGCGTGGCGTTCCCGCGTGGGTCTGGATCCTCGTCGTGCTGGCCGTGGCGGCCGGCGTGGCGTACTTCCTGAAAGGGTAATGGCCAGGTTGCTTCACGCCGCACGCACGGACGTCGGGATGATCCGTTCCGGAAATGAAGACAGCTTTGCCGTGGACATGGGCGAGGCGCGCGGCGTCTTCATGGTGGCCGATGGCATGGGTGGCCACGCGGCCGGCGAGGTGGCGAGCGAGATGGCCGTGCAGATCGTGATGCGCGAGCTGGCGAGCGTGCAGGACCTGGAGGCCTCCGACGCGGGGCGGAAGGTGAGCGAGTCGCTGAAGCACGCCAACCGGTCCATCCACGACCGGACGCTCACCGAAGTGGACAAGCAGGGCATGGGCACCACGGCGTCGGTGCTGCTGCTCTCGGGCACGCGCTACCTGATTGGACAGGTGGGGGATTCGCGGGTGTACCTGCTGCGTGAGGGCGCGCTGACGCAGCTCACCAAGGACCACTCGTACGTGCAGGAGCAGGTGGACCTGGGCAACCTCACGCCCGAGCAGGCCCGCTACCATCCCTACAGCAACGTCATCACGCGGTGCGTGGGGGCGAGCCCCGACGTGGAGCCCGACGTCTATGTGGGCAACGCGGCGCCGGGCGATGTCTTCCTGGTGGCCAGCGACGGGCTGACGGGGATGCTGGACGACCGGCGGCTTCAGCAACTCCTGATGGCGCGCACGGTGCCGGAGCGGAAGGTGGCGGCGCTCATCTCGGAGGCCAACAGCCGCGGTGGGCTGGACAACATCACCGCCATCGTGGTGCACGTGGAATCCGGCGAGGAGCCGCACGCCGAGGTGACCACGCAGGAGATGGCCGCCATCCCCGGCGAATGAGCGAAGACGAAACCGTCGCGGGCCTGGCGGCGCTGTACCTGGGCAACCTGCTGTACGCGCTGGAACTGGCCGCGATGAGCCTTGACGACCAGGGCAAGCCGGACGACGCGGCCTTCTACCGTGGGATTGCGCGCAAGCTGGCCGAGGCGCGGGGCCGCGAGAAGGAGAAGGCCGGCAAGGGCTGAGCGCCCGGTGGTGCTACGAGAGGAGCGCGCGCCCCGACTCGACCATCGCCCGCACTTCCCCCGCGGGCCGGCGCAGGAAGCGGAGCAGCGGCGCCGCCTCGATCCGGGTCCGCTCCGCCGTGAAGACGCGCAGCCATCGCGCCGAGCGGTAGAGTTCGTGCGACAGCTTGGGCAGGTCTATGGATCCCGTCCAGCCGCGCGCGTCCAGCCGCACCGTGCTGCCGTCGCGGCGCAGCAGCGGGATGTCCAGGCCCAGCATCTCGGTCTTGGCGGGGTAGTCCACCAGCACGGAACCCGGCGCCAGGCGCAGCTCGCGTTCCAGCGCCGCCTGCACGGCCTCCACCAGGGGCCGGTCCTCGGCGATCCATTCGCAGTCGCCGTCGTCGAGCTGGGCGGCGGGGCACTCGAACGACCGCTTGTACAGGCGGCGGGTCCGCAGGGCCGCCAGCAGCTCCGACGGGTATTGGTGTTCCAGAAAGCCGAGCAGCGTGTCGTCGGTGTAGGACGGGAGCGCGTCGGCGTGGAGCGCGCCCGCGGCCAGCGCCTCGCCCACCACCTTCATGTACATCAGCGTGGCGCTGCGCACCGCGTGGTGCCAGTACACGTTGCGGTACATCTGGTACTTGGCAAAGAGCAGGGACTCAAGCGCGGCCAGCCCCTTCTCGATGATGCCGATGCGGCGCTGGCCGGTGACCGGGTCCGCGACGATGACCATGGACGTGAGCAGCCGGTCGGCATCCACGCCCACGTGGCTCACGCCGCACATCAGGATGTCGCGCCGCAGGTACTCGATCTTGTCCAGGTCCAGCGAGCCGGAGATCAGGCCCTGCAGCGGTGACCGGCTCCGCCCGCGGATGAGGTCCATGACGCGGGCCGGCGCGTCGTGGCCCAGGGCGTTCCGCAGGTGGTCGGCAATGGGGCCGGAGGTGACCAGCGGCTGCGCCACTTCCTCGTGGTGCCGCGCGCCAATCTCCTCCAGTGCATGAGAGAACGGATAATGCCCGATGTCGTGCAGCAGGGCCGCCGCGCGGACCACGCCGGCGTCGGCGCGCGCGTCGTCATCCAGCGAGCCCGACTGCTCGAGCAGGCCCAGCGCGCGCCCCGAGAGGTGATACGTGCCCAGGGCGTGCTCCAGTCGGCTGTGCGTGGCGCCCGGGTACACCAGGTACGCCAGGCCAAGCTGGCGTACGCTCCGCAGCCGCTGGAAAGCCGGCGTGTCGATCAACTGGCGGGCGAACGGCTCGACAGGGATGGTGGACCAGAGCGGATCACGGATGACGAACATGGCGGGCTGGGCCGGGGGGCGTCAGGACGTCTTCGGCCCCGCCGCCGCCACGGCCGGCTTTACCGATTTCTCGAACCGCTGGAAGTTCTTTGCGAACATGCCGGCCAGCTTCTTCGCCTGGGCATCGTACGCCGCCTTGTCGGACCAGGTATTCCGCGGGTGGAGCACCTCGGCGGGCACGCCCGGAACCGCGGTGGGGACGTGCAGGCCGAACACCGGATCCACCTCGGTGGGCACGCGCGCGAGGTCGCCGCGCAGCAGCGACTGCACCATGGCGCGCGTGTAGCCCAGCTTCATGCGCGAGCCCACGCCGGCGGGGCCGCCCGTCCAGCCGGTGTTCACCAGCCACACCGCCGAGTCGTGCTGCTTCAGCAGGTCGCCGAACATCTCGGCGTACTTGGTGGGGTGCCACACCAAAAAGACGTCGGCAAAGCAGGTGGAGAACGCCGCCACGGGATCCGTGACGCCGCGTTCAGTGCCCGCCACCTTGGCCGTGTAGCCGGACAGGAAGTAGTACAGCGCCTGGTCGTGGCTCAGCTTGGCCACCGGGGGCATGACGCCAAAGGCGTCGGCGCACAGGAGGACGATGTTCCTGGGGTGTCCCCCGCGCCCGCCGACCGCGTGATTGCGGATGTAGGTGAGCGGGTACGACGCGCGGGTGTTCTCGGTGATGGACTTGTCCTCGAACTGCACTCGGCGCGTGGCGGGATCGAGCACCACGTTTTCCAGGATGGTGCCGAACATCTGCGTGGTGCGGTAGATGTCGGGTTCGCCTTCCGCCGAGAGGTTGATGACCTTGGCGTAGCAGCCGCCCTCGAAGTTGAACACGCCGTTGTCCGACCAGCCGTGCTCGTCGTCGCCAATGAGGGAGCGGCCGGGGTCGGCCGAGAGGGTGGTCTTGCCCGTGCCGGAGAGGCCGAAGAAGAGCGCGGTGTGGCCGTCCTCGCCCACGTTGGCCGAGCAGTGCATGGAGAGCACGCCCGACTGGGGCATGTAGTAGTTCATGACCGTGAACATCGCCTTCTTGAGTTCGCCGGCGTAGCGCGTGCCGCCAATCAGGATGGTGCGACGGGCCAGGTTGAGGACGATGAACGTGCCGCTGCGCACGCCATGGCGCGCGGGATCGGCCTGGTACTCCGGGGCGTGCAGGACGGTGAAGTTGGGCGCGAACGCGGCCAGGTCGGCCAGCTCCGGGCGGACGAACATGTTGCGCACGAACGCGATCTGCCACGCGTTGGGCGACACGTAGCGCACCGAGAGGCGATGCTTGGGGTCGGCGCCGCAGTAGAGATCCTGAATGAACAGCTCATCGCGCTCGTCCAGGTACTGGCAGACGTCCTTGAGGAGGGCGTCAAAATGCTCCGGCGAAAGCGGCTGGTTGATGTTGCCCCAGTCCACGTCCTTCTCGGTGGACGGTTCGCGGACGACGAACTTGTCCTTGGGGGAGCGGCCCGTGTGCGGGCTGGTGACGGCGCAGAACGGCCCCATGTCGGCCAGGGTCCCCTCGCGGCGCTCGATGGCGCGCTGGATGAGGTCCGGCGCGGCCAGGTTCCAGTGGAGCGTACCGGACGGGTTGAGGCCCTGGGCCTTGAGCCCTGCATTGGAGGCGGGTTTGGTCTGCGTAGCCATGCTATAACCTCGAGAAGACTGTCTGTGGAGAGCTGTTCGCGGTGGGTGGGTGCGCCGTCCCGGGGCGGGTCCGCTCCTGGGCGTCGATCACGGCCACCGCGGCCATGTTGACGATGTCCTGCACGTCGGCCCCGCGTTCCAGCACATGCACCGGGCAGCGCATGCCGACGAGGATGGGGCCAATCGCCGTCGCGCCGCCCAGGTGGATCAGCAGCTTGTAGGCGATGTTCCCCGCGCTCAAGTTGGGGAAGATGAGCACGTTGGCCGACTCGGTGAGGGTGCTGAACGGGTAGTCTCGCTCGCGGATCTTCGCGTCGAGCGCCGTGTCGGCCTGCATGTCCCCGTCAACCACCAGCGACGGGTCGCGCTCGCGCAGCAACTGCGCCGCGCGGGCCATCTTCTCGGTGTCAGCGCTGCGCACCGAGCCGAAGTTGGAATACGAGAGCATCGCGACGCGCGGCACGATGTCCACCGTGCGCGTGATGCGCGAAGCCGCATAGCCGATCTGGGCCAGTTGCTCCGCCGTGGGGTCCAGGTTCATGGTGGTGTCGGCGCAGAATACCACGTGGCGCTCGAACACCAGCATGTACATCCCGCTCACGATCCCCGCCTTGGGGTGGACACCAATGACCTGCAGCGCGGGGCGGATGGTCTCCGGGTAGTGCAGGTTGACGCCGGACACCAGCGCATCAGCGTCGCCGCGCGCCACCATGCACGAGCCAAAGTAGTTGCTGTTGTAGAGCTGGCGGCGGGCCTCGTCCAGCGAGAGCCCCTTGCGCTGCCGCCGTTGCCAGAGGAACTGCGCGTAGGCCTCGCGCTTCTCTGACGTGGAGGGATCCTCGATGACCACGTCCTGGAGGGAGATGTGCGCCTGCGCCGCCGCCTCTTCGATGACGGCGCGCTTGCCCAGCAGCACCGGCTGCGCCACGCCATCGTCCACGAGGATGGATGCCGCGCGGATGACCTTGAGGTTCTCTCCCTCGGGAAATACCACCCGCCGGGGATCCTGGATGGCGCGGTTGATGATGCCGCGCATGATGCCATGCGCGCGTCCCAGGCGTGCCTCGAGCTGGTCCCGGTAGGCTTCGACGTCAATGAATTCGCGGGCCACGCCGCTGGCCACGGCCGCCCACGCCACGGCGGGGGCCACCCAGAGCAGGACGCGATGGTCAAACGGAAAGGGAATCAGGTAGTCGGGGCCGAACTCCACGCCCTGCAGCCCGTACAGCCCGGCCACGTTGTCGGGCACGTCCTGCTTGGCCAGCGCCGCCAGCGCGCGCGTGGCCGCCATCTCCATTTCGCCATTGATCGACGTGGCGCGCGCGTCCAGCGCCCCGCGAAAAATGAAGGGGAAGCCGAGGACGTTGTTCACCTGGTTCGGGTAGTCGCTGCGTCCCGTGGCAATGATGGCGTCGCTGCGCACCGCGCGGACTTCCTCCGGGCTGATCTCCGGCACCGGATTGGCCAGGGCAAAGACGATGGGGCGCGCCGCCATGGAGGCGATCATGGGCCTGGTGACCGCGCCGGCCACGGACAGCCCCACGAACACGTCGGCACCCTGCATCGCATCGGCGAGGGTGCGGTGCGGCGTGTCGCGCGCAAACCGCTGCTTGTACGGGTCGAGGGTCTTCGGGTCGCGCGCCGAGTGGATCACGCCCTCGCGGTCGCACATGGTGATGTGGTCGCGCTGCACGCCCAGGCGCACGTAGTGCTCGGCGGTGGCAATGGCCGCGGCGCCCGCGCCCGAGAACACCACCTGGATGGTGGCGATGTCCCGGCCCGTGATCTCCAGCGCGTTCAGCAGCGCCGCGCCCGAGATGATGGCCGTCCCGTGCTGGTCGTCATGGAACACGGGGATGGACATCGTGCGGCGCAGCGTCTCCTCAATATGGAAGCAGTCGGGGGCGCGGATGTCCTCCAGGTTGATGCCGCCCACGGTGGGCTCCAGCAACTGGCAGAACCTGATGACATCTTCCGGATCCTCAGACCCCACCTCGAGGTCAAAGACGTCCAGGTCCGAGAACTGCTTGAACAGGTTGGCCTTGCCTTCCATCACGGGCTTGCCCGCAACGGCCCCGATGTTGCCCAGGCCGAGCACTGCGGTGCCGTTGGTGACTACGGCCACCAGGTTGCCCTTGGCGGTGTACTCGTATGCCCGGTCGGGGTCGGCCTTGATGTCCAGGCAGGGCTCGGCGACCCCCGGCGAGTAGGCGAGCGCGAGGTCGCGCTGGTTGTTGAGCGGCTTGGTGGGCACGACGGCGATCTTGCCGGGCCGTCCCCGCCGGTGGTAGTCGAGCGCTTCTTCGCGATTGGTCATGAAGCTAGGAAATTAGCGCCCTGCCGGAGGTTGTGTCACGCCGGGCCCAGGGCCGCTGCCCGAGGGCATCACACCTTGAGGATGTCGCCCTCCCGCGCCGACGCCTGGTACAGCACCGGCATCACGAACACGCTGATCAGCAGGCGCGAGAGCATGCCGCCGACGATCACCAGGGCAAAGGGCTTCTGTGAGTCCGTCCCCACGCCCGTGGCGATGGCGGCCGGGAGCAACCCGAAGGCGGCCACCAGCGCGGTCATCATGATGGGTCGCAGCCGCAGGATGGCCGCCTCGCGCGTGGCCCGGGTGATGTCCATGCCGCCCAGCCGGAGTTCGTTGGCGTAGGAGATGTACACCACCGCCGTCTGGACCGAGACGCCGAAGAGTGCCAGGAACCCGATGCCTGACGACACGGAGAAGGGCGTGCCTGTGGCCCACAGCGCCACGATGCCGCCCAGGGGCGCGGAGAGCAGCACGCCCGCCACCGTGATGCCCGGGAACTTGAAGTTGTCATACAGCGCGAAGAGCAGCAGGAAGATGAGGATCAGTGTGAGGGGCAGCACCAGCCGGAGCTGCGCGCGCGACGCGGTGTATTCCTTGTACTCGCCGCCCCAGACGGCGCGATAGCCCGCCGGCAGGTGTACCTGTTTCGCCACACGGGCCCGCGCTTCGGCCACGGCGCTGGCCAGGTCGCGCCCCTGGACGGAGTACTGCACCCCGATGTAGCGGTGGTTGTTCTCGCGGTAGATGAACGACGCGCCGCTGGCTTCGGTGAGGGTGGCCACCTGACGCAGTGGCACCTGCGACCCGCCAGGCGTGGCGATGAGGATGTTGCCAATCTGCTCGGGGTTGCTGCGGTACTGCGGCTGCAACCGGACCACGAGGTCAAAGGTGCGTTCACCCTGCACCACCTGTGTCGCGGCCGCCCCGCCAACCGCCGCCTCAATCAGGTCGTTCACGTCCCCGGCAGAGAGTCCGTAGCGCGCCAGGCGGGCCGGGTCGGGATGGATGGTGAGGGATGGCTGCCCCAGCTCTTCCACGACCGTGACCTGCGTGATGCCGCGGACGCTGCTGATGACTTGCTTCACCTGCCGCCCGAGCGCTTCCAGCGTGGGCAGGCTGTCGCCGAAGACTTTCACGTCGAGCGCGCTCTTGAGGCCGGTCTCCGCCTCATCCACCGCGTCCTCGGCCGGCTGCGTGTAGTTGAAGGTGATGCCGGGAAATGTCTCCAGCTTCTTGTCGATGGCGGCGATGAGTTCCGGCTTGGTGTGGTAGGGCCCCTTCCATTCGCTGTACGGCTTGAGGCCCACATAGAACTCGGCGTTGAAGAAGCCCGTGGCATCGGTGCCGTCGTCGGGGCGGCCATGTTCGTCGGCCACGTCGGTGACCTCGGGAAACGACCGCAGGATTTGCCGTACCTGGGGTGGGACTTTGGACGCCTCGGCAAAGGAAATGGTATAGGGCATGGTGGCCCGCACCCACAGGGCCCCTTCGTCCAGGTGCGGCATGAACTCCGCGCCAATGAATGGGATCATGGCCAGTCCGCCGAGGAGCAGCGCGGTGCTGACCCCCAGGACCCAGGTGCGATTGGCGAGGCTCCAGTCGAGCCCGCGGACGTACCACGCGCGCAGCCACTCGAACGGCCGGTTGCGCCGTTCCACCACGCCACGGCGCATGGCCCATGCGCACAGCGGTGGCAGGACCAGGATCGTGATGAGCAGCGACCCGATGAGCGCGAAGATGGTGGTGTCGGCCATGGGCTTGAACAGGCGCCCGGACGGCCCGGAGAGCACGTAGATAGGCAGGAACCCGGCCACGATCACAGCAATGGCGTACACGATGGGCCGGTTCACCTCCGCCGCCGCATCCGCGATCACCTCGCGCACCGAGTACTCGGTGCCGTGGCGTAATGCCAGTTGTCGAAAGATGTTCTCCACCATGACCACGGCCCCATCCACCAGGATGCCGAAGTCAATGGCGCCTATGGAGAGCAGGTTGGCGGGAATGTGGCGGAGGTCCAGCACGATGAAGGCGAACAGCAGCGATCCCGGGATGGAGATCGCGACAATCAGGCCCGAGCGGACGTCGTAGAGGAAGAAGATCAGGACGACGACCACCAGCACGATGCCGCGCAGCAGGTTGTCCTCCACCACGCGCGTGGTCAGGTGGATCAGGTCGCTCCGGTCATAGAACGGATGGACCTTCACGTCCCGCGGCAGGATGGAGTCGTTGAGCTGCGCCGTCTTGGCTTGCACCGCCTTGAGCACGGTCTGGGCCTGCTCGCCGGTGCGCATCAGGATCACGCCCTCCACGGCGTCGTCCCGATCATTGAACCCGAACTGCCCCAGGCGTGGGGCGTGCCCGATGGCTACGGTGGCAATGTCCTTGACGAGCACGGGCACGCCCTGTTCCACCTTGAGCACGATGTTGCCGATATCCTCGGTGGTTTCCACGCGCCCCAGGCCGCGGATATAGTAGAACTGTCCACCCTCCGAGTAGAACCCGCCGCCCGCGTTGCCGTTGTTGCGGCTCAGCGCGTTTTCCACGTCGCCAATGGTGAGCCCCGCACCCGCGAGCTTCGTGGGATCCACGTCCACGTGGTATTCCATGGTCTCGCCGCCCAGGCCTGACTCATCGGCGACGCCTGGCACCCCCTTGTACGCCTTGGACAGGATCCAGTCGTTGATGATCTTCAGCTCCATGGCCGAGCGATCCGGGCTGTCGATGGTGTACCGATAGATCAGGCCCGACGGCGAGGAGAGGGGCGTGAGGCCGCCCTGGGCCCCCTCGGGAAGGTCCACGTCGCCCAGGCGCTCGAACACGCGCTGGCGCGCAAAATACGGATCCGTGCCGTCCGTGAAGGACAGCGTGACATCCGAGAGTCCATATAGCGAGACGGAGCGCTCCACGGTGAGGTGTTCCACGCCGTTCATCTCGGTCTCGAGCGGCACCGTCACCAGCCGCTCCACTTCCTCGGCGGCATGGCCGGGCCACTGCGTCACGATCTCCACCATCGTCGGCGAGAGGTCGGGGTACGCGTCCACGGGCAGGCGCGTGAACGACCAGATGCCCACGCCCACCAGGCCCAGCGCGCCGATGGCGATCAGGAACGGTTGTCCCAGCGCGGCGCGGACCACCCGGTTGGTGGCCGACGGCGCGATTTGCCTGGCGGGTTCCTGCGGTGTGGTGGGCACGGTTACTGCCCCTCCGCGAACTGGATGAACAGCGCGCCATCCGCCAGCACGCGATCACCCACCGCCAGCCCGGACGGCACTTCATAACCGTCGCCCACGCGATAGCCCAGCGTGATGCGCCGGCGCGCAAACGAACTGTCGGGCTGCTGGACGAACACAAACGGCAGGTTGTCCTCGTCGCGCAGGAGCGCCGAGGCCGGTATCACCAGCCCGGTGCGCGCCTCGCGCGCGTGAATCTGCAGCCGCACGAACATGTCGCGGCGCAACGCGCGCGAGCCGTTGTCGGCCACGATGCGCACCGCCGTGGCCTTGGTGCCGGGATCCACCAGCGCCGCGATGTAGTCCACGCGCCCCGCCAGCGGGCGGGAGGAGGCGTCGGCGTAGATGGTCACGCGCTCACCCACGTGCACCAGCGGGATGTCATCCGGATAGACGCTGGCCATGACCCACATGGTGGAGAGGCCGGCCACGGTGAATGCCGGCGTGCTGCCCGCCGAGAGAAGCTGTCCCGGGGTGATGAACCGTTCCACCACGACGCCGCGAATGGGCGAGCGGATGAGCGCGGACAGCGCGCTGCCCCCGCCGCCGCCCGTGTCCAGCACGGCGATGGTGGAGTCGCCAACCCCGAGCGCGTGAAGCGCCTGCGTGGCCGCGTCCAGGTCGGCCGCCGCCTGCGCCGCGTCGGTGCGCGCCTGGTCCAGGTCACTGCCGGCCAGCGCGCCGTTCTGGTAGAGCTGCTCGTCCAGCTTGAGGATGCGCTGGGTATTGGCCGAGCCGTCCCGCGCCTTGCGGTAGTCGGCCACGGCGCTGGCAAAGTCCGGCGAGGACACGGCGGCCATAGGTGTTCCCTGCTGGACCATGGTGCCGGTGTTCACCAGCAGCCGCTGCACCGGCCCGGAGATGGGCGCCAAAACCTGCGTGGACGAATCGCCGTTGAACGCCACCGTGCCGGTGACTTCGAGCGTGGGCCGGAAGGTGGTGTCGGCCAGCGCGAACACGTGCAGGCGCGCGCGCTGCGCGGCGGTGACCGCAAAGGTGGCGGGCGCGGGTGCGGCGCCCGGCGTGGCGGCGGCGGCCGTACTGTCCGGCGCGGGGGACTTGCCGGACGTGCATGCGCCGGCCGCGACGACGGTGGCGCAGGCGGCCAGGAAGAGGACGGCTGGCGCGGGTGGGCGCTTACTCACGGGAAGCTCCGGGGGCGGACGTGGAGAGGGGAACGCCGGCCGCGCGTGTGAGGTCAGCGCGTGCCGAGTTGGCGGCGGCAAGGGCCTGGGAGTACTGCTGCTCGGCGTCGAGCAGCGAACGTCGCGCGTCCAGCACGTCCAGGGCGGAAAGCCCACCCAGGGCGTAGCTGTCGGAGGCAATGCGATACGCCTCGCGCGCGGAGGGCAGGAGCTGGTCACGGATGTACGCGGCCTGGCGCATGGCGGCGTCGGCCGTGGCGTAGCTGGCGCGGACGTCCTGCCCGACGGCCGCCCGCGTATCGCGGATGCTGGCCGCCAGCTCGAGTTCGCGGTGGCGGTTCTCGGCAAAGTCTCCACTGGTGTGCTGCCAGAAGAACACCGGGAGCGGAAACGCCAGGCCCGCGGAAAAGAGCGTGCCCTGCGTGCCCTTGAAGTCGCGGTACGCCGAGAGCGTGAGGTCGGGCAGGATGGACTGCTCGTGGGCCAGCCGGCTGGTGGACTGCGCGGCCCGCATCTGGGCCTCGAGGTCCGCCAGCTCCGGGCGGTGCTGCAGCGCGAGCTGTTCCAGCACGTCCAGGTCCGGCAGCGCGGGCGGGACCGCGAGCGTATCGGTCAGCATCACGCCGGCGCCGAGCGGGCGACCGAGGATCCGGTTCAGTCCCGATTGGGCGTTGGACACGTCGCGGGCATTCGCAATGAGGTCGTTGGCCGCTTGAGCTACATCCACCTGGGCCTTGATCACATCCAGCCGCGGCACCGTGCGCGCGTTGAAGCGCGCCTGCGTCTTCAGCAGGAAATCGCGCGCCAGGCTGTCGGCCTCGGTGAGGTCGCGCCGGGTGCGTTCGGCCAGCAGCACCTGGTCGTAGGCCTGCGACGCCGCGGCGGCAATCTGCTGTTGCAGCAGCCGGAGGCGTTCCTGGGCGGATTGGACGTTGGCGCTCCCAATCTTGCCTTGGAGGCGGATCTTGTCGGGGAAGGGGATGGCCAGGTCGAGTGCCACGTTTTTGGATTGAGCCGTGCCGAGGCCGAGAAAGCGCGTCTGGTCATCCAGCGAGGCGCTGACCTGCGGGTCGGGGATGGCCATGCCTTCCACGCGTTGCGCGCGGACCTGGTCGGTCTGCTGGCGCGCGACATCGAGCGCGGGGTTGGCCATCAGGGCCATGGCCATCGCCTGATGTCGCGTGAGGTGCAGCGTGTCCGGCGGCGAGGTGCTGCCGGCGGACGCGGGAAGTTGTGCGGATGCGGCGCCGGCAAGGCACACCAGCGCGCCCATCCATAAGGACGTTCGCATACTGCTCTCGGGTTGTACGAAAGGTGGATGCTACGCGGTGCACCTGGGCGCGAAGGCGCTCAGCGGGTGCACGGGGACCGCGACGTCAGCCCAGTGCGGGCGGGGCGCGGGGGGCGTGGGCGACCGCGTCCCGTACCGGCGCGGCGAGGTACACGCGCTCGGGCGCGGCGGGAACTGGGGCTGGGGTGGCGATGGCTTCCGCCGCGGCGGCGGGGAGCTGTCCCATGGAGCGCAGCGTGCAGACCGCGCACGTGGCCTCGTTGTGCACCAGGAAGTGGTGCGTGGTGCCGGATTGTTCCGCGTGCGTCTCGGGTGCCTCGTGATGCGACTCGATCAGCGGCGAGACGACGATGGCCATCTCCAGTGCGGTGAGCGCCAGGAGCGCCACGCGCCGGGCCCACGTGGTGGGGCCGTGCCGGGTTGAGCGGAACATCGGAAGCATATGCCGGTGCAGAATACGGGCTGGTCACCGGATTCGCCAGAGGCGGTTGCCGCCGGCCGTCCGTCACCGCCCGGCCGCGTATCTCCGGAGCCGCGCCAGCATCTTCCGGTCGGTGCGGGTGGCGTCGTCCAGCTTGGGGGTTTCCAGCACCTTGGCCACGGCGCGGAAGCGCGGGTCGGTCATGATCCGCCGGAAGGGCGCGGCGCCCAGCGTCCCCTCGGCGATCAGCTCGTGCCGGTCACGGCGGGAATCGAACGGCATCCTGGAGTCGTTCAGGTGCAGCACCTTCAGCCGGTCGGGCCCGAGCACGTCGTCAAAGCGCGCCCACACGCCGTCAAAGTCGCGCACCAGGTCGTAGCCGGCGGAGTACGCGTGGCACGTGTCCAGGCAGATCCCCATGCGCCGGCGCTGGGCGGCGGGCACCAGCGCCAGCAGCTGCGCCAGTTCCTCGAACGTGCGGCCGATCACCGTGCCCGCGCCGGCCGTGGTCTCCATGCACAGGACGGTCTTGCCCGGCACGCGTTCCAGCGCCTCGGTGATGGCGTCCGCGTTGCGCTGGATGCCGGCGGCGCGGTCGTCCATGAAGTTGCCGGGATGCGATACCAGGTATGTAATACCCAGCGCGTGGCAGCGCTCCAGCTCCGCCACGAAGCTCTCGATGGATCGGCGGCGCAGCGCCGGGTCGGGACTGGCCAGGTTGATCAGGTAGGAATCATGGACGATGGTCACCGAGACGCTGGTGGCGGCCAGGGCGGCGCGGTACGCGTCGGCCTCGGCCTGGTCCACCGCGCGCTCGGCCCACCGGTTGGCCATCTTGGTGAACATCTGCAGGGCCGTCGCGCGGATCTCCGCGGCGCGCGGCGGGGCCTGCGCCGTGCCACCGGCAATGGAGACGTGCGCGCCGAGCAGCTCGCCGGGCGGGTGCGCGGGGCGCGCGCGGCCGCCAGGGCTCACACGAAGTCCGATGAGCGGCCGCGCAACGGGCGCCCGCAGCGCGGGCAGTGCAGCTCCCCTTCCGGTTCATTCACGGCAAAGTCAAAGGAGCGGCCGCACTCGCACGCGGCGTCCAGGCCTTCGTGGCCGCAGGAGACGCAGAAACGGTCGTCATCCTGGTAGGCGCGAAACTGCGAACACACGCCGCAGCGCTTGATGATAGGCATCAGTTCTTGTGGCGAAGCCAGGTGGTAGGGTCAATGGGTTCGCGGCCGCCGTTGCGGCGGACCTCGAAGTGGAGGTGTGGCGGAAAGTCGGGGTCGGCGGCGCCCACGGTGCCAATGACCTGGTCGCGGGTCACGTGGTCGCCACGCGCCACCGTGGCCGTCTTGAGGGAACCATAAATCGAATAATCACCGCCGCCGTGGTCCACGATCACGGTCAGGCCATACAGGCCGAGTGGCGAGACGCTCACCACCTCGCCGGCGGCCACCACGTGGACGTTGGTGCCCTCGGGCGCGGCGATCCCGATGCCGTTCCAGCGGATGGTGGTGTTGTTGGACTGGACCTGCCGCCCGAAGGGGTAGAGGATGGTGCCATCCACCGGCCAGTCGAGCTTGCCGTAGTCGCTGGTGCTGATGGAACTGCGGCTGGGCGCGGCGCTGGGGTTGGCGGCCACCGCGCGTCGGCGCGCCGCCTCGAGTTCGGCGATCGTGCTGGTCACCGCGGACTCGGTGCGGCGCACGGCCTCCAGCCGGGCCTCGGTCTGCGCCACCTGCCGCGTGACGGCGTTGAGGTTGCGCGACCGCTCGCGTTCCAGTTCGCGCAGGTTGGCCTCCTCCTGTTCCTTGTCAGCGCGGTTCTGCGCCACGTCGTTCTGCAGGGTGACCAGGCGATTGCGCTCGCGGGTCACGCGATTCCGCAGCGTGTCCACGTGCGCCACCAGCGCGCGGTCGCGCAGGGCCAGCAGGTGCAGGTATTTGTAACGCGCCACCAGGTCTCCAAACGACTGCGCGCCCAGCAGCACCTGCACGGTGAACAGCGGGCCGCGCTTGTAGATCTCTTCCAGCCGGTTCTGCAGGATGGCGCGCTGGCTGGTCAGGTCATCCTCGGTGTGGATGAGGTTGCCGGTGGCGTCGTGCACGTCGGCGCTGATGGTCACGAGCTGCGCGTCCAGGGTGCTCACGATGCGCGCGGTGGCGTCGGCGCGACGGTTCAGGTTGGTGACTTCCTCGCTGAGGTCGTGCGCGGAGGTTTGCAGTTCGCGCATGCGCGCCTCCAGGCGGGTTCGTTCGGCGCGGATCTGCTCCAGGCTGTCGCGCTGGGCGCGGAGCCGAGCGTCGGTTCCCGCATCCTGGGCGCGGGCCCGCGCCGGCAGCAGGCCCAGCAGCAGCACGGCCAGCAGCGCCACGGCGCGGATCGCGACGCGCGCGGACGCGCGGGGCGCGGAGGCGCGGGGCGCGGGGCGGGCGCTCCGGCGCGCGCGCGCCATCACAGCCGGCGCAGGTGTCTCCCCACCGCGGCGCCGCTGCCCACCACGCCGATGAGCGCGCCGGCGGCGACACCGAGCGCGGCCAGCGCCGGCGGGAAGAACACCGTGTCAAAGTTCAGGTAGCGATCCACCAGGTGCATGCTCAACCACGCCAGCAGCAGCGCCAGCAGCCCGCCCATCACGCCCTTCACGAAGCCCTCGAGCAGGAAGGGACGCCGGATGTAGCCATCGGTGGCGCCCACCAGCCGCATGATCGAGATCTCCTCCGCGCGTGCCAGCACCGCCATGCGGATGGTGGCGCCAATGATGATGATGGCCACGGCCGCGAACGCCAGGCCCAGCGCGAACCCGGCCACGCCCGCGATGTTGCGCAGGCGGTAGAGCTGCACCAGCCATTCCTCGCCGTACCGCACGTCATCCACAAATGGGTAACTGTGCAGGCGCTCGGCCACCGACTGCACCGATGAGGGATCGCGAAAGCCAGGCTTGAGCTGGATGTCAATGGACGCGGGGAGCACGCCCGCTTCGAACACGTCGGAGAACTCCGACAGTTCACGGCGCGCGCGGGCCAGGGCGTCTTCCTTGGACACGATGTCCACGCGCAGCACCTCGGGGAACGCCGCGATGTCGCCGGCCGCGGCCGCAATGGCCTCGGCGTCCGTGCCGTCCGCCACAAACGCGCGGATCTCCACCCGTTCCTCCACGCGCTGCAGCGCCGCGCGGATGTTCAGCGCCACCAGCCCGAACAGCCCGAACGCGAACAGCGAGAACGCGATGGTGGTCACGCTCAGCGCCGTGAGCACCGGCGAGCGCTCAAAGGCCTGCGACGCGTCGCGCACGGTGCGCCTCATGCCATGGCCTCCGGCGCTTCCGCGGAGTCGAACACCACCTTGCCGCGGTTGAGTTCGAGCGTGCGGTAGTCGGCCGAGCGCACCAGGCTCAGGTCGTGCGTGGCCATCACCACCGCGGTGCCCGAGGCGTTGATCTCGCGCAGCAACTGGAAGACGCCGCGCGTGGCGCGTTCGTCCAGGTTGCCCGTGGGTTCGTCCGCGATGAGCACGAAGGGGTCGTTCACCAGCGCGCGCGCGATGGCCACGCGCTGCTGCTCGCCGCCCGACAGCTCCTTGGGGTACGCCGTGGCCTTGGACGCGAGCCCCACCTGCGTGAGCACGCGGCTCACGCGGGGGCCCACCTGCGCGCGGGGCGTGCCGGTGACCTCCAGCGCGAAAGCCACGTTGGCCTCGGCGGTGCGGTCCTCGAGCAGGCGGAAGTCCTGGAACACGATGCCCAGGCGTCGGCGCAGCTTGGAAATTTCCCGGCGACTCACGCGCTCGGAGTTGAGCCCGCTCACGCGCACCACGCCCTGCGACGGCTGCTCATCAAAGTAGCTGAGGCGCAGGATGGTGCTCTTGCCGGCGCCCGACGGCCCCGTGAGGAACACGAACTGCCCCTTGGCCACCCGGAACGACACGTCATCCAGCGCCTTCCCCGATCGCGGGTATTCCATTGACACGTGGTCAAAGCGAATCACCCCTCCAGCATCAGCGACGGTCAATGGAGGGCCTGGTCGAGGTCCGCAATCAGGTCATCGGCGCTCTCGAGCCCGATGCTCATGCGCACGAATCCGTCCGGAATGCCGGCGCGCGCGCGCTCCGCGCTGGTGAGCGCGGCGTGCGACGTGTGCCGCGGTTCACAGACCAGCGAGTCCACGCCGCCCAGGCTGGTCGCATGCTGGAAGAGGCGCAGGCGGCGCAGCATGCGTTCCACGCCCCGGGCGCCACCGCCCACCTCAATGGCCATCATGCCCCCGAAGCCGTCGAGCGTGCGCGCCGCAATCGCGTGGTCCGGGTGCGACGCAAGCCCCGGATAGTGGACCTTCCGGATTTCCTTGCACTTCTCGGCCCACTCCGCCACGCGCATGGCGTTGGCATTGTGACGCTGGATGCGAACGTCCAGCGTCTTCATTCCGCGTTCCAGCAACCACGCCGCGAACGGATCGGGCGCCTGCCCCCAGAGCATCATCTTCTGCCGCACCTCCTCGATGTAGGGTGCCGTGCCCGACACTACACCACCGAGCACGTCATGGTGCCCATTCAGGTACTTGGTGGCGGAGTGAATGGAGACGTCGGCGCCGTGTTCGAGCGGGCGGAAGTTGATGGGGCTGGCAAAGGTGGCGTCCACCACGAGCGCGAGCCCCTTCTGCTTGCAGATGTAGCTCACACCCTTGAGGTCCAACACGCGGCAGGTGGGGTTCACCGGGGTCTCAAGGAAGACCACGCGCGTGTGCTTGCGGATGGCCCCGCGCCATGCGCGCGTTTCCGTCGGGTCCACCAGCGTCACCTCGACGCCCACGGACGCCAGCTCGCGCTCCAGGAAGGCGCGCGTGCCGCCGTAGATCCACCGGCTGGCCACGATATGGTCGCCGGGGCGGAGCAGGGCGGTGAGGGCGCAGGCGGTGGCGCCCATCCCGCTGGACAGCAGCACCGAAGCCTCGGCCCCTTCCAGCGCCGCGACGCGGCGCTGCACGGCCTCGGCGTTGGGCACGTTCCCGTAGCGGGGATAGCGCAGCCCGGCGTCGGTGCCAATCTCCTGCACATAGTTCACGGACTGGTAGAGCGCGCGGACCACGGGGCTGTCCACGTCGCGCTCCCCGGACTCCACGCCCCCGTGCAGAAGCAGGGTGGCCCGGTCCAGCGCTTTCGGCGGCTTGCGAGTCATGCGGCGAACCTCAGGCGTAATTGGGTGGGCGACCGCGGTTGTCCAGGTCGGGCTTCACCACCCGTACAATTTCAGAGGGAGACGCGCCTGCCACGTCGCGCAGCACCACCTCTCCTCGTTTCAGGTTGTCATCCACTACGACCGCGGCCAGTTCGTGGCGACGCGGCCCGTACACCCACGCCAGTTCCCCGTCGTCAAGCAGGCGCGAGCGCGCATCCTCGCGGTGCATGAACACCGCGGGGCCGCGCGCCGGCTGATCCACCCGCGTGGCAATCAGCTTCACGACGCGCAACGGATGGTCGCGCTCTTCATCCACGCTCTCCCCCGAGGGCCACGTACTGCTCGTCCAGGTGCATCACCAGCCGGCGACGCCAGAGCGAGTCGAGCGTGCTCTGCACCTCGCCCTCCGCCTCGCCGAATTCGCCCGCCAAATCGGCGGCCAGGGTGCGGCCGCGGCGTTTCACCGCCTCCCACACGCGCCGCTCGCGCTCGCTCAGCACCCCCACCACGTGCACGCCGTCTTCCTGCTCGATGGCCAGTGCCAGCCCGTGCCGTTCGAGCACGGACTCGATGGCCTCCCAGTGGTCGTCCGTCACGCCCCGGAACAGGAAGTACGCCTCGTGCGGTGGATTCTCGGCGCAGTAGCGGAGCAGCAGCTTCGCAATCACCTCGTCCGCGCACGAGAAGTCCATCATGGACACATGGGAGAAGTCCAGCACCGTGAGCGTGCGCTCGTGCGCCTCCCGCATCAGGAGTTCAATCTGGTTCCGGACCGCGGCCCCCGTCGGCCGCGTCACCAGGTTGGAATAGAGGTTGGCCGACACCGTCTGCCGGAGCACGGTGCCAAGATCAATGTGGTTCATTCGGTAGGTGCCGTGCGCTCGGGGACAGTGACCTGCACCTGGGCGCCGGGAAAGGGGGAAAGGTTCTCTTCCAATGGTACATCCTCGTCCCATTTGGGCACGAGTGCAATGCGGGCGGTGCCACTGCGGATGGACAGCTTGGTTTCCCAGCGGCTGCAGTAGCGCCGCACGCCGGCCAGCCCCTGGCCGCGGCCGGGATCGCGAAAGCGCGTGACGCCGCGAATCACCGCGGCCTCCAGCGCCGCGCCGTCGTCCCAGCGGTCATCGCGCACGCGCCCCGGGGCGCCCTCCAGCGAATTGCGAAATCCGATGCCGGCGTCACAGACGGCAATCTGCACCACGCGCCGGCCCAGCCGCTTCTTCCATGTATAAGCCTGCACGGCCACCCAGCCGCCGCGTCCGGCGTGCTCCACGATGTTCTGGCAGATCTCGGAGAGCGTCATGGCGAACCCGACGGTGGCCCTGGCGTCCATGTTGAGCTCGTGCACGATGATCTGCTGCGCCTTCTGCTGGACGCGCTCCACCACGTCGTGCACGTCCTCACTGCGCGCCACGGGCGTGACCTCCAGCAGCACGCGCGAGTCGCCGGCGGCACGCCGAGGGGCGGTGCCGTGCAGCTCGTACAGTTCGTCCGCGTACTTGAAGAAGTCCGTGCGCGCCCAGTAGCCCACCGTCTCCTCGCCCTCGGGCACGGCCAGCGCGGGGCGCTCGGCGCGCGTCTGCGCCAGCGTGAGCAGGGCGGTGAGGCCGTAGGGCGAGGCCCAGCGGCAGTGGCGCGCGTCCACCAGGATCTTCTCGTCCTGGGGCACCGGAGCCAGTTGCTCCAGCACCTGCTCGAACCCCTGATCGTCGAGCGATGGCGGGACGTTGATTACGGTAGTCACCTGGCGCTGAGTTCCCCTCTGAGATGATGCGCGAGTCCGGTGGCTCCCCGGTGTTCGAGGTTCCGGCCCGCCGCCCGATGCGCGGTCAGGATCGCGTCACCCAACTTATCACCCGCGAGCAGCCGAGAGAAATAGGTCGCGCCCCACACGTCGCCGCAGCCCGTAGGATCGCCCCCGGCGGGCGCCAGAATGGGCGTTGGCACCAGCGCCGTGCGCATGGGACCGCCCGCCAGCCCCAGCGGCCGCGGCCGTTTGAGGTCGTCCAGCCGCTCAAAATCGGCCGCGGCAAAATACACGGCTCCCCGCGCGCCCAGAGTCACCACCAGGCAGCGGGCGCCAGCATCGATGGCCGTGGCGGCCAGCGCCATCGAATCGGGCGCCATGAGCGCCATTTCGTCTTCATTCACCTGGATCACGTCAAAGCAGGCGCACCATTCGCGCACATTGGGCAGCGGCCTGGGCGTGCGCAGCCCATCGGGCTGGATGGCCAGCACGAGCGAGTGCAGGTCACCATAGATGGGGCCCTTGAAGTGCTGGCGGATCAGTTGCGCCGTCTCCAGGTCAATCTCCCACCCCGACAGCAGATTCACGTAGAGGGCGTCGAGCCGGCCCAGCAGCGGCTTGAGGCCCGCCCAGGTCCACGGCGGCACCCCGCCGGTGAGCCGTTCCGTGCGACGGCTGTCGCTCACGTAGCGGATCTCCACGCGGTTGTTCGGCTGCGGCACTTCTATAAGAGGCGCGTCGGGCGCCATCCGCCACAGGGTCGAGCTGAACTCCCGCGCCCGGTGGATGAAGTCGGAGCCCACCTTGATCAGCGGCACCACCTGCCAGTCGTCGGGCAGCGCGGCGTCCAGCCCGCTCAGGCTGTACGTGACGCCGCCCCACTCCTCCACGGGCGTGGTGCGCGCGTCGCGGCCATGCAGCGTGTCCCACACAAAGGTGCCAATCAGGCCCAGGCGCTTCACGCTCACGCCGTCTCCGCGGTGCCGCCAGGCGTCGTGGCATCCAGGAACGTCCATGCCGCCCCCACCACGCCCGCCGTGCCCGGCAGCGAACCGGGCACCACCCGGGCCGCGGCCACCGCCGGCGCAAACGCGCGCCGGCGCACCTCCGCATTCAGCGGCCCGAACAGGTGTTCCCCCGCCGCGGTCACGCCGCCGGCCACCACCACCACGTCGGGATTGAACACGTTCAGCAGGTTCGCCACGCCGGCGCCGAGGTAGCGTCCGGTCTCACGCACAATCTCGTTGGCCACCGCGTCGCCGCTGCGCGCGGCGGCGTACACCGTGGCCGCGGTCAGTCGCGCGAGGTCCCCGTCCACGAGCCCGGGCATGCACGACTCGGCGCCGTCGCGCATCAGCACCTCGCGCGCGCGCGTGGCAATGGCCGGTCCCGAAGCGTAGGCCTCCAGGCATCCATAGTTGCCGCACTTGCAGTAGCGCCCGTTCAGCTCAATGGTCGAATGCCCCACCTCGCCCGCCACGTCGGATGCGCCGTGCAGCAGCCGGCCATCCACAATCAGCCCGCCGCCAATGCCCGTGCCAATGGTGAGCCCCACCACGTGCCGCGCGCCGCGTGCCGCGCCCTGCCACCACTCGCCCACGGTGGCGCAGTTGGCGTCGTTGTCCAGCGTGGCGGGCAGCTTCACCCGTTCCGCAATGCGCTGCCGCAGCGGGAAGTTGTGCCAGCCCAGGTTCGGCGCCACCACCACCACGCCGTTGGCGCGGTCCAGCGGACCGGGCGCGCCAATGCCCACGCCCAGGAAGGCATCGCGCGAAACGCCGGCTTCGCGCATCGCATCGGCAATCGTCGCCTCGATCTGCGCCACAATGCGATCCACCACGCCGTCGGCGCCGGCGTCCACCTGGGTGGAGGCGGTGTGGACGCCGAGGGTGCGCGTCCCGTCCGGTGACACGGCGCCCGTCACGACGTTCGTGCCACCGAGGTCCACGCCGATCACGAAGCGGGGGGATGAGGGTCCGTTCATGTGCGCGGCCCGGATTGTGAGAGCAGTTGCACCACCCGCGGCGCCACGGCGTCGGCCCCGAGGTCGCGCATGCACTTCCAGTGTACCAGCGGACACTGGCGCAGTCCATGCGTGGTGCACGGGCGACAGTCGAGCGTCAGGTGTTCCAGCACTACGGACCCCGGCGCCAGCGGACCAAACCCGAACGACGGAACCGTGGGGCCGAACAACGTGACGGTGGGCGTGCCCACGGCAGACGCCAGGTGCTGCGGCAGGGAATCGTTGGAGACCAGCACGTTGCAGCGCGCCACCAGCTCCGCCGACGCCAGCAGCGAGAGTCCCCCGGTGGCGTCCAGCGCGCGCGGGGCCGCCGCGAGAATGGCTTCGGCAAGCGCGCGGTCCGCGGCGCTGCCCACAATCACCAGGCGCGCGTGCTCCGTCAGTTCGCGCGCGAGGTCGGGATAGAACGGCCAGCGCTTGGTGGCCCACACACTGCCTGGCGCGAGGGCCACCATTGGGCGACCGTCGTCGGTGCCGTCCAGGAGCCGGTCCACGGCGGCGCGCTCCGCGTCTCCCGGATAGAGCTTCGGCTGGATCTGCATGGCAGACGGCTCGCTTTCCGGCGTGCCGAGCTGCCAGAGGCGGGCGGCGTGGTGCAGGTCGCGTCTATATGGAATGCGACGCGAATACAGCGCGCGGCCCGCCGAGGTGGCAAAACCCACGCGCGTGCGGATTCCGGCGGCGAGTGCCAGGCCCGCGCTGCGCAGCGACCCCTGCGCCATGTAGGCGGTGTCGGCGCGCGCGGCCCGCATGGCGCGCACCACGCGGCGGAACCCGCCCAGGCCGCGCCCGGCGCCGCGCTTGTCGTACACCAGCACCCGGTGCACCGCCGGGTGGTTGTCCAGCAGCCGCGCGGAGGCCGGTGTGGCCACCACGTCCACGGGTCCGCGTTCCGCGAGCGCGGCCAGCAGCGGCGTGGTGAGCACCATGTCGCCAAGAAAGCTCGTCTGGATGACTATCGAATTCATGGCGCGGGATTGCAGAGTCTCAGTCCACCTTCAGTACCGCCAGGAACGCCTCCTGCGGAATCTCCACTGCTCCCACCTGCTTCATGCGCTTCTTGCCTTCCTTCTGCTTTTCCAGGAGCTTGCGCTTGCGCGTGATGTCGCCGCCGTAGCACTTGGCCAGCACGTCCTTGCGCAGCGGCTTCACGCTGGTGCGGGCAATCACCTTGGTGCCGATGGCCGCCTGGATGGCCACCTCGAACAGCTGGCGCGGAATCAGCTCCTTCAGCTTGTCCGCGATCTTCCGGCCCCACTCGTACGACTTGTCGCGGTGGATGATCACGCTGAACGCGTCCACGGCGTCGCCGTTGATGAGCATGTCCAGCTTCACCAGGTCGCTGGGGCGGTAATCCGCCATCTCGTAATCCAGCGAGGCGTAGCCGCGGCTGATGGTCTTGAGGCGGTCAAAGAAATCCAGGATGATCTCGGCCAGCGGGAACTCCCAGTCGAACTCCACGCGCGACTGGTCCAGGTAGGTCATGGTCTTGTAGATGCCGCGGCGCTCATTGCCCAGCGTCATGATGGGGCCGATGAAGTCGGCCGGCGCCATGATGCGCGCCTTCACGTACGGCTCCTCGATCCGGGCGGCCACGCCCGGCGCCGGCATCCGGCTGGGATTCTCGATCAGCTCCATGGTGCCATCGGTGCGGTACACGTGGTATTCCACGTTCGGCACGGTGGTGATGAGATCCAGGTTGAATTCGCGCTCCAGCCGCTCCTTCACGATGTCCATGTGCAGCAGGCCCAGGAACCCGCAGCGGAAGCCGAACCCCAGCGCCGTGGACGACTCCGGCGAGAAGTGCAGCGAGGCGTCGTTCAGGATCAGCTTGTCCAGCGCGTCGCGCAGCGTCTCGTACTGCGTGGTATCCGTGGGGTAGAGCCCCGAGAACACCATGGAGCGCACGTCCTGGTAGCCCGGCAGCGGGGTGTCGGCCGGCCGGTCGGCGTCCATGATGGTGTCGCCGGCGCGCGTCTCCTTGACCGAGCGCACGTTGGCCACCACGTAGCCCACCTCACCGGGCCCCAGCTCACTGGCGGGCACCTGGCGAAGCTGATGGAAACCCACTTCGGCCACGTCATACGGGTCGCGGCTGCCCGAGGCAAACAGGATCTTCTGGCCCGGCCGCAGCGTGCCATCCACCACGCGCACGCTGGGGATGGCGCCGCGATAACGGTCATAATAGGAGTCAAATATCAGTGCGCGCAGCGGCGCGTCGGCCTGGCCGCGCGGCGGTGGCACCTTTGCCACGATGCACTCCAGCAGCTCGGGCACGCCCACGCCCTCCTTGGCGCTCACCAGCAGGATTTCATCCAGTGGTGCGCCAATCAGGTCGTGCACCTCCTGCTTCCGGCGGTCGGGCTCGGCGCCCGGCAGGTCGATCTTGTTCAGGACCGGGATGATCTCCAGCCCCGCGTCCATGGCCAGGAACAGGTTCGAGAGGGTCTGCGCCTGGATGCCCTGCGACGCATCAATCACCAGGATGGCCCCCTCGCACGCCGCCAGCGAACGCGACACCTCGTACGTGAAGTCCACGTGCCCCGGTGTGTCAATCAGGTTCAGCTCGTACGTGAGGCCGTCGCGCGCCGTGTAGGACATGCGCACGGCGTTGAGCTTGATGGTGATGCCTCGCTCGCGCTCCAGGTCCAGCGTGTCCAGCACCTGCTTCTTCATCTCGCGCTTCTGCAGCATGCCGGTGGCTTCGATCAACCGGTCGGCCAGGGTGGACTTCCCGTGGTCGATGTGGGCGACGATGCAGAAATTTCGAATGAGCGACGGATCCACTGGATGCGGTGCTTGGCGACGGGGCGCGGGCGTGCACGCCAGAGGCGGCGGGCACGCGCCTCGGCAACGCCCAAAGCTAGCGGAGCCGCGCAGGTGCTCCAAGCGCCGCGCCCGTGCGATTGACCGTCCCTGAGGCGGGGCCTAGCTTTCGCGGCCCGATGGACATCAAACGCGCTCCGCGCGCCGATTTGCTCGACCCCGTGCAGCTCGCAGCACTGGGCCGCGTGGAAATTATTGCGCGCTGGATCGTCGATGGCTTCATGTCCGGCCTCCATCGCTCGCCGCGCAAGGGCTTCTCGGTGGAGTTCGCCGAGTTCCGCCCGTACCTGCCCGGCGACGACCTGCGCTACGTGGACTGGAAGATTGCCGCCCGCAACGACCGGCTGGTGATCAAGCAGTTCGAGGAGGAAACCAACCTCCGGGCCACGCTGGTGCTCGACGTCAGCCGTTCCATGGCCTGGAGCGGCGCGGTGCTCGGCACCGCCGGGCGCACCGCCCCCGCCGCGCGCCTGACCAAGCTGGCGTACGCCGAAGTGCTCACCGCCGCCCTGGCGCTGGTGCTGCTGCGCCAGCGCGATGCCGTGGGACTGGTCCGCTTTGACGAATCCGTGCGCAGCGCGCTGCCCCCGCGCGCCCGCCAGGCGCAGTGGCGCCGCCTCATCGCGGCGCTGGACGAACCTGGCTCGGGACGCGCGTCCAGCGCGCCGGCGGCGCTGGAACAGGCCGCGCGACTGCTGGAGCGACGGGGCATGGTGGTGCTCATCTCCGACCTGCTCATGGACGCCGACCACGTGGTCCGCGCCCTGCGCGGCCTGCGCGCCGCCGGCCACGACGTGACGGTGCTGCACGTGATGGACCCCGATGAGCGCGACCTGCCGGTGCAGGGGGAGATGCTGTTCACCGATCCCGAGTCGGGCGTGGAGGTGCCGGCCACGCTCGCGGACGTGGGCGCCGCGTACCGACGCACGGTGGCCGAAGTCGTGGACGAATGGCGCACCCGCCTGGCCGCGGCCGGCGTCGGGTATCAACTGGTGCTCACCGACGCGCCCTTTGGCGTGCCGCTTCGCCGGGCGTTCGCGGCGCGCCAGCGCCTGCCGTGAGCCTCCTCGCCCCCTGGATGCTGCTGGTGGCGGCAGCGGCGGCGGTGCCGCTGCTCCTGCACCTGCTGCGCCGGCGCATTGGCACGCGCGTGGAATTTCC
Organism: Gemmatimonadaceae bacterium; assembly: GCA_035700805.1. Taxonomy (GTDB): domain Bacteria; phylum Gemmatimonadota; class Gemmatimonadetes; order Gemmatimonadales; family Gemmatimonadaceae; genus JAGWRI01. The sequence goes on along the minus strand of DASSOG010000032.1, from coordinate 96,132 downwards.
CGCGGTGCGCTACCTGGCGCGCGCCGAGCAGGAGCACAGCCGCACCCTGCGCCTGCGAAACCTGGCGCTCATGGCGCTGCGCGTGGCCGCGGTGGTGCTCATTGCGCTGGCGGCCGCGCACCCCGTGGCGCGCTTCTTTGGCGGCGGACACGGGCCCACCGCGCTGGCGGTGGTGCTGGACAATTCGCTCAGCACCACGGTGGTGGAGCGCGGGCATCCGCTGAGCACGCGGCTGGACGCGCTGGCGGATCGCGCATTTGCCGCGGCGCAGCGCACGGACCGGCTCTGGCTGGTGACGGCCGACGGGGTGGTGCGCTCCGGCGATGCCGCCACGCTGCGCGATGCCGTGCAGCAGGTGTCGTCGCTGGGCGGCGCGGGCGATCCCGAGGCGGCGGTGGCGCGCGCCACGGCCCTGGTGCGCGCCGCGGGACTTCCGGCGCGGCAGGTGGCGCTCGTCACCGACGGGCAGCAGACCACCTGGCGCTCGGCCCTGCACACCGATTCCGTGTCAGTGGTCGCGTGGATTCCGGACTCCGCGGTGCCCGCCAATCGCGCCGTCATCGCGGTCACGGTCGCGCCCGCGCGCTGGACGCCGAGTGGCATGGTCTCGGCGCAGGTGCAGTCGCCCGATTCCGCGGCGTATCGCATTGCGCTCGACGGGCGCACGCTGGCGCGCGGAGCCGCGGCGCCGGGCGCTTCCATACAGGTGCGCGCCGCGCCGCGAGCGCGCGGCTGGCTGGCCGGCACCGTGGAGCTGGACCCCGACGAACTGCCGGGCGACAACGTGCGCCACTTTGCCGCGTGGGTGGGGCCGCCGCCGCAGGTGCAGGTGACCCCCGGCGCCGGTCCGTTCGTGGCGAGCGCGCTGGACGTGCTGCGCGCCGACGGACGCGTGGCCACTGGCGCCGCTGTGCACGTGGTGGCCGCCGATGAACTCGCCGCGCTGCCGGCGCTCATTGTCGCGCCGTCGGATCCCGTGCGGATGGGCGCGGCCAATCGCGCGCTTGCGCGCGCCGGCGTGCCGTGGCAGTTCGGTCAGGCGCGGCGCGGGGCGGTGACGGTGGACGGCGCGGGCCTGGGCTCCGCGGGCGTGACGTTGCGCTACTCGCTGCGCGCCACTGGCGCGGCGCCCTCGGACACGCTCGCCCGCACGGGAGTGGAGCCGTGGATCGTGGCCGGCGCGGGCTACGTGCTCGTGGCCTCGCCGCTGGATCCCGCGGCCACGAGTCTGCCGGTGTCGGCGGCGTTTGTCCCATGGCTGGCCGGGTTGCTGAGTGATCGCCTGTCGGGTTCCGCCGGCCGCGCCATTCCAGCGTGGCCCGGCCAGCGGCTGACGTGGCCGGAGTGGGCCGACGGACTGGCCGGTGCGGCAGTGGACTCGGCGAGCTCGCAGGAAGAGCTGCCCGCGGCGGGGGACGCCGGCGCGGAGTTCACGGCGCCCGGGCGCACCGGCACCTGGTTCTTTACCCGCGGCGGCGCGCGCGTGGGAGCGCTGGTGGTGAATGCGCGGGCGCGGGAGTCGGCGCTCGCGCGGTGGAGCCGCGCGGACTTTGCGCGCCTGCTGGGCGCGCGGGCGCGCGTGGTGGACGACGACTCGCAGTGGGAATCCGCCGTCTTTGCCGGTTCCACGCGCGGATCACTGCTGGTGCCACTGCTCGTGGCGCTCCTGGCGGTGCTGGTGATCGAGGGCGTCCTGACATCGCGCGGCACTCGGCGGGAGGCGCGGAGCTGATGGCGCTGGAACTTCTGGTGGACGCGCTGGAGCAGCAGCCGGCCCTGGCCGAGCTCATTCAGGCGCTGCCCGCGCCCGGGAGCGCGCTGCGCGTGACCGGGCTGCACGGCTCCAGCGACGCCGTGCTGCTGGCCGCGCTGGTGCGGCGGCTGCCCAGCCGGTTCTTCACGGTGGTGGCGGGCAGCGTGCCCGAGGCGGAGCGCTGGCTGGCCGACGTGCAGGCGCTGCTGCCCGCGGACGTGGTGGCGTTCTATCCGCCGCGCGAAGGGCTGGGCGAGGTGGAGCCGCACCTGGAAGTGGCGGGCGAGCGCGTGGAGACCATGGAGCGCGTCTCGCGCGGGTCCCTGCGGGTGCTGCTCACCACGGCGCGCGCCGTGCTCGAACGCACGCGCGTCCCGTCCGCGCTCCACACGCTGCGCCTGGAGCTCCATAAGGGACAACTCATACGACTGTCGGGCCTGGTGGAGCGGCTGGAGGCCATGGGGTTCGAGCGCGTGCCCATGGTGGAGGACGTGGCGCAGTTCAGCGTGCGCGGCGGCATCGTGGACGTGTACGGCTTTGGCATGGCCGACGCGGTGCGCGCGGAGTTCTGGGGCGACGAGGTGGTGGAACTGCGCCAGTTCGACCTGGGCACGCAGCGGTCCACGCGCGACGTGGACCGCGTGCTGGTGCTTCCCGTGGACGCGCCGCCCATCAGTGAATCGTCAACATCCGAACGCACCACGCTGCTCAGCCTCCTGCCGCCCGACACCGTCCTGCTGGAGCCGGTGGGCACGCAGATCGAGCCCGAGCTGGCGCGCACGTGGGACGAGGCGCAGCAGCACATCAACGCGGCGCGCCGGCGGGGCGAGGATCCCGCGCCGCGCGACGACCTCTTTGACGAACCTGATCGCGTGGTGGCGGCGCTCGGGCGGTTCGCGGCGCTGCGGCTGGTGCCCGCGGGCGGCGCGGCCGACGTGGCCTTCACGGTGCACGCGCCCGAGGCCGTGGACCGCGACATCAAGTCGCTCCGGCGCATCGTGGGTGATGGCATGCCCACGGTGGTGCTGTGCGACAACCGGGGGCAGGCCGAGCGGCTGGAGGAACTGCTGTCCGATGACGGCCGGGCCGCCCTGCTGGCCTCGCTGGTGGTGGGCGTGCTCCAGGGTGGATTTGTGGTGCCCCCCGCGGGCGACTTCCGCGGCCTCCGGGTGCTCACGGATCACGAGGTGTTCCGCCGGGAGCGGCGCATCCGGCGCAAGCGGCGGTACGCCAGCGGCGTGCCGCTGGACAGCGCCGAGCTGCGCGCCGGCGACTTCGTGGTGCACCTGGAACACGGCGTGGGCATCTACCGCGGCATGGAAACCATGGTGGTGGGGCAGAGCACGCTCGAGGTGGCGGTGGTGGAGTACGAGGGCGGCGACCGCCTGAACGTGCCCCTCTACCGGCTGGACCAGCTCGAACGCTACCGGTCGGCATCAGACATCTCTGAAGCAGCGCCGCCGCCGCGGCTGCACAAGCTGGGCGGCAAGCGGTGGGCGCAGCAGCGCGACAAGACGCGCGCCGCCATCCGCGAGATGACGGTGGAGCTGCTGGACCTGTACGCGCGCCGCAAGATTGCCACGCGCCCGCCCCACGTGCCCGACACCCCCTGGCAGAAGCAACTGGAGAGCTCCTTCCTGTTCGAGGACACCCCCGACCAGCGCACCGCCACGCTGGCCGTCAAGCACGACATGGAGAGCACGCGCCCCATGGATCGCCTGCTGGTGGGCGACGTGGGCTATGGCAAGACCGAGATAGCGGTGCGCGCCGCCTTCAAGGCGGTGCAGTCGGGGCGGCAGGTGGCGGTGCTGGTGCCCACCACCATCCTGGCGGACCAGCACTACCGCACCTTCACCGAGCGCCTCGCCGACTTTCCGGTGCGCGTCGAGGTGCTCAGTCGCTTCCAGAACGCCCGGCAGCAGCACGCCATCGTCGCGGACATCGCCGCCCACAAGGTGGACATCGTCATCGGCACGCACCGCCTGCTCAGCCCCGACGTGAAGTTCAAGGAGCTGGGCCTGCTGGTGATTGACGAGGAACACCGCTTTGGCGTGAAGCACAAGGAACGCCTCAAGCAGCTCCGGCTGGAGACGGACGTCCTCACGCTCACCGCCACGCCCATTCCCCGCACGCTGCACATGTCGCTGGCGGGCCTGCGCGACATGACGCTCATGCAGACGCCGCCGCGCGACCGCTCCCCGGTGCTCACGTCGCTCGAACCGTGGGACGACGGACTCATCCAGGAGGCGATCGCGCGCGAGATTGACCGCGGCGGCCAGGTGTTCCTGGTCCACAACCGCATCGAGACCATCGTGGGCATCGCGGACCACGTGCAGCGCGCCGTGCCGCGCGCCCGACTGGCGGTGGCCCACGGCCAGATGCACGAACACGCACTGGAAACCGTGATGCACCAGTTCGTGAGCGGCCAGGTGGATGTGCTGGTGTCCACCATGATCGTGGAGAGCGGGCTGGACGTGCCCAACGCCAACACCATGTTCGTGAATCGCGCGGACCAGTTCGGCCTGGCGCAGCTCTACCAGCTTCGCGGGCGCGTGGGCCGCTCGCACCGCCGCGCCTACTGCTACCTGCTGGTGCCCGACGCGATGGACCTGGAGGCGGAGCGGCGCCTGCGCGTGCTGGAGCACCACACCGAACTCGGCGCCGGCTACCGGATTGCCCTCCGCGACATGGAGATGCGCGGCGCAGGCAACCTGCTGGGGCCCGAGCAGTCCGGCTTCGTGCAGACGGTGGGCTTTGACCTGTACCTGCGCCTCCTGGACGAGACGGTGCGCAACGTGGTGGCGGGCGACGCCGCGCCCCGGCTGGTGCCCGCCGAGGTGAACATGGACATCCCGCACCACCTGCCGGACGAGTACATCGGGTCCCAGGACGTGAAGCTGGACGTGTACCGGCGGATTTCGCGGGTGACCGACGCGCGCGACCTGGAGGCGCTGCGGGCCGAGCTGCGGGACCGCTTTGGTCCCCTTCCACCCCCGGCGGAAGCCACCCTCGCGCTGGCCGAACTGCGGCTGGCCGGCGGCGCGCTGGGGGTGGAGAGCATCCTGGTGCGGGGCAACGAGGCCCGTATTACCTTTCACGACTCCGCGGTTCCCCGGATGAAGGGGCTCTCCGCGGCATTCCACGAAGTGCAGTTCCAGGCCGAAGTCCGCCGCGCGCATCCCCTCTCGCTCAAGCTCACCCGCCTGGGCGGTGCCTCCATCCTCGATGGGCTCGCGCGCGCGCTTCGCGGCCTGGTGTGACGGGCCCTGGGCCCATCCTCTCCGGAGCTTGAATCAGATGAAGACTCGGTCGCTGTTGGCACTCGCCGCGGGCTGCACTCTCGTGCTCGGTTGTGCAGGCCTCAAGGACGCCTTCACGGCGCATGTGGATGACGTGGCGACTGCCGGCGGCCAGAAACTCTCCGTCACGCGCCTCGGCACGCTGATCGGCCAGGCGCCGGCGCAGATCCCGGCCACGCGCGACGTGGCCAGCATCGTGGCCGAGTACTGGGTGGACTACCAGTTGCTCGGCGCGGCCGCTGCCGACGGCGATTCGCTCACGAACCAGAAGGAGATCGACGAGGCCACCAGGTCGTACACCACCAGCATGTTGCTGCGGCACATGCAGGCGCACATCGACAGCAGCCTGTCGCCCACGCCACCCAGCGAGCAGACCTACGACAGCGGGCTCAACGACGTCTATGCCGCGCGGCACATCCTCTTCCGCTTCCCGCTGGCCGCCACGGCCGCGCAGAAGGATTCCGTGCGCAGGAGGGCCGCCGCCGTGCTGCCCCAGGTGAACGCCAGCAACTTTGCCGCGATGGCCAAGAAGTACAGTGGCGACGGCTCGGCGGCGCAGGGCGGAAACCTGGGCGTCTTTGCCCGCGGCTCGATGGTTCCGGAGTTCGGCGACGCCGTCGCGGCGCTCAAGCCCGGTCAGATCTCCCCGCTGGTGGCGTCGGAATACGGCTACCACATCATCCAGCGCCTCACGTACGCGGACGCCAAGCCCGAATACGACACCCGCTTCACGCAGCTTGCCGCCGGCGCCGGGGAACGCGCCTACCTGGCCAAGCTCGACTCCGAGTCGAACATCCAGGTCAAGGACGGCGCGGCCAAGGTGGCCCGCGTCGCGGTGCTCGATCCCTCCGGCCGGCGCAACGACAAGTCAGTGCTCGCCAGCTTCAACGGCGGTTCGCTCACGGTTGCGCGTTTCCTTATGTGGATGCAGCAGTTCCCGCCCAACCAGCGCATTCCGGAGCAGATGCAGGCCGCTCCCGACTCTATCCTGAACAACTTCATCAGGAACCTGGCCACCAACGAAGTGCTGCTGCAGCGCGCCGACAGCATGGGGCTCAAGCTCAGCCCCGACGAGCTGCAGGGCATCTACCGCAGCTTCCAGCAGGCGGTGGCCATGAGCTGGAATTCGCTGGGTGTGGATCCCGCGATGCTGGCCGACAGCGCGAAGACCAAGTCGGAGCGTGAACGGCTGGCCGCGGCCCGCGTGGACGCGCTCATCGACGGGATGATGACCGGCAAGGTGCAGCCGGTGCCGATCCCCACGCCGCTCAAGGTGCTGCTCGAAGACAAGTACGCCTGGAAGATCAACGACGCCGGCCTGGACCGTGCCGCCGAACTGGCCAAGAAGGTCCGCGCCAGCGCCGACTCGGCCGCCGCCGTCTCGATGCCCAAGTCGGAAGTCCCGATTCCGGGATACACGCCGCCGGCCGGCACCACCAGCACCTCGGGCAAGCCCGGCACTGCCAAGCCGGGCACTGCAAAGCGATAGCCATTCCCCGCGCGCGGCGCCGGTAAAGAACCCGGCGCCGCGTGTTGGGTATCTTCACCTGTGATGACCAAGTCCGCCGTCCGTCTTGTTGCCGTCCTCGCCGCGTTCGCCGCCGTCGCGGTGGCCCGGCCCGCTGCCGCGCAGATCCCCGCGCGCCCCGATACCGTGGATCGCGTGGTAGCCGTAGTGGGTGCGGAACCCATCCTCGAATCCGAAGTCGTGACCGCCATCCAGCAGAAGCGGCAGGCGGATTCCACGCTCGTGCTGCCCACCGACTCGGCGGGGTGGGCCCAGTTCCAGCTCGCGATCATCAATGGGATCATTGATGAGAAGCTGCTGCTGCAGAAGGCCGCCGACGAGAAGCTGACCATCCCCGACTCGGTGCTCGCCCCCGCGGTGGACGCCCAGATCAGCCAGACGCGGTCGGCGTTTCCCACCGAGGCCATGTACCGGTCCGAGCTGGCCAAGGCCGGCATGGGCACCCCCGACGAGTATAGGCAATATCTGATGCAGGAGTACCGCGACCTGCAATTGCAGCAGCAGGTGGTGGCCAAGCTCCAGCGCGACGGCAAGATCCTGCCCGTGGTCGTCTCGGAGGCCGAGGTGCAGCAGGCCTTCGATGCCATCCACGGGAACATCGGGCGCCGGCCGGCCACGTTCACCTGGCGCCAGATCGTGATCGATCCCAAGCCGTCCCCGCAGGAGAAGGAGGCGGCGCTCCGCCACATCGATTCGCTGCGCACCGCCATCGTCAACGGCGCGGACTTTGCCCGCATCGCCAAGCGCGAGTCGGCCGACTCCACGTCGCGCGAGCTGGGCGGCGACATCGGGTGGAATCGGCGGGGCGGCGGGCTCACGCCCAACTTCGAGCGCGTGCTCTTCGCCATGGACCCGGGCAAGGTGAGCCCCGTGTTCGAGACCCCGTTCGGGTTCCACATCCTGCGCGTGGACCGCGTGAATGGCCCCGAGCGCAGGGCGCGGCACATCCTGGTCCGGTGGGCCATCGATTCCGCGGACCTGGCGCGCACGCGGGCGCTGGCCGATTCCGTGAAGGCCATGTGGCAGGCCGGCACGCCCTACGACACGCTGGCCGCCCGGTACCACGATTTTGCCAGCCGCGAAGAGTCCGCGGTGCTCACGCCGTTTCCCTTTGACTCCCTGCCGCAGCCATACCAGGACGCGTTTGCCGGGCGCCACGACGGCGACATCGTGGTATTCAAGATCCCCAATAAGGGGTATCCCGGCATCTCCAAGTTCGTGGTGGCGCGCATTGATTCATACCAGCCGGGCGGCCCGCTCACCCTGGCCGACGTGCGCAACCAGCTCCGCCGGAACCTGGAGCAGACCGCCGCCATCCGGCACTACCTGGACGGGCTGCGCAAGACGACGTTCGTGGAGATCCGCCCCGACGCGCTCGCCCCGCCCAGCTTCGCCCGCGGCGCCGGGTCGTGACCCGGTGACGGTCCGTCCGCGGCTGGCCGTCACGCTCGGCGACCCGCGCGGCATCGGGCCCGAGATCGTGGCCGCCGTGGCGGCCGACGCCGCGGTGCGCGCCGCCGCCGACCTGGTGCTCGTCGGCCCCGACGGCGTGGGACTCGAGGTCCAGGAGTCCGTGGGCTCGTGGGCCCCTCGACAGTCCGCCCGCAACGCGGGACGCCTGGCCGGCAAGGCCATCGAGCGCGCCGTGGAACTCGCGCGCGCGGGCGCCGTGCAGGGCATCGTCACCGCCCCCATCGACAAGGCGGCGCTCCTGGCCGGCGGCTACGACTACCCCGGCCATACGGAAATGCTCTCGGCGCTCACCGGCCGCCAGGTGGCCATGATGCTGGCCTCCGAACGGCTGCGCGTGGTGCTGGCCACCACGCACATCGCCCTGCGCGACGTACCGGCCGCCGTGACCGGCCAGGCCATCGCGCAGGCCGCCCAGGTGACGCGCGCGGGGCTGCGCGACTGGTTCGGCATCGCGGAGCCCAGGCTGGCGCTGTGCGCCCTGAACCCGCACGCGGGCGACGGCGGCCGCTTTGGCGACGAGGAGGCGCGTGTGCTGGCGCCCGCCGCGCGGGCCGCCGGGCTGGCCGGCCCGTTCCCGGCCGACACGGTGTTCGTGCGCGCCATGCGCGGCGAGTTCGATGCCGTGATCGCGCCGTATCACGATGTGGGGATGACCGCCATCAAGGTGGCGTCCTTCGGGAGCGCGGTGAACGTCACGCTCGGCTTGCCCTTTCCGCGCACCAGCCCGGATCACGGCACCGCGCTGGACATCGCGGGGCAGGGCAAGGCCGATCCGTCCAGCATGAAGGCCGCGGTGCTGCTCTGCGCGCGGATCGCGGCGCGCGCGCGGCCCGCCGGCTGAGGCCAGGGCCGGGCGCCGGTCAGGGCACGATCACCTGGAAGGGCGGTGGCACTCGATACCGCCCCCTCAGCCCCCCGCCGGTTCCGGCTTCGCGCCGCCCCCCGCCACCTTCACCGCCAGCGACTCGATGCGTCGCCCGTCGAGCTGCTTTACCGTGAACGTCGCGCCATGCGCGCTCACGTGGTCGCCGATCGCCGGCAGCCGCCCCAGCGCGCCGAATACGAATCCGCCAATGGTCGTGTAGTCCGTCTCCGGCACCGAGAGCGCAAACCGCTCGTTGAACTCCCCGATGTTCATGGAGCCCGGCACGATGGCCAGGTCGCCCGCCTGCAACGCCTCCGCGGGCAGCGGCTCGTCGTACTCGTCCAGGATCTCGCCGACAATCTCCTCCAGCAGGTCCTCCATGGTCACCAGCCCCGCCGTGCCGCCGTACTCATCCAGCACGATGGCCATGTGCTCCTTCAGGCGCTTGAAGTCGGCCAGCACCTCCTCCACCTCGCGCGAGCCGGGCACCACGTGCACCGGGCGCATGATGTCGCGCAGGGAGAAGGTGGCCGGCGGGTGGTGCAGGATGGGCAGCATGTCCTTGGCCAGCACCAGCCCCACCACGTTGTCTATGGTGTCGTCAAACACGGGGTAGCGCGAGCGGCGCGTTTCCTCCAGCAGCGCCAGCGCCTGCTCCAGCCCCGCCTCCACCGGCAGCGCGTCAATGTCGGTGCGCGGCGTCATCACCTCGCGGGCATTCTTTTCCGAGAACTCAAATACCCCTTCCATCAGCTTGGCGTCCTGCGGCAGCAGCATGCCCCCTTCCTCGCTCTGCTCCACCAGCATCCGCAGCTCCTCGGCGGAGTGCACGTTCTCCCCGCGCCGCGGCGCCTTGACCCCCAGCGCCCGCAGGATCACCTGCGCCGAGCGGTTCAGCACCCAGGTGATCGGCGTCATGAGCCAGGCGAAGAGCGTGAGCGGCGGCGCCAGCCACCCCGCCATCTCCTCCGGGTGCCGCAGCGCCAGCCCGCGCGGCACCAGCTCGCCCACCACCACCTGCAGGTAGCTCACCAGCACCAGCGCCACGCCGGCCGCGATGCCCACCCGCACGCCCACCTCCGCCGCCAGCGGCAGGTTGCCCAGCCACCGCAGGACGTACGGCCCCAGCGCCCCCTCGGCCAGCGCGCCAATGCCCAGGCTGCACACCGTGACGCCGATCTGCGTGGCCGAAAGCACCTGCGGCAGGTTCTGCGCCGCGCGCAGCGCCAGTCGCGCCATCCAGTTGCCCCGCCGCGCCATGGCCTCCAGGCGAGTGCGCCGGGCGCGCACCAGCGCAAATTCGGCCGCCACGAAAAATCCGTTCGCGAGCAGCAGGATGGCAATCAGCACCAGTCGGGTGACCATCAGGGAAAGGTACGGGACGCCGGGGTCCCGTTCTAGCACCGGCCCTGGAGGCGGGTCGCGCCGGATTGCGCCGGGTCGCGCCGGATTGCGCCAGGTCGCGCCGGATTGCACCGGCCCCAAGCTGACGTACAGCCGGCGGGGCGCATAGCTTTTGTTCGCCATGAGCGCCCACCACCACGACAGTCACCCCCACGACCTCACCCCGGGCCATTCGCACACGCACGGGGCGCCGGGGCTGGACCGGTCCCGGAGTTCGCGCGCGCTCAAGACCGCGCTGGTGCTCACGCTGGCGCTGCTGGTGGGCGAGGCCATTGGCGGCTGGCTCTCCAATTCCCTGGCGCTGCTGGCCGACGCCGGCCACGTGCTCACCGACGCGGGCGCGCTCGGCCTCTCCCTGTTCGTGGCCTGGTTCTGCCGCCAGGCGGGGCGCGAGGAGAAGACCTATGGCTACCTCCGCTGGGAGATCCTCGCGGCGCTGGTGAACGGCGCCACGCTCCTCGGCATCTCCGCGTGGATCCTGGTGGAGGCCGTGCTGCGCCTCAGGTCGCCGCAGCCGGTGCACGGCTCCCTCATGCTCATCGTGGCCGTGATCGGGCTGGTGGTGAACGCCGTGGCGGCGCTCATCCTGCAGCCCACCCACGCCGAGAGTCTGAACGTCCGCGGGGCCTACCTGCACGTGCTCGGCGACCTGCTGGCGTCCATCGGGACCGTGGTGGCGGCCGTGATCATCCAGTTGACCGGGTGGCTGGCCGCCGATCCGCTGGCGTCGCTGGTGACCACCGTGCTCATCGTGCGGGGCGCCTGGTCGCTGGTGCGCGAGTCGGTGGACGTGCTGCTGGAGGGCGCGCCGCGGCACATCCCGCTGGACGCCGTGCGCGCCCGGCTGGAGTCCATTCCCGGCGTGGAGAGCGTGCACGACCTGCACGTGTGGACCGTGACCTCCGGCCTGGTGGCCGCCAGCGCCCATGCCCTGGTGCGCGATCCCGACGTGCACCAGCGCGTGCTGGAGGCGGCCCATGGCATCCTGCAGGACATGGGCGTCCACCACGTGACCGTCCAACTGGAACGTGAGGAGCTGGGACCGGTGGAGGCCACGCACCTGCACTCGTGACGTCCCGTTGAATGCCGCACCGGAAGTCCGCTATTTTACTAGGCTATGGAAATTCGCAACATCGCCATCATCGCGCACGTTGATCACGGCAAGACCACCCTGGTGGACAAGATGCTCCGGCAGGCTGGCGCCTTCCGTGAGAACCAGGTGGTGCAGGAGCGCGTGATGGATTCCAACCCGCTGGAGCGCGAGCGGGGCATCACGATCCTGGCCAAGAACACCTCCGTGCACTGGGCCGGCACCAAGATCAACATCGTGGACACGCCCGGCCACGCCGACTTTGGCGGCGAGGTGGAGCGCATCCTGCGCATGGTGGACGGTGTGCTGCTGGTGGTGGACGCCTTTGAGGGGCCCATGCCGCAGACGCGCTTTGTGCTGCGCAAGGCGCTCGCGCTGGGACGCACGCCCATCATCGTCATCAACAAGATTGACCGGCCGGGCGCGGATCCGCATCGCGCGTACGACGAGGTGCTGGACCTGTTCATCGAGCTGGAAGCCGACGAGAGCCAGCTCGAGGCGCCCGTGGTGTACGCGTCCGCGCGCGACGGCGTGGCCACGATGGACATGGACGTCACCCCCGTGGACCTGGCGCCGCTGTTCGAGACCATCGTGGCGCACGTGCCGGCGCCCCCGCACGACGCGTCAGGACCCTTCCAGATGCTGGTGTCCACCATTGACTATTCGCCCTATCTCGGGCGGCTGGCCATCGGGCGCATTGAGCGCGGGTCGGTGCGCGTGGGCGGGTCCGTCATGCTGCTGCCGTTGAACCCCGACCAGCCCAATGAGCAGGCGCGGGTGACCAAGCTCTTTGCGTTTGAGGGGCTGGAGCGCGGGGAAGTTGAGGAAGCGTCGGCCGGTGAGATTGTGGCGCTGGCCGGGCTGGAGGGGGTGGAGATCGGGCTCACCCTCACCGACCTGGAGCATCCCGAGCGGCTGGCGGGCATTGCCGTGGAGGAGCCCACCATTTCGGTGGACTTCCTGGTGAACAATTCCCCCTTCGCGGGGCGCGACGGCAAGTTTGTCACCTCCCGGCAGGTGCGGGAGCGGCTGTATCACGAGCTGGAGCGCAACGTCGCCCTGCGCGTGGAGGACACCGACACCACCGACACGTGGACCGTGTCCGGGCGCGGGGAGCTGCACCTGTCCATCCTGATGGAGACCATGCGGCGCGAGGGGTACGAGTTCCAGGTGTCGCGGCCGCGCGTCATCACCAAGGAAGGGCCCAACGGGCAGCGGCTGGAGCCGTATGAGGAACTGGGCATTGACGTGCCCGAGGAGCATCTGGGGATCGTGATCGAGAAGCTGGGGCCCCGGAAGGCCGAGATGATCGAGATGAAGAATCCCGGGCAGGGGCTGGTGCGGCTGCTGTATCGCATTCCGGCGCGGGGGCTGTTCGGGTTCCGGAGCGAGTTCCTGACCGACACGCGGGGCACCGGGATCATGAATCACCGGTTCCTGGAGTATGGCCCGTGGGCGGGCGCCCTGGACGGGCGCATGCGCGGGTCGCTGGTGTCCATGGAGGGTGGCGTGATCGTGGCGTTTGCGCTGAACAACCTGCAGGAGCGGGCCACGCTGTTCGTGGCGCCGGGCGACACGGTGTACGAGGGGATGGTGATCGGGGAGAATGCCCGGCCGGGGGACATGGACGTGAACCCCACCCGGGAGAAGAAGCTGACCAACATGCGCAGCAAGTCGGCCGACGACCACGTAAACCTTGAGCCCCCCCGGGAGTTGACCCTGGAAGGCGCGCTGGAGTATATCGAGGATGACGAGTTGATTGAGGTGACGCCGAACGCGCTTCGTCTGCGCAAGCGGCACCTGCGCATGACGGATCGGAAGAAGCTGTCGCGCGGCGCCAAGCGCGAGCGGGCGTTGTCGTAGGGAGGCAGGAGCAGGACGGCAGTCAGGTACCGGAACGTCAGGATAATCCCCCACACCACACTGGAGAGTCGCACCATGCTGGCCGAGTACGGTCCGTCGGAGGCGGAGTTCGCGCTGGGTTTTGAGCTTGTCGATGGGCACGACGATGACGCGGAGTTGAAGGACGATGACGCGGATGACGACGACGTGGATTTCGAGGATGATGAGGACGCGGACGACGACGACTTCGACGATGATGATGACGATGACGACGAAGGCGACGACGACGAGGACGAGGATGGCGATGAGGACGACGATTTTGACGACGACCTGGTAGATCTGGACGACGAGTACGACGAGCTGGAGGACGACGATGAGCGTCCCAGCCGGCCGAATCGGTACGACGAGTAGCAGCGGGCGGGAGTGAGTGGCGGGCCCGGTGGTCCCCGCGGGCGAGTCCGGTGCGTTGACCGGGGCGTCGGTGGGGGATAGTTTTCGCGCTCTGGCCAGTTCCGGGGCCTGTAGCTCAGTTGGTTAGAGCGCACGCCTGATAAGCGTGAGGTCAGTGGTTCAACTCCACTCAGGCCCACTTCATCCGATTTTCGAACCCCGCATGGCGGTATGTCGCGATGCGGGGTTTCGTGTGCCCGTGCTTCAGTGGACCTGCGCCCGAAACTGGTTACGGATTGGCGCCCCTTCCCACCCCATACGCAACCCCTCAATCCATCCGGTCCACTCCACGCACCCCGCCCGCCGCCGAGCTCCGACTGGCCATCAACCCCGCCCGGATATCCTGCCCCGACGGCTGCTGATACACCGCCAGATGAAACTCCGGCAGCAGCGCGAACAGGTGGTCAAAGATGTCGGCCTGGATGCCCTCGTACTTCGCCCACTCCACGGTCGTCGTGAAGCAGTACACCTCCAGCGGAATGCCCTGCGGGCCACTGGCCAGTTGTCGCACCATACGAGTCAGCTCACGATGCACCATCGGGTGCTGGTCCAGGTACGCCTGCACGTACGCGCGAAAGGTGCCCAGGTTGGTGAGCCGCCGCCGATTGGCCGGCAGCTCCGCCGCCGCGCCCAGCGCCTGGTTCCACTCCGCCACATCCTGCGCCTTGGCCTTCAGGTAGTCCGACAGCAGGTGCAGTCGCGACAGCCGCTCGACCTCGCGGTCGTCCAGGAAGTGCACGCTCGTGGCGTCGATGTACAGCGCCCGCTTGATCCGCCGCCCGCCGGTCTCCTGCATCCCGCGCCAGTTCTTGTATGACTCGGAGATCAGCCGCCAGCTCGGGATCGTCGTGATGGTCTTGTCCCAGTTGCGCACCTTCACGGTGTGCAACGCGATGTCAATCACGTCCCCGTCGGCGTTCACCTGCGGCATCTCGATCCAGTCGCCCACCCGCAGCATGTCGTTGGAGGAGAGCTGGATCCCCGCCACGAACCCCAGGATCGTGTCCTTGAACACCAGCATCAGCACCGCCGACAGCGCGCCCACGCCGGACAGCAGCAGCCCCACGCGCTTGCCGGTCACTGCGGCGATGATCACGAGCACGGCCACGATGTACAGGCCGATCTTGACGAGCTGCACCGCGCCCTTGATGGAACGCTGCTGCCCGCGCGGCGTCCGCTCGTACATGTCCTCGGCGGCCGACAGCGCCGCGCTGAACGCCATCATCAGGCACAACACCACCAGCGCCGTCATCAGGTTGCCCACCAGCGTCTCCACCTTCGCGGGCACGTCGGGCACCAGCGCCAGCCCGTACTGCACCACCAGCGGCGGCACCACTCGCCCCAGCCAGCGGAACGTCCCGTGCTCGATCAGCGCGTCGTCCCAATGCGTGGCGGTGTGCTGCGCAATGCCCCGCATCAGCCGCCGCAGGACGCGCTGCACCACCTGGCCGGCCAGCCACGCCACGGCCACCAGCGCCACCACGCCCAGCGTGGTGCGCATCCAGGGAAGATCAATCAGGTGCTGCAGGCCCTGCATCACGTGAAGCGGGCCCAGGGGGCGGACGCGTCCGTCATCACTTCACCCTGGTGCGGAACTCCACTTCCAGGTTGATGCTGTCGGCCACGCTCAGCAGCCGCATGATCTTGGGCGGCGTCAGGCCAAAGGTCCCGAACTTGAAATGGGTCTCGGCGCGGCCGGCCACCGCGCCACTGCTGCGGTCCACGGTCGCAATCCCCTGCCAGGTGAGCGGCGCGGTGACGCCGTGAACGGTCATGTCGCCCGAGAGCTCAAATCCGAACTGCCCGGTGAGGGGATTGGGCATGTCCACGATGGTCCTGGGCACGAACACCGCCATGGGATACTTGTCGGTCTCCAGCGTGTTCCGCTGGATGTACCCGTCGCGCATGGACTGGTCGCTCTGCAGCGTGCGCAGGTCAAACTGGAACTTCGAGCTGGCGCTGTCGATCGAGCCATCCTTGTTGAACGTGATCTGGCCCGTCACGGCGGTGGAGCGGCCCACGGCATCGCTGGGAAACTTGATCCCCACGAACTGCTCGCGGACGCGGTACGCGGCGTTGGTCCCCTCCGCAATCTCCAGCGTGACGGGGAACGGGATGGCGACGGTCCGCGGCGTGGCGCGGCGGGCGGGCGACGCGGGCTCCGGCGCGCGCGAGAAGGCCACGACGCCGACGAACAGCGCGGCGCACGAACCCCAGACGGCAAGGCGGGCGAGGGTGAGTCTCCGGTTGGGCAGGCGAGTCATCCGTATTTCCTTATCATAGTGTGAGCGATGTTGCGGCCGCCGCGGGGACGGACACCGGCAGGGAAGCTCCCTTAATCTACCCGCAGCGCATCCATCGGGTCCACACGCGCCGCGCGCCGGCTGGGCAGGTACCCCGCCGTGTAGGCCACCGCCACGAATACGCCGCAGGTGACGAGGTACACGGCAGGCGACGCGGGGGACACCCCCAGCAGCCACGCGCGCACGAGCCGCCCCAGGCCCAGGGCCAGCAGCAGGCCAATGACAATCCCCACCGCGCCAGCCCGCAGGCTCCCGCGCATCACCTGCCGGCGAATGGCGCCCCTCGTCCCGCCCAGCGCCACGCGGATGCCGATTTCGCGCGTCCGTTGCGCTACGCTGTAGCCCACCACGCCATAGATGCCCACCAGGGCCAGCACCAGCGCAATTCCCGCGCAGGTCCCGATCACGATTCCAAGGACCCGTATGATCATCGGGGCTTCACCGATGGTCTGGACGTAGGGGCGGATCTCCGGCGGGGCCGCGACGGTCACCACGGTGCGCGCCGCCTCGTGCATGGCGGCAACGGCCGCGCCCTCTGACGCCGCGGGCCGCACCAGCACGGTCACCAGCCCGCGCTGGGTCTGGGTCTGCGGCGCCGCAAAGTAGAGGGTGGGGAGCGCCGTCATGTCCAGGCCGGTTTCGGTCCGCATCGCCTGGCGCGTGTCTCCCACGACGCCAATCACCGTGATGGGCGGCCCCGCGCGACCAAGCTGGAAGGTACGGCCAACGTCCCCCCTGCCGCCCCACAGCGTCCGTGCGAGCCCCGCGCTCAGGATGGCCACCAGCGGGTGGCCGGTGGTGTCGGTGGCGGCAAAGGTCCGCCCACGCAGCAGCGGGATGCCCAGTGTGGCAAAGTACCGCTCGGAGACGCTGAATTCCTGTATCGGGACGCGACGGTCCAGCACGACTGGCGTGGCGGTGCCCGTCCGGAAGATCGAATCGCTCACCGTGCCGGCGGCGGGGTCCGGGAACTGCTCGAAGTTCCCGGTCCATGCGGTAAGGCTTATGGCGGGGTGCCCGGACAGTGCCGACACGAGTCGCCGCGCATCCACCTCCTGGGTGGAATCGCCCCAGATCTGCGCGGCCCGCACTCCATCGGGGCGGTAGCCACGGTCCGCCGTCGCAATGTTCAGGTAGCTGGCGCCGAGCAACGCCGTGGTGATGAGCAGCGCCACGGCCACGGCCGCCTGGAGACCCACGGCCCGATGCCCGCGTCGCAAGGTGTGCGCCGCGGTGGCGGCGCCGCTGCCGCCCGACTTGAGCATTCCGGAAATATCCAGGCGAAGCCCTTCCAGCGCGGGGGAGAGCCCCGCCAGGAACACCACCGCCGCCGAGACTCCCACCGCGAACAGCGCCACGTGCGCGTCAATGCCAAACCGGACCCAGGTGGGGAAGTTGCCGGGAAAGGAGGTGCTGAACACCCGGATCCCCGCCGCGGAGAGGATCAGGCCGAGCCCCCCGCCGGCCACGGAGAACAGCAGGCTCTCCGCCAGCCCCTGGCGCACCAGCCGGCCGCGCCCGGCCCCGAGCGACGCCCGCACCGCCATTTCCCGTCGCCGTTCGGTGGCGCGCATGCGCAGCAGGGTGGCGACGTTCACGCACGCGATGAGCAGCACGCACCCCGCGAGCGCCAGGAAGAGCTTGAGCGCGCGGCCCTGCGCATCCATGCGCCGGATGACCATTTCATTGTTCACATACAGGTCCATCCGCGTGTAGCGCGCCGTGTCCGATTGCACGAGCTGGCCGTTGAGCACGCGGACCTCGGCGCGCGCGTTCTGCAGCGTCACCCCGGGCCTGAGCCAGGCAAAGGCAAAGTAGCTCTGTCCGGTGTCGGCCACCGCGGGTTGCGGCACCCAGACGTCGGTGTTGCCCCGCATGCCGTAGTTGATATGCGGCGGCATCACCCCCACCACCGTGTACAGCCGGGTGCCCAGCCGGAGTGCCCGGCCCACGATTGCCGGGTCCGCGTTCAGGCTGCCGTGCCAGAGTCGGTGGCTGATCACCGCATACGGCGCGGCATGCACAATCTCGGATGCCGACGGAAAGCGTCCGCGTTCCGGGTGGGCCCCCAGCGTGGCAAAGAAGCCGGTGTCCACGGCCGTCGCCACGAGCGACTGCACGCCGCCGGGCAGCTCCAGCCGCTCCGTCCGGTCGTACATCGCCGATACGCGCGCGAACGATCGGGTGTCGTGCCGCAGGCCCTGCACGGCGGCCGGCGGGAGGTTGCCCGGCCAGTCCCAGGGCGTGCGGATGATGGCCACGGTGCGCTGGGCCAGCGGATAGGGCAGGGCGCGGTACAGCGCCGTGTTGACCAGGCTGAAGGTCACGGTCACGGCGGCAATCCCGACCGCCAGCGTGGTGATGGCCAGCGCCGCCAGCCCCGGACGCCGTCGGCTCTGCCGCAGGGCGAGCCGCAGGTCCAGCGCCAGGTCCCGGAGCCGGTCCACGGCCCGGTCCGCCAGCGCGCGACGGGCATCCTTCTGGCCAATTGGCGAGCGCGAAGTGGTCATCTCAACGGTAAGAGTCGGGCGCGGCGGGCGCCGGGTCAAGGCACCCCGGCGTCCGCGTCGGCCGGAAGCCCTCGACCGATACTGACCAGCCGATGCGTCAGCCCCGCCGCGGCCAGCACCCACGCCAGCGCCGCGCCGTACAGGAAGACGCGCGCCAGCGGCAGGATGAACGGCAGGCTCGCCGTGTACGACAGGCGCGCGGTGGCCGCGGCGTACATCCCCAGCGGGAAGACCATGGCCCAGTAGTGCATGTTGTACCGGATGGGGAACCGCCGGTACAGGTGGCGCCACGCGCCCAGCAGGAGCAGCAGCGGAATCCACCAGGTGGCCACGGCCCAGAAGGCGAGCGTGACGCCCTTCACGAACGGCGCCAGGTCCAGCAGCATGGGCCACGCGGACAGGTCCGCCAGCAGCGTGGCGCCGGCGGCGGTGGAGATGGAGACGGCGCCCATGTTGATCCAGAAGGCCGGCGACAGGGTGTGCACGTCCACCGCGAAGAACGCCAGTCGGTAGAAGATAAGTGTGATAATGATCAGGTAGAGCAGGCAGCCCACCAGGTACAGGCTCAGCGTCAGCAGGAAGAACGGCTGGCGCCACGGGATCGTCCCGCGCACCACGAGGGCGCCCAGCAGCGAAAGCGCCTGCGTGGCCACCACGGCCAGCAGCCAGGAGCCGCTGATGCCTCGATCCAGGGTCGGCTTGCGCCGCGTCACCATCGCGGCGGTCAGGAACCCGTAGATCAGCGGACCCCACAGCACGGCGCCGGCCACCCAGAGCCACGCGCCCGCCTGCGGACGGTGGGCCACCAGCACCACCTGCTGGCCCAGCACGCAGGTGGCGGCGACGACGGTGAAGAAACCCGCGCCGCGCAGGTGGTCGCCCAGGTCGTGCATCACGCGCCGGGGAAAGAGCGTGAGGCGGGTCAGCAGCAGCGCGCCGAGTACCGCGTAGAGCACGATGTTGACGTAGTACAGCGGCTGGGCCAGCGCCGGCACCTGCAGGAGCTCCGCCGCCACCGAGATGATGCCGGTGGCCATCACGACGGCGAAGTAGCCGGGGTGCAGGTCGGCGAGTGCCTCGCGCAGTGGGGCGCGCCGTGCGGGCAATGTCGGCGGCGGGTGGATCACATGGACCTCGGGCGGGGGTTGGGGTGGCGGGCGTCGGGAACCATGCCGCAGCGGAACGCCGGGCGCCATGCGGAGGTGCCTGCTGTGTCGTTCGGAATCACCTGATGTCCACGTGAGTGAACGGCTCTCGCGTCAACCGCCGGATCGGCCACTTGGCGGTACAAAGACTGTCCTTTAAACGATAGTGCAACATTCACTTGCGATGGTGTATACAAATCCGTGGCCCATCTGGACATCGCGGACCACATGACGTAGGGTTCTCCAGATGACGGAGGTGCTCATGCGCTACATCCGGTCCATCCCGCTGCTGCGGAGTTCCGCGCGCGCCGTTGCGCTCGGAGTGTTCGTGGCGTTCGGGGCGCTCTCCCTGCCGGTCGCCACGCTGGCGGCGCAGGATCCCGGGCAGCCGTACGCCCAGGGCGCCGCGGCCAGCTTCTCACCCGACCAGTTGGACAACCTGGTGGCGCCCATCGCCCTCTATCCCGATCCGTTGCTGGCCCAGGTGCTCCTGGCCGCGACGTTTCCCGACCAGGTGGCGGACGCGGCCGCGTATGTGCGGGCCAACGGTACCGACGGCATTGATGAGCAGTACTGGGACGTGAGCGTCAAGGCGGTGGCGCACTATCCCACGGTGCTCAACATGATGGACCAGCGCATTGACTGGACCACCACGCTGGGCCAGGCGTACGCGCAGCAGTCCACCGACCTCATGGGGTCGGTGCAGCACATGCGCGCGCTCGCCCGCGCACAGGGCAACCTGGTGGACACGCCGCAGCAGCAGGTGGTGTATGACGCCGGCAACATCGCCATCTGGCCGGCCCGGGCGCGCATTATTTATGTACCGGTATATGACCCGGCCGTGGTGTACTTCCGGCCCGTGTTCCGGTACCCGGGCCCCCGGACGTACTTCAGCTTTGGCGTGGGCTACCCCATTGGCGCGTGGCTCATCTATGACTGGAACTGGTCTGCCCGCCGCATCTACTATACCGGCTGGTACGGCGGGGGCTGGATTGCCCGGTCCCGGCCGTACATCCGCGTCACCACGGTCTATGTGAACACGCGGTACCGCCGGCCATACTGGAACCCGGAAGTCATCTATCATCGTCCCGACTACACGCACGTGCGCGTGTACGCCGGCATCGGGCGGAACGTGCGCTTCCACGACCGGCCGTACGTCCGGCCGCCGCGGGGTGGCGTGGCGTATGGCGGCGGCCAGCACACCGGGCCGGCCCCGCGTCCCCCGGAGCCGCGCGTGGCCACGCCACGCACCGGCCACGGTCGCGTGACGCCCGGCGGGTACGTGGCGCCGCGCACGGGGCCGGCCGGCTCGTCCACCTCCTGGACGCGCAGCCTGCCCTCCAGGGTGCAGCCGCCCCCGCACGTGGACGCGCGTCCACCGGTCACGCCTACGCGAACCGCGCGACCGCGCGTCGCCGAACCGCGCGCTCAACCGCAGGGGCAGTACGCTCCGCGAGTGGCGCCCGCGCCACGCGCGGTCCCGCGGACTGAGCCACGTGCCGCGCCACGGGCTGAGCCCCGCGCCGTCCCACGGGCTGCGCCACGCGTCGCCCCACGGGCTGCGCCACGCGCCGCCCCTCGCTCTGCGCCCCAGGCCGCGCCGCAACCCGCGCGCACGGCTCACCGGCGTCCGCCTGGAAACGGCTGAACGCCCAGTTGCACGGTATTTGACCACGAATCGCGGTCGGGCGACCCCATATCAGGGGCCGCCCGATTGCGTTCCGGGGCCGGCGGGTCAATGGTTCATCAGACGCAGGTCGGCTCTTCATCGGAGTGCATCGCATGACCGCAACATCAGCACCGATTCCTGGCGCCGGCGGCAAGGCCGCCCAGCCGCACCTCGCCGCCCCCGACGTCAATCCGTCGTTCACGCGCGGCGTCTTCCTGGGCGAACTGCCGGAGGACCTCGTCTTCCCCTTTCCGGTGCTGAGCTCCGACGAAAAAGAGTCGCTGGACGCCATCCTCGACAGCTTCCGGGCGTTCGCCGCGGAGCACATTGACTCCGCGCGCTTCGATCACGAGGGGCGCTTTCCGGACGAGGTGCGACTCGGCCTGCACGAACTGGGCATGATGGGGCTGGCCATTCCCGAGGCGTATGGCGGGTTCGGCGCCACGGCCCTGGTGTACAATCGCGTGTTCGGCGAGATCGGGGCCACCGATCCGGCGCTCACGGTCTACTTTGGCGCGCACCAGTCCATCGGCTGCAAGGGCATCGTACTCTTTGGCAGCGAGCAACAGAAGCGGAAGTACCTGCCCAAGTGCGCCACGGGCGAACTGGTGGCCGCGTTCTGCCTCACCGAACCGGGGTCCGGCTCCGACGCCCAGGCCATGCAGTCGCATGCGGCACCAAGCGACGACGGCACCCACTACGTGCTCAATGGCCAGAAGATCTGGATCTCCAATGCGGGCTACGCGGACATCTTCACGGTGTTCGCCAAGGTGCCGGTGGAGATTGACGGCAAGCAGAAGCTGCGCGTGACGGCGTTCATCGTGGACGCGCACGCGCCGGGTGTGCGGCTGGGCAAGGTGGAACAGAAGATGGGCATCAAGGCCAGCGACACGCGCGCCGTCTTCTTTGAGAACGTGAAGGTGCCGGTGGAGGACCGCCTGGGGACGGTGGGGCAGGGCTTCCACGTGGCGCTCGAGGTGCTGAACTCCGGGCGGCTGGGGCTGGCCGCGGGGAGCGCGCGCGGGGCGCGCCGCATCATGCGCCTGGCCATTGCGCACGCCAATGAGCGGCAGCAGTTCGGCAAGTCCATCGGGTCGTTCGAGATGATCCGGCGCAAGATTTCCACCAACGCGGTGGAGGTGTACGCGGCGGACGCGGCGGTGCAGGTGGCCAGCGGGATGATGGACCGCGGGGGCATTGACTTCTCGCTGGAGACGGCGGCGGTCAAGATCTTCTGCAGCGAGCTCGCCTTCCGCGCGTCCAACGACGCGCTGCAGATCGCGGGCGGCATCGGGTACTCAAAAGAGTTTCCGTATGAGCAGGCGGTGCGCGACTCGCGCATCAACCTGATCTTCGAGGGCACCAACGAGATCCTGCACGCGCTCATCGCGCTCATGGGGATGCAGCAGCCCGCCGAGCGGCTCAAGGCGCTGGGGCAGGCGTTCAAGGATCCGCTGCGGTCCATCGGCGCTATCGGCAGCTACCTGAAGGGGCGGGCGAAGCGCCAGGTGAAGCGCCAGAATTTCAAGCTGGTGCACCCGGCGCTGGCCGAGGAAGCGGGGATGGTGGCCGAGGCCGTGCAGAACCTGGGGCTGGGCGTGGAAGGCGTGATCATGAAGCACGGCAAGGAGGTCTTTGATCGCCAGTACCTGCAGGAGCGCATGGCGAACGCGGCCATCAACATCTTCATGGCCACGGCCGTGCTCTCGCGCGTGACGTGGGAGATTGAACGCGCGGGCGGCGATCCGGAGTCGGAGGCGGCCAGGCCGCACGTGGACATGGCGCGCATCTTCGTGCCCATGGCGTACCGTCGCGCCCGGCGCAACATCCGCGCGCTGCGCCGCAACCAGGACGAACGCGTGGACGGGATCGCCGAGCGGAGCCTGTCCACCAATGAGCTTGGGCTGGAGGCGGCCACCGACATGGGTTGACAGCCGGGGCTCTCCCCATTTTCGTGTTGGGGGCCCCGTCGCCTGGACGGGACCCGTCAAGCTGGCCACCAGGTGTCCGCGCCACCCCCCGGCGAGCCCGCAACTCCGTCCCGCATACCCTCACATGTCACTCCTTTCGCTGGAGCGCGTCTCAAAGCGCTTTGACGGAATCACCGCGGTGGACGACGTCTCCTTTGACGTGGATCGCGGCCAGGTGGTGGGCTTCCTCGGCCCCAACGGCGCCGGCAAGTCCACCACCATGCGCATGATCACGCAGATCTTCGAGCCCGACGCGGGCGCCATCCGCTTTGACGGCGTGCCGCTGGCCGAGGCCGGCCGGGACGCCAAGCGGCGCATCGGCTTCCTGCCCGAGAACAATCCGCTCTACGGCGAGATGATCGCGGCCGATTACCTGGACTTCATCGCGCGCCTGCGCGAACTCACCGGCCGGGCGCGCGGCGTCGCCATCGATGAGGCCGTGGAGTCCACCGGCATCCAGGCCGTGTTCAACCGGCCCATCGGCGAACTGTCCAAGGGGTACAAGCAGCGGGTGGGACTGGCGGCCGCCATCCTGCACCGGCCCGACCTGCTGATCCTGGACGAACCCACGGAAGGGCTCGACCCCAACCAGCGCGTGGAGATCCGCCACCTCATTGAGCACCTGGGCCGCGAGCGCACCGTGATGCTGTCCACGCACGTGCTTCCCGAGGTGCAGCATACGTGTTCCCGTCTGCTCATCATCAACGGGGGCAAGCTGGTGGCCGACGGCGCGGTGGACGAGCTCATCACGCGGGCGTCATCGGGGGTGCGCATCGATGTCGAGGTGGCGGGCACGGGCGTGGAACCGGCGCTGGCCAGGCTGGACGGTGTGCGCGACATAACCATGCAGGAGGTCGCGGCCGGCCGCGCCCGGGCCACGGTGTCCGTCGCCGGCGACGCCGACGTGCGTCCCGCGATCTTTGAGCTGGCCAAGCAGCAGGGGTGGACGCTGTACGAGCTGCACCAGGAGGCCGGGAGCCTGGAAGACCTGTTCCGCCTCCTGACGGGGTCGGGCCCTGCCGAGACGGGGGTCGAGGGGCCGTCGGCCGGCGGCGAGCCGCCCGCGGGCGCGCCGGAGGTGGCCCGATGATCGCGCGCATTCGCACGGTCGCCCGCCGCGAGGTGACGGCGCTGTTCGACCATCCCACGGGATACGTGCTGCTGGTGGTATTCACGGGCGTGAATGCCTTCATGTTCTTCCGCCAGGCGTACCTCACGGGCGAGGCGTCCATGCGCCCGATGATGAGCCTGCTGCCGTGGCTCTTCCTGTTCTTCGTGCCGGCGGTGGCCATGCGGACCATCGCCGAGGACAGCCGGAGCGGCGTGCTGGAACTGGTGCTCACGCAGCCCATCACGGAATTGGAATTGCTGCTCGGCAAGTTCGCGGGCGCCGTGTGCTTCCTGTGGGTGGGGCTGGCGCTGACGCTGCCCATCCCGATCGGGCTGGCCTTGGGCGCCAACCTGCAGTGGGGGCCGGTGGTCGCGCAGTATGTCGGGGCGGGAATGCTCGCGCTGGGCCTGGCGGGCGTGGGCGTGTGGGCGTCGAGCCTGACGCGCAGCCAGATCACGGCGTTCATCCTGGCCGTGGCGGTGATGTTCGTGCTCGTGCTGGTGGGGATGAATCCGCTGATCGTGGGCCTGCCGCCGACGCTGGGCGCCATCGCGGCCCGGCTGGGCGTGATTTCGCACTTTGAGAATATCGGGCGCGGCGTGATAGACCTGCGCGACGCGGTGTACTTCCTGTCGCTGGCCGGGGTGTTCCTGGCGCTGGCATACGGGGCGCTGCTGGGTCGCAAGCTGTCGCGGGGCGGGGCCGCCCGGGGACGCTTGCGGCTGGGCGTGGCGGTGACCGTGGCCGTGCTCGTGACCATCAACCTGCTGGGCCGCTACATCAACGGCCGGCTGGACCTCACGCCGAACCACGCGTTCACGCTCTCCAAGGGCACTCGGCAGATCGTGGGCGGGCTGGGCGACGTGGTGACCATCAAGGAGTTCGCGTCGGACGAGCTGCCCACCAGCGTCTCGCTGCTCAAGCGCGACGTGGATGACCTGCTCCGTGACCTTCGTTCGGCAGGCCATGGCAATATTCGTATTCTGGTGCGGGACCCGTCCAGTGATGCCGCCGCGCGCAGCGATGCCGCGTCCCTGGGCATCCAGCCGGTGCAGTTCAACGTGGTGGGCAGCTCCTCGCTGCAGGTGAAGGACGGGTACCTGGGGCTGGCCATCCAGTACCAGGGGAAGTCGCAGGCCATTCCCTTTGTGCAGAGCGCGAGCGACCTGGAATACCGGATCGCCGCGGCCATCCGGGCGCTGACGCGCGCGAAAAAGCCGGTGGTGGCCCTGTTCAACGACATTTCGGGCCCGTACGCGGCCGTGCAGGGGCTGCAGCAGGGGCTTTCGCGCACCTACCAGGTGCGCAACATCGTCTTCAGCGACACCACGCACCTGGGGCCGGAGGTGCGGGCGCTGATTTTGCTGGGCAGCCCGGACTCGCTGAGCGCGCCGGAGGTGGCGGAGCTCGCGCGGTACTTCGGCGCTGGCGGGAGCGCCCTGGTGCTGTCCAGTGGGATGCAGCTCAATCAGCGAATGCCTATCGCGCTGCCGCATCGGGTGGGGTGGAACGTGGCGCTCGCGCGGTTCGGCGTCTCCATCCCGAGCAACATGGCCTACGACCTGGCCGCCAACGAGATCATCCCCGTCTCGGGGAGCGGGGGACAGCAGGTGCTGGCGCGGTACCCGTTCTTCCTGCACGCGCAGAGCACGGCGTCGTCGGTGGTGAACCAGCAGGTGGACAACATCATGCTCACCTGGCCCAGCAGCGTGGACACGACGCACGTGAGCGGCTTCCACATCACGCCGCTCTTCATCACCACGCGGGGCGGGGGCGTGGTCACCGGGGAGGCGTCCATCCAGCCCACGCGCGACTTTCCGCAGACCGACCTGGGGCCCAAGCTGCTGGCGGTGCAGGTGGCGCCGGCCGACAGCAACGCGCGCGGCCGGGTGATCGTGGTGGGGAACTCGGACTTTGTCAGCGATCCCGTGGCCAGTCGCTCGCCGTCGAACATGGACTTCGCGCTGAACGCGGTGGACTGGCTGGCGCAGGATGAGGCGCTGATCTCCATCCGCGCCAAGGACCGCAACCCACCCACGCTGGCGTTCACGAGCACGGCCACCCGCGACGGGGTGAAGTACTTCAACGTGGTGGGCGTCCCCCTCTGCATCATCGTCGCCGGGTTGCTCGTGCTGGCGTCGCGCCGGCGCCGCACCCGTGAGCCGTACACGCCCGTGACGCCGGGAGGTGCCGCATGAGTCGCAAGCAACTGTTGCGCCTGGTCATCGTGCTGGTGGTGGTACTCATCGCGTGGGGCGTGTCGGCGGCCGTGCGACACGCGCGCACGGACCAGGTGGACGGGCTGGCGCTCCCGGCCATTGACACCGCGGCCGTGGATACGATGGCGTTCATGGGTCGCACCGATACGACGGTCGTTGCGCGCAGCCCCGACGGGCGCTGGAGCGTCAACGGGCATCCCGCGTCGGCCAGCACGGTGACCTCCGCGCTCCAGGCGCTGGTGGACACCTCCACGTGGAGCGAGCTGGCCGCGCGGAGCAGCAGTGCGCACACGGCCATGGGCGTCACCGCCGACAGTGGCACGCTGGTGCACGTGGGCGTGCGGAACGGCGCCGGCTTCACGCTGCTTGCCGGCCACCACACCAGCACCTTTGGCGGCGTGTTCGTCCGGCGGCCCGCGGACAGCGCGGTGTACGCGCTGCATGGGCCGCTCACCCAGGTCTTCGACCGGACGGCCGAGGCCTGGCGGGACCGCACCATTGCATCAGTAATCCCGGATAGTGTGGCGCGCATCGAGATCCGGCGCGGCAAGGCCTCGTATGCGCTGGTGCGCTCCGGCCGGAAGTGGCTGACGCCATCGGGCGCGGCCGCCGACTCCAACGCGGTGCGGGACTTCCTCACGCGGTTCAGCCCGCTGGAAGCCATCGGCTTTGCCACGGCGGCGCAGGCGGACTCGCTGGATTTCCGGCGCCCGTTCGCCGAGGTCCGGCTCTTCACGGGGTCGGGGGGCAAGCCGTCGGTGCTGCTGCGCGTGGACTCGGTGGCGTCCGGGGTCTGGCTGCGCCCGGATTCCAGTTCCACGATTTATGGCATTGAGAGCTGGAACCTGGCCGGGGTGGTGCCGACGGCCAAGTCGCTGCTGCACGAGCCGCCCAAGGCGCGGTAGCTCGGCGGGGCGTCAGCCCGGAGCGCGCGTGCCGGCGCGCGTGCCAGCGTGTGAATGCGCGTCAGTCCGAAGCGCACTCGCTGGTGTAGAGCGCGGGCAGTTCCCGCTTCAGGTTGGCCACCTTGGGCGCGTCGTGCATCACGATGTAGGGGTTATCCGGGTTCCGGGAAGCATAATCCTGGTGGTACGACTCGGCCTCGTAGAACGCCGAGAACGCCGTGACCTCGGTGACGATGGGCCGCGTGAACACGCCGGCCTGGTCCAGTTGACGGATGTAGGCGCGGGCGATGCGCTCCTGCTCCGCACTGGTGAAGAAGATGGCCGAGCGGTAGCTGGTCCCGACATCGGGCCCCTGGCGGTCGAGTTGCGTGGGATCGTGCGCCACCGCGAAGAACACCTTCAGCAGCGTGCCATAGGTGATCCGGGATGCGTCGAAGGCCACCTGCACCGCCTCCGCGTGACCCGTCTGTCCCGTGGTGACCTGGGCGTAGCTGGGGTTGGCGACGTGTCCGCCCGAGAACCCCGACGTGGCGCCGAGGACGCCCTTCACGTGCTTGAAGACTTCCTCGATGCCCCAGAAGCAGCCGCCGGCCAGCACGGCCACCTGCCGGTCAGGCTGTGGCGTGAGCGCGGCATCCACCGCGGGATCCGGGATGGTGACGGCCGCGCTCGCGGTGCGGCAGGACGAAAGGGGAGGCATAAGGGTGACGGCTCCGAAAGGGGCGATAGAGCACGCTACCCAGCTACAGGTTGAATCGCCAGTACCGTTCCCCGGTCTCCGGATCGGCCACGCGCCGGGCCTTCACCCGGTACACCCGCTCCAGCAGCGGCGCGCCGATGTCGTCCGCGTGGTCGGCCACCTGGGCCACCAGGCCGTCTTCCAGCACGAAGAACGCGTCGCCATAGCGGAGCGCCACGTTAAGGTCGTGCAGGATGGCGATCACGGTGCATTGGTCGGCCAGCAGCGAGCGCGCCGCGTCCAGCAGGTGCAACTGGTAGTGCACGTCCAGGCTGGAGGTCGGCTCATCCAGGAACAGGTATTTCTCCCCGTCCGCCTGGCCCCGGTTCCAGATCTGGGCCAGCACCCGCGCGAGCTGCACCTTCTGCTGCTCGCCGCCCGAGAGCGTGGGGTACGACTGCTGGCGCTTGTCCGTCATCTCCACCAGCGTCAGGGCCTGCTCCACGATCTCGCGGTCGCGCGCCGTGGGCACCCGCCCGTAGTGCGGATAGCGCCCCATGAGCACCACGTCCTCCACCGGCAGCGGGAACACCAGTTCCACGTGCTGCGACAGCACCGCCCGGCGACGGGCCAGCGCGTCGGCGCCAATGGACGCCACGGGGCGGTCATCGTAGCGCACCTCGCCCTCCGTGGGCGCCAGCAGTCCCGTCGCGAGCTTGAGCAGCGTTGACTTGCCGGCGCCGTTGGGGCCCAGGATGACATTGAACCGGCCCGGCCGGAACTGCACGTCCATGCCGCGCAGGATGTGCGCGTTGCCCACGCGGTAATGCACGCCGCGCAGCTCAACCATAGAAGGCCGCCTCGCCCCGCTTCTGCTGCCGCAGCAGGATATACAGGAACACGGGCGCTCCCACCACGGCGGTGATGATCCCGATGGGCAGCTCGGCGGGCTTGATCACCAGGCGCGCCACGATGTCAATCACTTCCATCAGCACCGCGCCGAACAGCGCCGACGCCGGCAGCAGGAACGTGTAATCGGCCGACTTCACCATGCGCAGCACGTGCGGCACCACCAGCCCGATGAACGCGATCACGCCCACCATCGCGGTGTCCACCGCCACCATGATGGTGTTGAGGATGATCAGCTTGAGGATGAGCCGGGCCGGGTCCACGCCCAGCGTCGCGGCTTCGTCCTCCCCGAGCATCAGCGCGTTGAGCGACTTGCCATGGCGCAGCGACCAGAGAAAGCAGATGACGAACACCGCGCCAATCATCATGGCGCCACGCCAGGTGGCCGTGGTGAAGGTGCCCAGGTTCCAGAACGTGATGTTGCGCGCCTGCGGATCGTGCGCGATGTACGACAGGAACCCGGTGCCCGCCGAGCAGACCGCGTTCACCGCGATACCGGCCAGCAGCAGCGTGAAGACATTCACCTTGCCAAAGGAGACGGAGACGCGGTACACCAGCATCGTGGCCAGGAACGACCCGATGAAGGCCACCACCGGCACCGCGAGCGTGCCCAGCGGCGCCATGAACGCCATCGTGGTGTTCTCGCCCAGCACGAACACCAGCGCCGCGCCAAACGCCGCGCCCGCCGACGTCCCCGCCAGCCCGGGTTCCACGATCGGGTTGCGGAAGATGCCCTGCATAATGGTTCCCGAAACACCCAGGATGGCCCCGGTGAGCCCCGCCACGAGTACGCGCGGCAGGCGGAGCTTCAGGAACACGTTCCGCGCCAGCGTATCCGACGCGTCGGCGGGCAGCCACCCCGCCGCCTGCCCCAGGTACCGCGCCATCTCCGCGGGCGTGAACGTGAACGCCCCGATGCCCGCCGACGCCACCACGGCGCCGACGAGCAGGACGACCAGGATCAGGTAGACCTGCGCGAACGAAAGACGCTTCACGGACGGGCCGGGCTCACTGCTTGACCAGGTCGGGATGCAGGAAGGCTTCCATGCGCCGGATGGCCGCCGGCGTGCGCGGGCCGTAGTACATCACGTCCGTCTCGAAGATGCGATAGATGCGGCCGTGCTTTGCCGCGGGTGTCAGGTTCACCCCCGGCATCTTCGCGAACGCCGCCTCGCTGCCCAGGCGATCGAAGCCTACATCCGTGGCGATGATGACGTCCGGGGCGATCTTCGCGATGATCTCCGGCGTGAGGCGCAGCATGCCGCCACTGGCGGAATCCAGCGCGTTCACGCCGCCCGCCCAGTGCAGGATGTTGCCGGCCACGCCGCCCTTCACGCCCAGGTAGTCATTCACGATCTGGCCGAAGTGCATGATGAGCACGCGCGGCTTCTTCACGCCTGCCCACTTGAGCGTGTCCTTGAGCACGCTGTCCATGCCGGCCTTCCACACCTTGATGATGCTGTCGGCCGCGGCCTCGCGGTGGAAGCGCCGGCCCAGCGCCGCCATGATGCCCATGGCGCTGTCCGGCTGCGGGCCGGACTTCAACGTGAGGATGGGGATGCCCACCTTCTCCAGTTGCTCCGTGACTTCGGCCGGCCCGTAGTTGCCGTCCGTCAGGAAGAGCGTGGGCCGCAGCGAGATGATCCCCTCGGCGCTCAGCGCGCGATGGTAGCCCACCGACGTGAGCGTCCGGATCTCCGGCGGATAGATGGACGTGAGGTCGCGCCCGACCATCACGTTTTGCGCGCCGATGGCGTACATGAACTCGTTGAGTTGCTTCGACACGCAGACCACGCGCGCTACCGGCTGGGTGGCCTCGCGGCCGCTGCACGCGGCCGCGGCCACGAGCAACAGGGGCACAAGTGCCCGTCGCATTGTGCGGGACATGGGAACCGTGGTGGAATTGTGGCGAAGGGGGAAGGAGCCGGAATGTACGGGCGGGGACGAGGGAGGTACAGTCTCCCCGGCTTGCCGCCGGGCTGCCCATGTGTAGAATCTCCCTCGTGCGCCGGCGGCCGTCGTGGGTGCCGGCGCGGGACCCAACCCGGAGAGGCTCCGTGATGCGCCAGTTCGTCCGTGTTCCCCTGCTCGTGGCCGGTGCCGCCCTGATGCTGGCGCCCCGCGCCGTCCAGGCGCAGCAGTCCGCCATCCCCACGCCCGAGTCGGTGTTCGGCTTCAAGGTGGGCGCCGACTACAAGCTCATCGACTACGACCAGTCCATTGCATACTTCAAGCGGCTGGCCGCGGCGAGCAATCGCATGAAGCTGCTGGACGTGGGAGTCACCTCGAGCGGGCACCCGTGGACGCTGGCCGTCATCTCGTCACCGGAAAACCTGGCCAGGCTCGATCATTACCGCGACATCGCGCAGAAGCTGGCGCACCCCAGCGGGCTGACCGCCGCGCAGGCGCGCGCGCTGGCGCACGAGGGGCGGGCCTTTGTGGATATCAGCGGCGGGCTGCACGCCAGCGAGATCGCCGGGTCACAGCACACCATCCAGCTCGCGTACGACCTGCTGTCTCAGGCGGACACCAGCGCCGGCATCAAGGCCATCCTGGACGCCGATGTGCTGTTCCTCTGGCCATCCATAAACCCGGATGGGCAGAACATCGTGGCGCACTGGTACTGGCAGAACGTGGGCACCCCCTACGAGGTGGCCCCGCTGCACGAGCTGTACCAGAAGTACATCGGCCACGACAACAATCGGGACGCGTACATGCTCAACGTGCCGGAGTCGCGCGTGATCGCGCGCACCTGGCGCACGTGGGAGCCCGACATCATCTACGTGCAGCACCAGACGGCCCCATTCCCCACGCGCATCTGGCTGCCGCCCTTTGCCGATCCCATCGGCAAGGAGGCCCCGCCGCTGATGTCGCGCGAGGTGAACACCATCGGCATGACCATTGCCCAGGAGCTGGAGTCGCACGGCATGCCGGGCGCCACGCACATGGGCGACGGCTTCGACGCGTATTACGCCGGCTACATCGACTACCTGCCGATGTACATGAACATCGACGCCTTCTGGACCGAGACGGCGCTGTATCGCTATGCCACGCCGCACTTCTATACGATCCAGGATTTCCCGCCCGAGTATCGCGACCTGCGGCCCCAGTCGCTGTATCCCAGTCCGTGGAAGGGCGGCTGGTGGCGCCTGCGCGACGCCGTGGACTACATGGAGACGGCGTCCATGGCGGTGCTCGATTACGCCGCCAAGTACCGCGAGGAGCTGCAGTTCAACAAGTACCAGGCCGCCACGAACACCATTGCCTTCTTCACGCAGAATGCGCCGTACGCCTACATCATCCCGCAGGCGCAGCACGATCCGGTGGCCGCGGTGCACCTGCTGCGTCGGCTGGCGTTCCAGGGGGTCCGGGTGGAAGCGCTGTCCCGCCCGGCCACCTACAATGACGTCACCTACCCCGCGGGCACCTGGGTCATTCCCATGGACCAGGAATTCGCGCGCTATGTGAAGGAACTGATGGAGCCCCAGGACTACCCGGACCTGCGCCAGTACCCGGGCGGGCCGCCGGAACAGCCGTACGACGCGGCCGGCTGGACGCTGCCCTACCAGATGAACGTGCACGTGGTGGAAGCCGCGGAGCCGCTGGCCCAGGACTTCACCGCCGCCCTGGCGCCCGTGCAGGGCACGCCGACGGACTGGCACAACGCCTCGACCGCGCCACTCACCACGAACGCCGAGGCGGCGGGCATCGTCGCGCCCCCGGGTCGCATCACGGGCGCCGGGCCGGTCATCGCGCTGGATCCCGCGCAGACCAATGTGTTCCGCTTCATCAACCGGGCGCTGGCGCAGGGTGCGTCACTGTCCTTCCGGGGCGGCAGCAACGGCGCCAGCGGCGAATACCTGGTCTCGGGGCTCGGCGCGTCGGCGGCCGACGCCCTGGCCGACGAACTGCACGTGCGGGCCGCGCGCGCCAGCGGCACCGCCGGCGCCCGCGCGGTGAAGCCGCGCATCGCCATCTACAAGCCCTGGACCGCCAACATGGATGAAGGGTGGACCGAGTGGCTGCTGGACCAGTACGACTTCAAGTATACGGTGCTCACGAACGCCGACGTACAGGCCGGCAGCCTCGGGGCGCGCTTTGACGTGATCCTCGTGGCCGACGGTCGTACGCGTTCCATCATGGATGGATTTGCCGAGGGCACCACGCCGCCGCAGTACGCGGGCGGGCTGGGCGATCGCGGCGCGCGCGCTCTCGACGCGTTCGTGAAGGGCGGCGGGACGCTGGTGTGCCTCAACGGGAGCACGGCCTTTGCCATCGATGAGCTGCACCTGCCCGTGAAGGACGTGGTGGCCGGCCTCCAGCGCCAGGACTTCTTCGCGGACGGCTCCATCATGCGCGTCACCGCGGACCCCGCGCACCCGGTCATGTCGGGCATGCCGGACGCGTCCAACATCTTCGTGGACGGGAGCCCGGTGTTCACCACGCTCGATGGCTTCAAGGGTTCGGCGCTGATGAAGTACCAGGAAAGTGGCTCACCGCTCATGTCGGGCTACCTGCTGGGTCCGCAATACATGAATGGTTATGCGGCCGCGCTGGATGTGCAGCACGGCGACGGGACGGTGCTGCTCATCGGCTTCCGGCCCCAGTGGCGCGGCCAGCCCGAGGGCACCTTCCGCGTGGTGTTCAACGCCGCGCTGCTGGGCGGCGGTGAGTCGCAAGGCGCGCACGGCACACCGAACTTCTGGACGGCGCCCACGGGAACACCCGCGCCCACGCCGCGTCCCTCCGGACGCGGTGGGCGAGGGGGTGGGTTTGGTGGTGGCGGCGGGAACTGATCCGACTCGGCTACTCCAATCGCAGCACGGACGCCGGGTCGGCTGACGCCGCCCGGCGGGCCGGGATGTAGCTGGCCAGCAGGGCGATCGCCGCGAGCGCGCACGTCATGCCGGCCAGGGTGAGCGGGTCCAGCGGACTGACGCCGAACAGGAATGGCCGCAGGAATCGCGTGACCCCGAACGCCAGCAGCAGGCCGATCCCGGTGCCGAGCCCCACCAGGCGCAGGCCCTCGCCCAGCACGAGCCCCAGCACGCTCTGCCGGTTGGCGCCCAGCGCCATGCGGATGCCGAACTCGCGCGTGCGCTGCGACATGGAGTAGGAGATCACGCCATACAGGCCCACCGCGGCGAGCACCAGCCCCACCAGTCCGAGCAGGCCAGTCACGCCGGCGGCCACGCGTTGCGGCAGCAGCGCAAAGCTGGTGACGGCGGCAAGCGTCGTGGGTTGTGGCGTGGCCGCGTTGGGAATGGCCTGGGCCACCAGCCGACGGATGGTGGGCGCCAGCGCGGCGGGGTCGCCGGCGGTGCGCACCAGGAGCAGGCGATCGCCTTCCCACGTCTGCGCGGTGGCCAGGAAGACGTGTGGCGTGGGCGGCTCCGCCAGCGACTGGTACTTGGCGTCGTGCATGACGCCTACCACGGTGTACCGCACGCTGTCCATGTAGATCGCGCGGCCCAGGGCACTGGTGCCCGGCCAGTACCGGTGCACAAAGGCCTGGTTGACCAGCGCCACGCGCGGCGTGGTGGCGTTGTCGGACGCGTTGAACGAGCGTCCGGACACGAGCGGCATGTGGATGGCCGCGAAGTAGCCGCTGTCCACGACGTTCGCGGCGACGTCCACGGTGCCATGGCCAGTCACGTCATGTTGCGGGGTGTATCCATCAATTCGCATGTCGTATGACATGGAATTGCCGGAAAGTGGGAGCAGGCGGGCATACCCCACGGCCGACACGCCCGGCAGCGCGTGCAGGCTGCGCGCCAGGCCGTCGAACGCCCGCGACCCGCTAGCCGAGTCGTAGCCGGCGATGGTCAGGTTGAGCTCCGCGGTGGCCACGCCGTTCACGTCCATGCCAAGATCCACATGCTGCCCCCGTTGCAGCGCGCGCATGAACAACCCGGCCGACACCAGCAGCAGCAGGGAGAGCGCCACCTGGCCGGTGACCAGCACGGTGCGCATGCGTGACCGGTTGCTGCCGGACCCCGCGGTGTCGCCGCGGAGGCCGGTGGCGAGGTCGGAGCGCGTGGCGCGCACCGCCGGCGCCAGCCCGAACGCCAGCCCGGCCACGAGCGCGATGCCCAGCGCAAACGCCAGCACGCGCGCGTCGGGCGCCAGGTGGAGCGCCAGCGGGATGTCGGCGGGCAGGGGGACGTGCTCCAGGAGGCGCGCACCTCCATACGCGATTGCAATGCCGCCCACCGCGCCCGCGCCGTACAATACCAGTGTTTCCGTAATCAGTTGCGAGATCAGTCGCCGCCGGCCGGCGCCGAGCGCGGCCCGCACCGCCAGTTCGCGGCGGCGCCCGATGCCGCGGGCCAGCAGCATGCCCGCCACGTTCACGCTGGCAATGAGCAGCACCAGCGTGGCGATGGCGAACAGCACGGCAAAGAACGCGAGCACCGGGCGATACAGCTCCGGGGGCAGCGGGGTGAGCGGCGAGACCGTGGCGCCGGTGAACCGGCTGAACTCCTTGGAGAGGCCGGCCGTCGTCGCGTCATTCCGCGTGACGGTGGCCACCTCGGCCTGCGCGCTCTCGCGCGATACACCGGGGCGCAGGCGCCCGAACAGCTCCAGCCAGCCGGCATTCCTCGACGTGAGCCGGCCAGCCCCGGGGCGCAACTCGGGCTGCATCATCAGTGGCGCCCAGAGGTCCATGCGCACCACCGGCAGTGTGCCGTCAAAGTCCGGCGGCGCCACGCCCACCACCGTGAGCGGCGTCCCGTTCACGTTGATCACGCGACCCACCACGCCGGGATCGCCGCCCAGCATGCGTTGCCAGAATCCGTGGCTGATCACCGCCACCGGATGCGCGCTCGCGCCGCTGTCCTCGGCCGGCACAAAGAACCGGCCAAGTTCAGGCGAGACGCCGAGCACGTCGAAGTAGTTGGCCGTGACCAGCATGCCCGTTGCCGGCGTGTGCGTATTGCCGACGCCCACATTCAACTGGGCGCTGGTCCATCCCGAAACGCCGCTGAGCGACCGCACCTGGTCGCGCAGGAGCTGCGTGTATGGATACGACGCCGACAGCGTGCCCCGTCCGTCTTCCAGGGTGCGCTGGATCTGCACGAGGGCGCCCGGATCACGAACGCCAGGAATGGGTCGCAGGAGGAGCGCATTGGCGGCGCTGTAGATCGTGGTCACCGCGCCGGCGCCCAGGGCAATCACGAGCACCGCGGTGATGGTGAAGCCCGGCGTCTTGCGCAGGACTCGGAAGGCGTACGCGATGTCCTGGGTGAGCTTGGCCAGCATGCTGTCTCCCGCCGCTGCGCGGCGCGCC
This sequence comes from Gemmatimonadaceae bacterium, assembly GCA_035700805.1. Classification (GTDB taxonomy): domain Bacteria; phylum Gemmatimonadota; class Gemmatimonadetes; order Gemmatimonadales; family Gemmatimonadaceae; genus JAGWRI01. Next base: position 59,717 of record DASSOG010000032.1, on the reverse strand, counting down.
GTGATTTCAGGTGGGATGCGGTGACCCGACCCGCGAGTGAACGCACGGCCCATACGCTCCGGTGCCCGCGCGGTTTCGGCCCGGTCGCTGGAGCCGGCACGCCGGCCACCCGGTGGGGCCTGCCTCTGGCGCGCATGTCCGGAGGGTCATACTTTGGTGCGGCTTCACCGCGCCGGACTCATGGGGGCAGGACGCCCATGGCTCACGCCGGTGCGCACCCCCAACACGAGGAGGTCGCCATGGGCGTCCTGGCTCTGCTGTACGGCGTGGTGTGCTATGGGATCTTTTTCCTGACGTTCCTCTACGCCATTGCCTTTGTCGGCAACTTTGGCGTGCCGCGCACCGTGGATGCGGGCGGCCTGCAGAGTCCCACGACCATGGCGCTCGTGGTGAACCTCATCCTGCTGGGCATCTTCGGGCTTCAGCACAGCATCATGGCCCGGCAGTCGTTCAAGCGGCAGTGGACCAGGGTGGTGCCCGCCTCCATTGAGCGCAGCACGTATGTGCTGTTCTCCAGCCTCGCGTTGATCCTGGTGTTCTGGCAGTGGCGCCCCATGCCGGCGCAGGTCTGGGATGTGCGCGGGTCGGTGGGTCAGGACGTGCTGTGGGCGTTGTTCGGATTGGGATGGTTCGTGGTTTTTCTTTCCACCTTCCTGATCAATCACTTCGACCTTTTTGGCCTGGCGCAGGTGTGGCGACGCTTTCAGGGGAGCGCGGCGACGCCGCCGGCATTCAGGCAGCCGCTGTTCTACCGGATCGTCCGGCATCCACTGTATGTCGGTTTCATAGTGGCGTTCTGGGCCATTCCCAGCATGACGGTGGGACACGCGCTGTTTGCCCTGGTCAGCACGGGCTACATCCTGGTTGCGATCCAGTTTGAGGAACGAGACCTGGAACGCATCCATCCCGAATACGCGGAGTACAAGACGCGCGTGCCCATGCTGGTTCCCGGAAGGAGGCGCAGGGCGTAGGCGTCAGTGGCGCCCGCCGGCGCCATTCCAGATTCCTGAAGCTTCCGCGGCTGCGGCCTGGACCGTGGCCTCAGGTCCCGGCCGCGGTCCCGTCCTCCCCGAACAGCGGCGGCGTGCCCGCGTCGATCCCCGACGCGCGCACCCAGGCATGCAGCAGGTCGGCCAGGGCGCGCTGCTCCTGCTGCGACAGCGCCCGGGCCCCGCGCAACAACTGATACTGGACGGTGGATGGGGCATCGGCCAGCACTTCGTGTCCGCGCGCGGTGAGTGTCAGCTCCACCCGCCGGCGGTCCACGCGAGAGGTGGTACGGGCTACGTACCCGTGTTCCACCAGCCGGCGCACTACCACTGATACCGAGCTCTGGTGCGTGGCGGTGCGGTCCGCCAGCTCGTTGAGCGACCGCGCGGGGCGCTCCGCGAGTTGCTGCATCACGAAGAGCTGCGCGCCGCTGATGCCCATGCGGCCCTCGACCATGCGCGACGAGACGCGCAGGGCGCGCACGATGGACCGGATGGCGTTCATGGCCGCGGTCACCTGCTGGCGCTCGGTGGCGTCCATGGAGGCTGCGGCGGGTGCGGAGGTGGTGGCTCGCGTCATGGTGATACTCTCATGGCTGGGGGAGGCCATCAGGGGCCGGAGTCGGTCACCCTCCGGAAAGATACGATAGCTGGTTCCATCGTGTGGGGCACGCGGGTGGGGCCCGTCCCGCCGGCCTACCGCCGGTTGAGCGTCAACGGCCGAGCAGTCTCGAACGGCGGGCGTCCAGCCACGCGCACCCGCAGCCGGACACGATAGACACCGTCGTCCAGCGGGGAGAGGTCCACCACCACCGCGCGTCCCACGATGCCGGCCACGGGGCGAGCCAGGTCGTGCCAGCTCAACGCGATGGGTGCGTCGCTGCCACCCAGGTGAAACATCCGTCGGGTCCGGTCCCACCAGCCGGCGTGCGTCCGCTCGATGCTGAGCGACACGTCCATTGCGCGGGCCGTGTCGAGCGCAGGATCCCGCAGTTCCCAGTACATCCCGATGGACGGCGCGTCGCCCGCTCCCACGCCGGTCACCGCGCGCGGCACAACCTCGGCAAGCCGAGTGGGCACCGCGGTGTCGGGGCGGAAGAACAGGATGTCGGAGAGCGCCGCCTCTCCGGGGGCCGACAGCGCGGCCAAACCCTGCCGCACGCGCCCCGCGGCGTACGCGCTGTCGGCCAGGAGTTCAACGCCCACCACCAGGCCGCGGGACGGCGCGGTCACTGCCACGCCGCCCCAAGGCTCTGCGCCGGCCACGCGGGCCATCCAGCGCTGGCGTTCGTCAGTGGTGGCCACCACTGACGCCACGCTGGCGGCGCGCCCCAGCAGTGAATCGCCCCGCGCGTCCCATGCGGCCACCACTATCTGGGAGTCTCCCCGCGCGAAGCGCGAGAACAGCGCGCGGACGGGCTCCACCACGCGCACGTAGGGCGGCGCATAGCGCGACGCCGCTGCGTACGCCGTCAGGTCCCAATCGGCCGGCTCGGCGTCCACCGGGGAGTCAAAGGCGCGCGCGGAGGGCAGGAACGCCAGGCTGGGCTGCGGATCATGGCCCACGATGGGATATGATGGATCGCTCATGCGCGACGGCCGTTCGCGGGCGAACCACCGCGCCCAGCCGTAGCGGACCATCAGCTCGGCCAGGTCGTTGCCCCAGAACTGGGCCTCCGGCCACACCGACGCGGCCGCGATCCGTACCATGGCCAGTCGCGAGTAGTGTTCCGCCTCCCGGTCGTTGCCCGGTCGCGAGTAGAACGGATCCGCCAGCCACCAGATGCGCGCGTCCACCCGCTGCCGCTCCGCGCAGCCTGTGTGGCGGTAGCGATCGGCCAGGTCGCCCTGAAGCACCGGCGAGAGGTCCAGCCAATGACAGCGGTCCTGCGGCGGCATTTCGGCCAGCGCCGCGTCGAACGCCTGGAGCGACATGGTGTCGCGGCCGGCCTCGTGCTCGGCGAGCCCTCGCAGCGCGTCGCACCACCAGCCCGTGGCCGCGCACGCCCACAGGGAGGCCAGCGCGGAATCGGGCTGTCCCATCTCCAGCCAGTAGCGCACCCGCTGACCGGCAATCCAGTCGTCCGAGGGGATGGCCGCTGAGGCACTGTCCAGCAGCGCCAGCAACCCCATCCGGGCCCGGAACACGACTTCCGATTCAACGGGCGGCGGCTCGTACCGGTCGCCGTGCCAGTAGCAGAACCGGCCGATTTGGGCGTCGCAGTGGCCACTTCCGCCACCGCCAGCGGCCCAGGGCAGGTGATTGCGCCGCAGCGCCTCAAAATCGCGTTGCGCACGGTGGACGGCGGCCACCCATCCGGCGGGGGTCGTTGCCGTCTGGGCACGGGCGGTGGCAGCCAACGCCAGCGCGGCCATGCCGGTGGCCAGCGGGTACCAGAGTGGGCGGGTGATGACGCGGACGCGCACGTTGCCATATTATAGAGCGCCTGCCGCCGACGGTTCCCGCCGCGGGGAGTCTGGCCACCGCGGGCGCGCGCCAGTCTGTCCCCTTCCCGTCCTGGTACCTTCGTGTCCAGATCCACACCTTCTTCCAACGACGGTCGTTCCCGCGGCGCGAGCGCGGCGGGGTTCGACGCCGTGTTCGTGATGGATCCCGTGCGCGATGCCAGGGGCGCCGTCACGGACTTTGAGCTCGTGGAGCTGAACGAGCCTGGTGAGGCGCTCCTGGGCCAGCCGCGCGCGAAGCTCGAGGGCCGCCGCCTCACGGCAATCGTGCCGCGCGCCGCTGAGGCGGGCTTCCTGGCCCGGTGCCTTGGGGTGCTTGAAACGGGCGAGCCCTACGTGGGTGAGGTGCGAGTGCGGGATTCCGCGGTGGATGCCAGGTGGGTCCTGCAGCAGGTGGTGCGGGTGGACGATGGCCTTGCCCTCACCGTGCGCGACATCAGCGACCGGAAGGCCGTGGAGGAATCGCTGCGTGCCAGCGAGGAGCGGTATCGCCTGCTCGTGGAGACGGCCACCGATGCCATTTATCGTATTGACCCCCGCGGCATCTTCACCTACGCCAACCCCGTGGCGGGGCGCGTGCTGGGGGTGGGCGAGGGCGGGCTCGTCGGCCGCTCGTACCTCGATTTCGTCCGCCCCGACCACCGGGCGGAGGGCACCGCGCTCTACTCGCGCCAGATCGCGACCCGCGTGCCCGTGACCTACTGGGAGTTCCCGGCGCTCCGCGCGGACGGGCGCGAGGTGTGGGTGGGGCAGAATGTGCAGATCGAGGAGCGCGACGGCCTCGTGACTGGCCTCTCGGCGGTGGCGCGTGACATCACCGACCGGCGACGGCTGGAAGAGGACCTGCGCCACGTCCAGAAGATGGAGGCCGTGGGGCAACTGGCCGGCGGGGTGGCGCACGACTTCAACAACCTCCTCACGGCCATTCGTGGCTACAGCGACGTGCTCCTGCAGTCGCTGGCGGCCGACGACGCGCGACGGGCCGACGTGCTGGAGATCAGCAACGCCACCGACCGCGCGGCCGTGCTCACCCGCCAGTTGCTGACCTTCAGCCGGCGCCAGGTGATGCAACTGGAATCCCTGAGCCTGAACACCGTGGTCAGCGACCTCGCCCGCACCCTGGACCGGATGCTGGGCCCGACCATCACGGTGGAGACGACGCTGGACCAGGACCTGGCCATCGTCCGCGCCGACCCCGGCCAGATGGAGCAGGTGCTGCTGAACCTGGCCCTCAACGCGCGCGACGCGATGGCGCCGGCCGGCGGGACGCTGCGCATCGAGACCGCCACCGTGGAGGTGGCGGCGGCGCCGGACGTGCGCCACGCGCCCGGACGCTACGCGGTCCTGCGGGTGAGCGATACCGGTTCAGGAATGACCTCGGAGGTCCGCGACCGGATGTTCGAGCCGTTCTTCACCACCAAGGCGCGCGGGCGTGGCACGGGCCTGGGCCTGGCCATGGTGTACGGCATCGTCACGCAGTGCGGCGGGTTCATCACCGTGGACAGCAGCCCGGGCAAGGGGGCCGTGCTGGCCCTGCACCTGCCGGCCGCCGCGGCGGTGCGCGTGGAGCCGGCGCTGCCTGCTGTCGTCCGGGTGCGCCCCGCCGGCAAGGGTCAGGGTACGATCCTGGTGGCCGAGGATAGTGAAGGCGTCCTGACGCTCACGGAGCGCGTGCTGCGCGAGCAGGGCTACACCGTGCTGACGGCCCACGATGGCGTCGAGGCGCTGGATGTGTCGCGCGCGCATCCGGGGGATATCGATCTCCTGCTCACGGACGTGATGATGCCGCGGATGAACGGCGGGGAACTGGCGCGCGCCTTTGCCGCCGAGCGGCCCGGCGCCGTGGTGGCCATCATGTCGGGATACATGGACGAGGATTCCCTGCGTCGCACGCTGGACAACCGGGACACCCCCGTGCTGCAGAAGCCGTTCGCCGCGTCCACCCTGGTCAGCCGGGTGCACGAAATCCTCTTCTCCCAATCCGCCGCATGAGTCCTCCACCCCAGGACGGGACGGTCGATCCGCTGGTCGGGCAGGTGGTCGGCGACCGGTACCGGGTCACGGGGCTGCTCGGCGAGGGTGGCATGGGCCGGGTGTACACCGCCGAGCACATCCGCATGGGCCGCCGGTGCGCGCTCAAGGTGATGAGCCCGGCGCTGGCGCACACGGCTGACGCGATCACGCGCTTCAATCGCGAGGCCGCCAATGCGAGCCGCATCAACCACCCCAACGTGGCCGCGGTATACGACTTTGGGGAAACCCCGGACGGGCTGCTGTACATCGCCATGGAGTACGTGGAGGGCGAGACCCTGCACGCGCTGATCGCCCGCCAGGGACCGCTGCCGCTGCCCCGCGCGGCGGGCATCGCCAGGGGCGTGGCCGACGCGCTGGCCGCCGCGCACCATCTGGAGATCGTGCACCGCGACCTGAAGCCCGACAACATCATGCTCACCCGCCAGGTGGATGGCAGCGACTGGGTGAAGGTGGTGGACTTTGGCATTGCCAAGTCCATCGCGGCGCCAGGGGCCGGCAGCGGCGGCCAGACCGTCACCACCGCCGGGGTGTCGCTGGGCACGCCCGAATACATGAGCCCCGAGCAACTGGCGGGTGAGCGGCTGGACCACCGCACCGACATCTATTCGCTGGGGCTGGTCCTGTTCAACATGCTCACCGGCGACCTGCCGTATCCGCGGCTTACCTCCAAGGAGACCCTGGTCAAGCGGCTGACCTCGGCGCCCGCCACGCTGGCGGACGTGCGGCCCGATCTGGCGTGGCCACCCGCGGTGCAGGCGGTGCTCACCCGCGCACTGGATCCCGAGCCCGACCGGCGCTACTCCAGCGCGAGCGATTTCGGGCGCGCCATCATGGCCGCCGCGGCCGATCCCGCGCTGGCCGCCACGTTGCCGCATGTGCCGCCGGCGCGTGTCCGCACGTCGCCACCCACGCAGGCCGCGCCACCGGTCGCCAGGAAGCGTGGAATTCGGTCCGCGGTGACGGTGCTCGTGGTGCTCCTGGTGGCCGCGGGCGTCTATGGGGTGAGCCACGCCCGACCGGAAGCCACCAATGCGCCGGCAAAGGACGCGCCTGCGAACGCCGACTCGGCCGCGCCGGCAAAGGCTGCGCCTGAAAGCACCAATTCGAGTGCGCCGGCGAGCGCGGGATCCGCTCGGGCGGGCGCGACCTCAACCCAGGCCGTGCCCGCGCCTGTAAAGTCCGCGAGCAAGCCGCCCGCCACGCCCCAGCCGAATTCCCCTCCCGATCGCAGCGTGCAGAAGGCTCTGGCCGCCATGCGGGGGCATGTGCAGAGCGCGGGGGCGGCGGTGGCCCGGGGCCAGCCGCTGCTGGCGCAGCAGGAGGTGCGTCAGGCACAGGCCGAAGTCCGCGACCTGCGCGAGGCCGCGCCCAACGGCGAGCTGCCGCTGATTGTCCAGCGCCAGTTGCGGGGCATACCCGCTGAAGTTGTCCGTGCCTGCTACGCCACCGCCGCGGGCGACCCGCAGGCGTCGGCGCGCTGCCGCAGCTTCCAGGCGCGCGAGGAGCGGGGCCGGAACGGGCGCGGCGGCCGCGGGGCCGCGGGAGGCGTGGTCCCCGACTCAGCGGTTCCCGGACCGGCCCGCGGCTAGCGGTACAACAGCCAGAGGATGACCGCCATCTCGATGGTGGCGGCCACGAAGCCGAAGATCAGGTAGGGGCGGAGTCCGCGTTCTTTTGGGCGCGTTGGCATGCCGGGGAATATATTGGCGGCGTGTCCCAGCTCTCCGTTTCCCGCAAGGCCCTGCTCGGGTTTGCCGCCGCGCTGCTGATCCTGGCCCTCATCGGCACCCAGTCGTTCCGGGGGCTCCGGGCGGCGCACCAGGCGTCGGGCCTGGTGCGTCAGACGTACACCGCCATCCAGACGGTGGGTGAACTGCAGGGCGACGTGCTGGACGCCGAGTCCGCGGTGCGGGGCCTGCTGGTGACCAGCGAGCCAAGGTTCCGTGAACCGTACGAGGACGCGGTGCGTCGCGTCGCGAATGACGTGACCTCCCTGCTGCTCATCGAGCCGGATGACGCGGCCCAGACGGCGCGGGCTCGTCTCCTGGCCGGCACCGTCGCCCGGAAGATGGAGTTTTCCGCCCGCGTCCTGGCCCAGTACGATTCCGGCCTGGTCTCGGCGGCCAGGAAGACCGTGGCCGACGGTGAAGGCGAGACCCTGACCCGTTCCATCCGGGCGCAGGTGGGGCGCATGACGCGCGCCGAGCGTTCGCGCCTGGACCAGCGGCTCGAGGACGAACGCGCGCAGCAGGCCGTGGCCAGCACCACCGTGCTGTTCGGGTTCATCCTGGCCGGCGTGGTGGCGGTGCTCGCGGTGCTGACCATTGCGCGCGACATGCGCGAACACGAGCGGCTGGACGCCGAACTGCAGGCCGCCCTGGCCGACGCGCACGGCGCGAGCAAGGCCAAGAGCGAGTTCCTGGCGCGCATGAGCCACGAGTTGCGCACCCCGCTCAATTCCGTCATCGGGTTCTCTAATGTGCTGCTGAAGGTGCCGGCGGAACAGCTCGATGGCAAGGCGCGCGCCTACGTGCAGCGCATCCGCGCCAACGGCACGCACCTGCTGGAGATCATCAACGACATCCTGGACCTGTCCAAGGTGGAGTCGGGGCGCATGGACGTCACGCTGGAAACCATCCAGCCGGCGCAGTTGCTACGCGAGACCGTGGACCAGTTTGCGGCCCGCGGGATCGATGCGCCGCCCATTGACGTGGAAGTGCCGAACGACGCCGCGCCGCTCCGCACCGATCCCGACAAGCTGCGCCAGGTGCTGCTGAACCTGGTGGCCAACGCGGCCAAGTTCACCGCCCATGGGCGGGTGCTGGTGCGCGCCACGCTGCACCCCGAGACGCGCGACGTGCAGCGCATTGACGTGATTGACAGCGGCGTGGGCATCCCGGCTGACCGCCTGACCCAGATCTTCGTGGCCTTTGAGCAGGCCGACAGCACCATCCAGCGGAAGTTCGGCGGGACGGGCCTGGGGCTGGCCATTGCCCGCTCCATGTGCGAGCGGCTGGGCTACCAGTTGCAGGTGGTGAGCGAGGTGGGCGTCGGCTCCACCTTCAGCATCCTGCTTTCCGCCGATGCGCCCGGCCTGGAACGCCACGTGCCCCCGGACCCCGGCGCCGCCGCGCGGCGCGCCACGCCTACGCCGCGCCACATGCCCGCCATCGTGCCCGCCGGCGCGTCGTCCGTGCTGGTGATTGACGACAGCGACGACTCGCGCCTGCTGCTGTCGCAGATCATTGAGGAATCCGGATGCACAGTGTCCACGGCGCCCTCCGGTGAAGCGGGCCTGTCGGCCGCGCTGGACAGCCACCCCGACCTCATCGTGCTGGACCTGCTGATGCCCCACATGGACGGCTTCGAGACGCTCCAGCGCCTGAAGGCGCACCCGTCCGTGTCGCGGACGCCGGTGATTGTCGTAAGCGTGGTGGCGTCGGAGCACCGGGCCCGCCTGGCTGACGCCGTGGACGTGCTGGACAAGCCCATCTCGCGCGAGGCGCTGGGCGGCGCCATCAGCCGGGCCCTGGACACGAGCCCCGTGCGCGTGCTGGTGGTGGAGGACTCCGAAGACGCGCGCCGCATCCTCGAGGGCCACCTGTCGGCGTTCCCGGGCATCGAAGTGGAACACGCCGCATCGTCGGGCGAGGCGCTGGCGCGGCTGCAGTCGCTCCCTGTGGACCTGATTGTGCTCGACCTCATGCTGCCCGACGAGGATGGCGCGGCGTTCCTGCGGCGCCTGCGCGGGATGGAGGGGCATCGCACCACGCCGGTAGTGGTCGTCACCTCCCGCGAGCTCTCACGCGATGAGGAGCGCGCGCTGGAGCGCGACACGATCACCGTACTGGGCAAGGGGGCGGCCCTGGGCGCCGACCTGGCCCAGGTGCTGCGAGGCACCCTGCGCAGCATCAGGAGCAAGGCCGCTCCCTGAACGCCCCCCGTGCTGGCTGGCTATTCCGTTGCCCCAGCGTACTTTATACGTCTGTAAGACAGGTCACACGGCTTCCCGGTTGCGGGAGCTATAAATAGAGCGACAGATTGTTTGGCGTGACGCCGCCCGGCATGGTTCCGGGCGGTACTCGTCTGGCGGATTCGACGCGGGCTCCGCGGAGGAGGGGTATCATCGGGACGCACTGGCTGGAAGGCGCGGTTGCGCGTGCAGGAATGGCGGGGGTCTCAGCCCTCAATATTCCTTCGGACGTCGGGAACGCCGAAGCGTGGGAGATCGCGACCCGCACGCTCGGCATTTCGGCGGTTGAGCTGGCCTCCCGGATCGCCTCGCAGTTTGGCCTGCGCGTGGCGGAGGTTGAGCACGCCGACCCTCGCGCGCTGACGCTGTTGCCCGAGCGGCTGGCCCGGCGGTACCACGTGTTCCCGCTGCGCGAGGACGACCGCCACCTCTACGTGGCCACGTCCGACCCCACCAACATCGAAGTCGAGCACGCCATCGGTTTCGCGTCGGGGCGGCGACCGGTGTTTGAACTCGCGTCGCCCGTGGTGATCGAGGACGCGCTGCTCCAGGGCTACTCCGGCGACCGCATGGTGGAGAACCTGCTCACCACGGTGGACTCGCAGATCTCCGAAGCCGTGAAGGTGGTGGACGACCTGGAGCCCGAGGCGGTGGAGCTGTCGGATGTCGAGACCGGCCCCGTGGTCAAGCTCACCAACCTCATCCTGCGGGACGCGGTGATGCACGGCGTGAGTGACGTGCACATCGAGCCGGGGCCCAAGGGCGGCGCGGTGCGCTTCCGCGTGGATGGCGTGATGCGGCAGCACATGCACCTGCCCATGGCGGCGCTCAACCGCGTGGTGTCGCGCATCAAGGTGCTGGGGCGGCTGGACATTGCCAACCGGCTGGTGCCGCAGGACGGCCGGGCCAAGGTGGCCATCGAAGGGCGCCATTACGATTTGCGCATATCCACGGTGCCCACGCGGGACGCCGAGAAGGCCGTGATCCGCGTGCTCCGGCCCGAGAGCGCGCGCAAGCTGGAGGAGGTGGGCGTCACGCCACGCGAGCTGGCGCGCCTGCGCCAGTTGCTGGCCTGCCGCGACGGCATCGTGATCGTCACGGGCCCCACGGGCTCGGGCAAGACCACCACCCTGTATTCGGCCATCAAGGAAATTGCCACTGGCAACGTGAACATCATGACGGTGGAAGACCCGGTGGAGTACGAACTGCCGGGCATCACGCAGATCCAGGTGGAGACCAAGCGCGGGGTGACCTTTGCCAGCTCGCTCCGGGCCATCCTGCGCCAGGATCCTGACGTGATCTTCGTCGGCGAAATACGAGACCTGGAAACCGCCGAAGTGGCGGCGCAGGCCGCCCTCACGGGCCACCTGGTGCTGGCCACCCTGCACACCAACGATTCCATGAGCGCGGTGACGCGCCTGGCCGACCTGGGGCTGGATCGCCAGACCATTGCCACCTGCCTGCGCGGCTGCCTGGCGCAACGCCTGGTGCGGCGCGTGTGTCCGGATTGCGCGCAGCCGCTGCTCGGCTCGCTCACCGAAGACGAGGAGCGCCTCTCCGCGCAGTTCGGCGTGCTCCCCCTCTCCCGCGCCACCGGGTGCAAGCGCTGCGGCAACATGGGCTATCGCGGGCGGCTGCCGCTGGTGGAAGTGGCCATCATCACGCCGAACATCGCCGACATGATTGCCGGCGGCGCCACCGCCCAGCAGCTCCAGCGCGCGGCCATCGCGGCCGGCATGGCGCCGCTCCGCGACGTGGCCGTCGCCCGGGTGCGCCGCGGCGAGACCACGCTCGATGAAATCGAACGCGTGCTGGGCGACCAGATCGATGACGCCCCGTCGGCCTCGGCCACCACCCCCAGCGTCCTCATCCTCAACCCCGATCCCGCCTGGCGCCGCATGGCGCGCGCCCTGATGGAAGGGGCGGGGTTCCGGGTGACCGAGGCCATGGATGATGATTCCGCGGCCCACATGCTGACTGATGGCATGGAGTTCTCGTTCGTCATCACCGAAGCGTCCATGCCCATGCTCCAGGCCCCGCAGCGCCAGGAGCTTCTGATGTCCGGCAACGGGTCCGACACCCCGATAGACGTGACGGCCGAGCATCCGATGCCCGGGCCCGGGGATCCAAGGAAGGCCGATGGCGCCGGCGGGTCTCGTACCGACTGGGCGCGGCTGGCCGGGGCGGTGCAGAACGCGGTGCGGCGCACCGTGTAGTTTTGAGGCGTGCCCCAATTTGACGACGCCGCCATTGCCCGCCTTCGCCGGTTCGGTGGTAACGCATTGCTCTTCGAGATGATCGACCTGTTCCTGGGCGGTGCCACCGAGCGTGTGGCGCTGGCCCGGAACGGCGTGGCCGATGGGGACTGCGAGCGCGTGCGCGCCGTCTTTCACTCCATGAAGTCCAGCACCGGCCAGTTGGGGGCGGTGAGCTTCTCCGTGCTCTGCCAGCGCGCCGAGGAGCTTGCCGGGGCCGGCGACCTGGCCGGTATTGGATCCATGTTGCCCGAACTCGACGCCGAGTTCGCGGCCATGTGCGGCTGGCTCAGCACCATTCGCGCGGGAGAGGGGTGATGCCACGCATTGCCGTCGTGGAAGACAACGCGGACAACCGGCTGCTGTTGCAGGCCATCCTCGGTGACGCGCACCACGTGGACGAGTACGAGACCGGCAGCGACGCGCTGGCCGGGATTGCGGAGTCGCGGCCGGACGTGGTGCTGCTGGACATCTCCCTGCCGGGCATGGACGGGCTGGAGGTGCTGCAGCGCATTCGCGCGGACGGCGCGCTGGCGGCCCTGCCGGTGATTGCGCTGACGGCCCACGCCATGGCCGGCGACCGCGAGAAATACCTGGCCGCCGGATTCAACGACTACGTCACCAAGCCGATCGTGGACGAACAGGTGCTGATCTCGGCCATCGCCAAGCAACTGGCGCGATAAGCGTCAGGTATTGCGCTGGCGTGGGTCCGACGGCGCACGCACGACTCGCTAAACGTCCCGCAGCGCGGCCATTGGCGTAGTTGCAAACACCTCGCGGCTCGTCAGCATCCCGATCACGATGGCCAGCAGGGTCATGCCGGCGCTCACGATCAACGCCGGCACGATGGCCGGCTTGAACGGCGCGTCAAACACGAATCGCATCAGCGCCCACGCGCCTCCCACGCTCAGCACCACGCCGGCCAGGCTGCCCAGGGCGCCCAGCAGCGCGTACTCGGCCAGCATGATGCGGCCAATCTGGCGGCGCGTCCCGCCAAGGGTCTTGAACAGCACACCCTCGCGCAGCCGGCCACGCCGCGTGGCGGCCACCGCGCTGAACAACACCGGGACGCCGAGCAGCAGGCTCACCAGCGCCATGAACCGGATGGCCGTGGTCACCTTGCCGAGCACTTCAGTGATGGTACGCTGCACCAGCGAGAGGTCCAGGCTCGACACGTTCGGGTACTTCAGCACCACGTCACGCTGCATGATGGCCACGTCCCGCGGCGTGGGGCCGTAGGCCAGGAACACGAACTGCGTCGGCGCCGGCTTGAGCGTCCGGGTCTGGAAGACGGCAAAGAAGTTGGGTTCGAAGCGGGCCCACTCCACCTTGCGCAAGCTGGTGACGCGGGTGGACAGGTGCACGCCCTGCACGTCCCACGTGATTGTGTCGCCCACGTACACGCCCAGCTCCTCCGCAATCCCGGCGTCCAGCGACACCTGCGACATGGTGTCCCTGGCGGCATCGAACCACTGGCCGGCCACCACTTCTTCGGTGCCGCTCAGCGTGTCGCGATACGTGGACCGGTATTCGCGGCGAAGACTCCAGCGCGAGGGAGCGTCAAATTGCGCGGGCGCCCGGGTCGAGTCGTGCGTGGGCGGCGCCACATGGATGCGCGCGCCCGCCTGCAACGCCGCCAGCGAACGTCCGTTGATCGCGGCAATCTTCATTGAGACAATGGGAATGCGCTGCACTACCTCGTACCCGTCGCCCACCAGGATGGAGTCCACGCCGGGCGCCTCGTCCCCCTGGACGTCGAAGAACACCACGTTGGCGCGTACGCGCTCAATGCGCAGGTCAATCTGCCCCAGCAGGTTTCGCTGCGCCTGGTACAGCGTGCTCACCAGGAACACGCCGAACCCCAGCGCCAGGATCACCGCGCGCGTCTGGTTGCCGGGGCGGTGCAGGCTGGCCACGCCGTGCCGCAGCGCCAGCGGCCACCCACGGCGCACCACGCGCCGCGAGAGCGCGGTGAGCACCCATGCCGTGACCCAGAGCGCGCCCACCGCGAGCATGATGGCCACGCCGAAGCCGACGGCGTCCAGCAGGCGCGTGGCGCGCATCATCGCGATGGCGAACACGCTGGCCACGATGGCGAACCCCACCACGAACCCCGCGCTGTCGCGCCGCGCGCCGCGCATCACCTGGTCGTCCGACTCGCGACGCAGCGCCTGCAGCGGCGACACCCCGCGCAGCGCGAACAGCGGCCGCAGGGCGAACACCAGCGCCACCCAGACGCCGATCCCGATGCCCGACGCCAGCGCCGCCGGCGCCAGCCGCACCGATACGTCCACCGGCAGGAAGTCCTTCACGACCAGTGGCGCCAGGTATTGCAGCCCCACACCGAGCAGCGCGCCCGCCGCGGCGCCCACCAGCCCCATGGCCGCCGCCTGCAGCAGGTAGATCACCAACACCTGGCGGCTGGTGGCGCCCAGGCAGCGGAGGATGGCCACCGTGTCAATCTTGCGCATCACGAACGCGTGCACGCCGCTGGCCACGCCAATGCCGCCGAGCAGCAGCGCCACCAGGCCCACGACGCTCAGGAAGTTGGCGAGCTGCGAGATGGCATTGCTGAGTTGATACTCGTTCTCTGCTGCCGTGTGGATGCGGACGCCGTTCCGGGACAGCACGCCACCCGCATGCGCCACAAAGCCTTCGGGGGTCTGGCTGGGCGGCAGCCGGAGGAGCGCCTCGTACCCCGCGCGGCTGCCGAACACCAGGAGCCCGGTCTCGGCCAGGTACCGCGCGGGGATGTACACCCTCGGTCCCACGGCCGCCGTCACGGCAATCTCGCCCGGGACGCTCGTGAGGGTGCCCGTGATGAGAAAGCGACGGGTGCCCAGTTGCACCGAGTCGCCCACCTGCGCCTTGAGCTCCACCAGGAGCGACGCGTCCACCACGGCGTGCGGCCCCGACTGCAGCGCGGGCCACGCGGCGGGCGGATCGGTCTGGATCTGGCCGTAGAACGGATAGCCCGGGGTCACCGCCCGGATGTTCGCCAGGCGAGTGAGTCCGGTGCGGGGCACCAGCGCCATCGAGGCAAAGGTGGTCTGTCGCGCGTTGGGTGTGCCGGCGGTCGCCAGTGAATCCAGCAGCGTCTCCACCGCCGGCTTGAACGGGGCGTTGCTGGTGAGCGAGAGGTCGCCTCCCAGCAGCGCGCGCGACTGTTCGTGGACCGACCGCGTGAAGTCGTGCGTGAAGGAATCGATGGCCACCAGCGCGGCGACGCCCAGCGTGATGGACGACATGTAGAGCAGGAGACGGCGGCGTGCCGTCCGGCTCTCCCGCCACGCGATGGCGGCCAGGCGACTGAACGGAGCGCTCACGCGCGGGCGCCGGGTGCCGCCGAACCCACCGCGTGGGGCGCCGCTCCCGAATCCTCCACCACGACGCCGTCCGCCAGCCGGATCACGCGCTGCGCCCGGGCCGCCAGCGCGGCATCGTGCGTCACCAGCACAATGGTGGTGCCGGATTCGCGGTTGAGGCCCTCCAGCAGGTCAACAATGCGGTGGCCCGTGTCGCTGTCCAGGTTGCCGGTGGGTTCGTCGGCAAACAGGATGCGCGGTTCATTGCAGAACGCGCGCGCGATGGCCACGCGCTGCTGTTCACCGCCCGAGAGCGCCGTGGGAAAGTGGTCCAGCCGGTCGCCCAGCCCCACGTGCTGCAGCAGCTCGCGCGCGCGCTCGGGGGCGCGGGCGTCGCCGCGCAGCTCCAGGGGCACCTGCACGTTCTCAATGGCGGTCAGGGTGGGGATCAATTGAAACCCCTGGAACACGAAGCCAACTTTGGCTCCACGGACGCGTGCGCGCTGGTCTTCGTCCAGGGCGCCCAGGTCCACGCCGTCGAGCAACACCGTGCCGCGGGTCGGGGTATCCAGTCCGGCGAGCAGGCCAAGGAGCGTGGTCTTGCCACTGCCCGAGGGGCCGACGACGGCGACAAAGGCGCCCTGCGGTATGATGAATGAGACGTCGCGCAGCACGGTGAGGGTACGGGTGCCGGTGCGGTATTCCCTGGTGAGGTGACGGGCTTCGAGCATGCGAATTCGAGTATGGGCGATGGCGGTGGCGCTGGCCGCGACGGCGGCGGGGCAGGGCGCCTGCCGCGCGCCCGCGGATGGCGCCAGTGCGGCGCTGGTGAAGGATAGCACGGTCCGCTCGGGCTCGGCCTCGCCCTCGGCGGCCGGGGCGCAGGCTCAGGTTCCTGGGGCAGCCGCGCGCGTCGGTGAGCGCACCATCCTGTTCGTGGGGACCAGCCTCACCGCGGGGCTGGGGCTGGACCCCGACAGCGCGTACCCGGCGCGCATCCAGCGCAAGCTCGATGCCGCGGGCCTGCGCTTTCGCGTGGTGAATGCCGGCGTCAGCGGCGAGACCTCGGCGGGTGCGCTCCAGCGCATGGGCTGGCTGCTGCGGCAGCCCGTGAGCGTGCTGGTGCTGGAGACCGGCGCCAACGACGGACTCCGCGGGACGCCCGTGGCCGAGACGCGGGCCAACATCCAGGCCATCATTGACACGGTGCGGCGCGTGCGGCCGGAAGCGCGGCTGGTGCTGGTGCAGATGGAGGCGCTGCCGAATCTGGGCGAGCGTTACACGCGGGAGTTCCACGACACCTTTCCGCTGCTGGCGCGGCGGAATCACGTGTCGCTGCTGCCCTTTTTGCTGGAGGGCGTAGCCGGCCACGCGGCGCTCAACCAGGCGGACGGGCTGCACCCGAACGACGCGGGGGAGCGGATCGTGGCGTCCAACCTGTGGCGGGCCCTGCGTCCGGTACTGGACAGCGTGCTGGCCGATTCGGCGTCGGGCGGGCACTGAGGGACGCCGCAGCCACCGTGGCTGCAGTGGCCGTGGGGCGTCCCGGCGCGTCCATTGACCGCCCCGGCACTCACCCCGTAAATTACAAGGCTATTTACGTTTACCTCCAGTTTTCAAGGACAGGAATCCATGGCGATCCCAGCCACACAAATTCGCCGCGGAATGGTGCTCGTCTTCGAGGGCGATCCGTGCCGAGTCGTCGAATTCCGCCACCATACGCCCGGCAACCTCCGCGCCATGGTGCAGGCGAAGCTCAAGAACCTGCGCACCGGTTCCGGGTTTGAGCACCGGTTCCGCGCGGCCGATTCGATCGAGCCCGCGGCCATGGAGACGCACGAGCTGGAGTTCATGTACCAGGGTGGCGATCGCTACCACTTCATGAACACCGCGAACTACGACCAGATCGAGATGGACGATGAGGCGCTGGGCGACTCGGCGCCGTGGATGCAGCCCGGGATGAAGATTGTGGCCGAGTATTACAACGGAAATCCGGTGGGCATCAAGCTGCCCAATTCGCTGGTGCTGGAGGTGGTGGAGACGGCGCCCGTGATGAAGACGGCCACGAAGACGTCGTCGCCAAAGCCGGCCAAGCTGGAGAATGGCGTGACGATCAACGTGCCCGAGTTCGTGGGCGCGGGGGACAAGGTGAAAGTGAACCCGGCCACGGGTGAGTATCAGGAGCGCGCCAAGGCGTAGCGCGGTTGATAGAGCGTCGGGCGGCGGTTAAGATGGAGGACGGTTGGACGCGTGGCGGGGCCCAGGGCGCGCGAGCGCCCACTATGGTGGCTGTAGCTCAATTGGTTAGAGCACCGGACTGTGGCTCCGGGGGTTGCGGGTTCAATTCCCGTCAGTCACCCTCCATTGAGAAGTGTAGGTCGGTAGCTCAACTGGTAGAGCACTGGTCTCCAAAACCAGCGGTTGGGGGTTCAAGTCCCTCCCGGCCTGTCGCGCTGATTGAGAAGGGGAAGGCAGAGGTACTCCGGTAGGCGCGGCGTGGTCCGGCCGCGGCAGGAATCTTGGCGGTATCGTCTAGGGGACTAGGACGGAGCCCTCTCAAGGCTCAAACACGGGTTCGAATCCCGTTACCGCTACTTGGGACGTGAGGCCCGTTCGTCTATCGGTCAGGACGGCACCCTTTCACGGTGCAGAGAGGGGTTCGATTCCCCTACGGGCTATGGGGAGTGCAGGTGGTGGTGGAGGCGCAGGCGCACGTGGTGGTGGTGGTGTGGGAATTGGGGGCCGTAGCTCAGCTTGGTTAGAGCACTCGACTGTCACTCGAGAGGTCGCGGGTTCGAGCCCCGTCGGCCCCGTTGAAGGATTGCCCTGGTGGTGAAATTGGTAGACACGCCATCTTGAGGGGGTGGTGCCGCAAGGCGTCGCGGTTCGAGTCCGCGCCAGGGCATGCGGGTGATTGCAGGGCGGAAGTCGTTGCCAGCGTAGCTCAGCGGTAGAGCACCCGATTCGTAATCGGGCGGTCGTCGGTTCAATCCCGACCGCTGGCTCTGGAAGGCCTGGGGAGTGTGCCACGCCAGGCACACGGCCAGGCCGGGAAGTGGCGGGTCCGTTTGCGGGCGTAATTCAGTTGGTAGAATGCCAGCTTCCCAAGCTGGACGTCGCCGGTTCGAGTCCGGTCGCCCGCTCTTGAGTCAGGTGGTCAGCGCCACTCGCTGCGTGATTACGCCGCGGCGATGCCAGTCACTCCGGCTCAGGTGCAGCAGTTATCGTCGCAGCCGCAGGCGCGCGTGCCCGCCTTTGCCTTCCCCAGTGTCGCAAGCTCCCGCCGCGGCTTCGACGCCCTGGACGCCGCGGCGCCCGGCTTGGTGGCCCGCACGAACGCGCTCATGATCCTCCCCTCGACCTGATCGGCCAGCGATTCGTCCAGCCCCGTGCCGCGAATGAGCGCCGCGGCGTCCTCGCGTGTGTAGGTCCGCGTGGGCTCGATGCTCGCCTGCTCAAAGCCCACCTCGGCCAGGAGCTCGAGGAATTCCTGCTCCCCCAGCGCGCCGGCCACGCACCCGGTCCAGAGCCCCATGTTCTCGATCACGGCCTGCGGCAGCCCGGCGCGCGTCACGATGTCGCTCACGGCAAACCGGCCTCCGGGCTTCAGCACGCGGAACGCCTCGGTCAGCACCTGCCGCTTGTCGCCCGACAGGTTGATCACGCAGTTCGAGATGATCACGTCCACCGTGTTCGACGGCAGCGGAATGGACTCGATGTGGCCCTTCAGGAACTCCACGTTCGTCGCGCCGGCCTTGCGCTGGTTCTCCAGCGCGAGGGCCAGCATCTCGTCGGTCATGTCCAGCCCGTACGCCTTGCCGGTGGGCCCCACACGCCTGGCCGAGAGCAGCACATCAATGCCGCCGCCGGAGCCCAGGTCCAGGACGGTTTCCCCTTCGCGCAATTCGGCCAGCGCCGTGGGGTTGCCGCAGCCGAGTGACGCGAGCAGCGCCTGGGCGGGCAGGCCGGCCGTCTCACCGGCTTCGTACAGATTGGCGGTGATCGGGTCCCACGTCTCGCTGGTGGAGCCGCAGCAGCCGCTGGACTCACCGGTGGTGCCGCAACCGCACGCCGCGGTCGTGTCGCCGGCGACGGCCCTGGCGGTGGCGCCGTAGCGGGCCTGTACCGTGGCGCGGATCTCGTCCAGCGTGCTCGGCATGTTGGTGGAGTCGGTCATGGGAGCCTCGGATACATGTGTGAAAGTTGATTGATGTCCGCAAAAAAAAGCGTGGGCTACCTGCAGCACGACGTGGCCTTGAGCGTGGGGAGCGCGCCCTTCCTGGGCCACATCGCCACGGTGATGTCATGGACCTCGTCCAGCGCGTCCGGCACCAGGCTGTAGTACGACCAGCGTCCCTCCTTGCGGTCGGTCACGAGGCCCGCCTCGCGGAGCACCCGCAGATGGAAGGAGAGCCGAGACTGGGCGGCGTCCAGCCCGCCCTGGAGCTCGCAGACGCAATGCTCGCCGCTGCGCAGCGTCTCGAGGATCGAGAGCCGCGTGGGGTCGGAGAGCGCGTGAAAGAGCGTGGCAGCGCGGGCCACATGGGACCTGGCGGTGGAATGGGTGGCGGTGGTCACGCGGGCAGTATATATCAACCGAAGTTGTTTTGTCAACCGGCGGGGGTAAACCCGCCGGCGGCAATCGCCCGCCGCCCCGCGCCCAGTTGCCCGAAGATGTTCCAGAACAGCGCGCCGCGCACCCGCCCGTCCCGCAGGTACCACACCGACCCTTCGCCATACGGCGTCGTCCACTCCTCCACCATCTCCAGCCGCGAGTCCACCTCGCCTACGGCCTCATAGCTCACGTTGTAGAAGTCGGAATAGAAGAAGGGCAGGTACTCGTACGCCAGCGTCCGCCCGGTCATGGCCACGCCCGCATACCCGCCCATGTGGTTCGCGCTGTCGGCGTGCTCCACTCGGCGCCAGGCCTTCAGCGCCGGGTTGTACACGGACGCCACATCACCGGCCGCAAAGATATGGGGATCGCTGGTGCGCAGTGATGCGTCAACTCGAATGCCGTCCTGCACCGCGAGGCCGGCCGACTGGGCGAGTTCCACGTTGGGCTCAGCGCCCACGCCAACAACCACGCCATCCACCAGGAGCGTGCGGTCGCGGCCGGTGGCCACGTCCCGCACGGTGAGCGCCTGCTGCGCGCCGCGCGATTCGCACGCCACGGCCCGGGCACCGGCTGCCAGCTCCACGCCCCTGGATTCGTACAGGGCGCTCACCGTGCGGGCCAATGCCGGCGGATACAGGCGGCTGCCGATGGCCTCGCCCGGGAACACCAGCGTGACGCGCTTGCCCATCGTATTGAGCGAGGCCGCCAGCTCCGACCCGACAAATCCGCCACCGACGACGGCAAGATGCCGGCCGGTATCCGCGAGCCGGCGCAGGCGTTCGTAATCGTCCAGCGTCCGGTAGTAGAGGACCTGATCCTCGCCAAAGGGAAGGCGGCGGGCGCGCGAGCCGGTGGCCAGCAGCAGATTCTCATAGTGGTACACGTCGCCGCGGTCGTCCGTGACGGTGCGGGCTGCCCGATCGAGCGTGGTTGCCGTGCGCGAGTGGTGGAACGTGGCGCTGGCCGCGTTGGCCTTGCGCCAGATGCTCCTGACCGGCTTGCCCAGCCAGAGGCCCTTGGAGAGCGGGGGCCGGTTGTACGGCGGGTGCGGCTCGGCACCGATCACGCCAATGGTGCCGGTGTCGTCCACTTCGCGGATGCCGGTGATGGCCGAGGCGGTGGTCATGCCACCGCCCACGATGAGGTAGTCGTAGGCGGGCATCAGGCCTGCTCCGGCGGTCGCACGTCGGGCAGGAAGACCGCGAACAAGCCCAGCAGCGGCAGGAAGGCGCACGCCTGATACACGAAAGTGATGCCCAGGTGGTCGGCGAGTACGCCGAGCACCGCGGCGCCGAGGCCGCCCAGCCCGAAGCTGAAGCCATAGAAGAGGCCCGACACCATCCCGATGCGGTGCGTCAGCATGTCCTGCGCGTACACGATGATGGCGGGGAAGGCCGAAGCCAGCACCAGGCCGATCACGATGCTCAGCGCGATGGTGGCGCGCAGCCCCACGTAGGGCAGCGCGAGCGTGAACGGCGCGCAGCCGAGGATGGAAAACCAGATGACTCGGCGGCGGCCGATGCGGTCTCCCAGCGGGCCGCCGATCATCGTGCCGGCGGCCACGGCGAACAGGAAGATGGCCAGCAGGTGCGCGGCGACGCGGTCCGTGAGCGCGAACCGGTGGATCAGGTAGAACTCGTAGTAGCTGCTGATGCTGGCCAGGTAGAAGAACTTGGAGAACATCAGGACGAGCAGGATGCCGATGGTGCGCCGCACCATGCGCCGGGGATACAGCGGGCGGTCGGTGGACACGTGGTGGCGTACGCGTTCGTTGATGTGGTTCGAATACCAGCGGCTCACCTGCAGCAGGATGACGATGGCCAGCAGCGCGGCCAGGCTGAACCAGCTCGCGCGGGAACGCCCGAGCGTGAGGATGACGGCCGCGGCAAAGAGCGGTCCCAGCGCCTGTCCGGTGTTGCCGCCAATCTGGAACAGCGACTGGGCCAGCCCATACTGCCCGCCTGAGGCCATGCGCGCCACGCGCGACGACTCCGGATGGAATACGGCGGATCCGCAGCCGATCAACGCCACCGACACCAGGAGGATCCCGTAGGTGGGGGCCACGGACAGCAGCAGCAGCCCCGTGAGCGTGAAGCACATGCCGATGGGCAGGGAGTAGGGCAGCGGCCGGCGGTCGGTGACCATCCCCACGAGGGGCTGCAGCAGCGAGGCCGTCATCTGGAAGGTGAGCGTGATCAGCCCGATCTGCACGAAGCTGAGCTGGAATTCGTTCTTGAGCAGCGGATAGATCGTGACGATCACCGACTGCATCATGTCGTTCAGCAGGTGTACAAAGCTGACGGCGGCAATGACGCTATAGCGCGTGGGAGAGTGCTCGGGTCCGGGCGCGCTGGAGGGCGAGGGCGCGGGCGTGGTCGAGAGCGCGGGTGCGGGTGCGGACGACGGCAAGGGAGGGGTAGCCGACGTTGCGGCGGGCGCTTCGGATCGGACTGGGACGGAGCTCACGGTGTGGTCAGGATCGGGTGGTGCCATCAGGGCAGCGCGCAGGGCAAGGCCGGCGTCCGGGATCTGGCGGCTGACTGAAGTATCGCGGGATACCCCGTTGCGCGGCAGTAGGGGGCATCGCGCCGGCGCGTGGTGACTAGCTTTCAGGTGGCTGCTCCGGTCCCGCATCCGTGCGCCGAGGCGCAGCCCGTCATACACCAACTGCCATGCCAAACCTAGCCGATATCCGGAGCGCCCGCGAACGCATCGCGGGCAGCGTAGCGTACACCCCGTCCGTGGCCGCGCTGGGCTTGCGCGACCGGGTGCCCAGTTCGCTGTTCCTGAAGCTGGAGAGCCAGCAGCGCACCGGGTCGTTCAAGGACCGGGGCGCGCTGAACCGCCTGCTGGACCTGACGCCGGCGGAGCGCACGCGCGGCGTCGTGACGGCCAGCGCGGGCAACCATGCGCAGGCAGTGGCCTACCACTGTCGGACGCTTGGCATCTCCGCGGTGATCGTCATGCCCGAGCACACCCCGCTCATCAAGGTGGTCAACACGCGCGGTTATGGAGCGGAGGTGCGGTTCCACGGCGCCACGCTGTCGGATGCCATGGAGGAGGTGCGGCGGATCGAGGCGGAGGATGGCCGTATAGTAATTCACGCATTCGACGACGAGCGCGTGATTGCCGGGCAGGGAACCGTCGGGCTGGAGCTGCTGGAGCAGGTGCCCGACCTCACGGCCGTGGTGGTGCCCATTGGCGGCGGCGGGCTGATTTCCGGCATCGCCGCCGCCATCTGCGAGCAGAAGCCAGGTGTGAAGATGTATGGCGTGGAGGCGGCCGTGGCGGCGTCCGCGCTGGCGTCGCGACGCGCGGGCAAGGTGGTGAAGATCGAGTCGTCCGAGACGCTGGCCGACGGCATTGCCGTGAAGCGGATTGGCGACCGGACGTTCCCCATCATCGAGAAGTACGTGCAGGACATCGTGTCCGTCTCGGAACACCAGATTGCCGGGGCCATGCACGTGCTGCTGGAGCGCCAGAAGGTGCTGGCGGAGGGCGCGGGCGCCACGCCGCTGGCGGCGATCCTGGCCGGCCTGCTCCCCCTCACGCCAGAGGACACGGTGGTGGCGGTGGTGTCTGGCGGCAACGTGGACCTGAACGCGCTGGAGCGCGTGATTGACCGTGGGCTGGTGGAGGATGGTCGCCTGGCCAAGCTGGCCGTCACCGTGCCCGACCGGCCGGGCCACCTGGCGCGCCTCACGCAACTCGTGGCCGCGGAGGGCGCCAACGTGCTGGAGGTGTCGCACCAGCGCGAGTTCGCGGACATCTCGGTGCGCGATGTGCAGATTGGCATGCACCTGGAGACGCGCGGGCGCGAGCATGTGGCCCGGATCATCGCGGAGTTGAAGCGGCAGGGATTCACGGTGGAGAAGACCGCATGACGACGATGCGCGCGGTGCAGCTCGTGGCCACCGGCCAGCCACTGGAGCTCCGTGAGGTCGAGCGGCCGGAGCCCGGGCCCGGCGAGATCCGGGTGCGCGTGCTGGCGGCGGGGATCTGTCATTCGGATGCGCACTATCGCGCGGGTACGGCGGGTGTCGCCTTCCTGCCCATCACACTCGGCCACGAGATTGCCGGTGAGGTGGATGCCCTTGGCCCGGGAGTGGACAGAGTGGCGGTGGGCGATCGCGTGGCCGTCCACTACCTGTTCACATGCGGCGACTGTGAGTACTGCATCCAGGGCCTGGAGCAGTTCTGCGGCAAGGGGCGCATGGTGGGCAAGCACGCCCACGGCGGGTACGCCGAGTACGTGGTGGCGCCGGCGCGCAATGCGATTCCCATTGCCCAGTCCGTGAGCCCGCAGGTAGCAGCCATCATGATGTGTTCCACGAGCACGGCGTTCCATGCGCTGAACAAGGCGCGCGTGGCCGCGGGGGATCGCGTGGCCGTATTCGGCGCGGGCGGGCTGGGGATGTCGGCCATCCAACTGGCGCAAGCGTGCGGGGCGGCGCAGGTCTTTGCGGTGGATGTGGACTCAGCCAAGCTGGTGGCGGCGCGTGGGTATGGCGCCGTGCCGGTGGATGCGCGCCAGGGGCCAGCGGACAAGCAGTTGCTGGACCTCACGGCCGGGCGCGGCGTGGATGTGGCGCTCGAGTTCACGGGGGTGCCCGAGGTGCAGACGCAGGCCGTGGGGGCGCTGGCCGTGCAGGGGCGGCTGGCGCTGGCGGGCATCACGGCCACGCCCTTTGCGGTGCCCAGCTATCCCACGGTCATCGGGCGGGAAGTGGAGATCGTGGGCGTGTCGGACCATCGGCGCAGCGAGCTGGTGACCTTGATGGGCTTCGCGGAACGCGGGGTGCTGGATCTGGAAAGTGTCATCACGGACCAGGCCCCGCTGGACGCCGGCGCCATCAACGAGCGCCTGGATGCCCTGGCGGAGTTCCGCGGGCGGACCCGCAGCGTGATCCTGCCGGCGCGCGGGGGGAGGCGCGAGGGCGGGAAAGCCTGACGTCGGTCTGGAGTTACTGTTTCTTGAATACCAGGGTGTACGTCGTGGTGTCGCCGCCGGCGGCACCACCGCCCAGTTCCACCCCGGCCGCGGTCAGCGTATTGCCGTCCACGGTCACATGGACGTCCGAGCTTTCTGCCCCGCTCATGAAGGTCAGCGAGTTGCCACTCTGCGTGTACGTCCCGCCAGCCGGCGTAGAGGTGGGAATTGTCATGCCCTGCGCGTAGGCGACGATCGACCCCGTGAACGACCAGGTGCTGGGGGTGAGCGTCAGCGTCCCGCTGTTCATGACCACGGAGTCCGTCCCCTCGTAGGCCGGAAGGTGAAAGGGCAGTGGCTGGCCATTGACAGTCTGGAGGTTCCAGGTGCCCATCAGGTCGGCGCCCGTGGGGCCCGTGGCGGAGTCGCTGCCGCAGGCCACGGCCAGCATGGCGGCGGCGGCAAAGGCGAGGGCGGTGACGGAACGGCGGGTTGGGAAGGGGATTGGCATGCGTGAGCTCCGAATGATGAGGAAGGGAACAGCAGAGAGCGGCCTATAGTCGTGTGCTTGCGGACCCGTCGCAAGGGGGACCATATATCCCAAAGGGCCGCGCCACCGGGACAGACCCCGCAACTGGTGACGCCCGTCACCGGTGGACTCCTGATGGTCGTGCGCTGGCGCCCTCGGGTCTCGCCGCCCAAGTTTGCGCGGCCCACCTCCCTCCTGCCCACCCCGAACTCCGCACCTCATGCAACCACGGGAACTCACCCTCCGCGGCCTGATCCTCGGAGCGGTCATCACCGTCGCGTTCACCGCGGCCAACGTCTACCTGGGCCTCAAGGTCGGCCTGACCTTCGCGTCGTCCATTCCCGCCGCGGTCATCTCGATGGCGGTGCTGAGCACCGTGAAGGACTCGTCCATCCTCGAGAACAACATCGTGCAGACGGTGGCGTCGGCCGCGGGGACGCTGTCCGCGCTCATCTTCGTCCTGCCGGGCCTGGTGATCGTGGGCTACTGGACGGGGTTTCCCTTCTGGGAGTCGTTCCTGATCTGCGTGAGTGGCGGCGTGCTCGGGGTGCTGTTCACCATCCCGCTGCGCCGAGCGCTGGTGACGCATTCAGACCTGCCGTATCCCGAAGGCGTAGCGGCGGCCGAGGTGCTGCGGGTGGGTTCCGGGACGCGCGGCGACGCGGGCACGGACTCCGGCGAGGCGCGTGAGGGGCTGACGGCGGTGATCCTGGGGTCCGTCGCCTCGGGCGGGCTGGCCATCCTTTCCGCCACGCGCCTGCTCGCGGGCGGGCTCACCGGCTACTTCCCGATCATGGGTTCCGCGGCCAGCGGTTACCAGATTGCCTGGTCGCTGGCGCTGGTGGGCGCCGGCCACCTGGTGGGGCTTTCGGTGGGCATGGCGATGCTCACGGGGCTCATCATTGCGTGGGTGATTGCCGTGCCGATCCTCACGGCCCTGCATCCGGCGGTGGCCGGCGCGACACTGGCCGCGAATACCGCGCACATCTGGTCCACGCAGGTGCGCTTCATTGGCGCGGGGGCCATCGGTATCGCGGCCATCTACACGCTGGCTCGGCTCACGCGGCCGGTGGTCAGCGGGCTGGTGAGTACGCTCATGGCGTCACGAGCCGAGGCCACCGAGGACGAAACCGACCGCGACCTGTCGCCACGGTGGATCCTGCCCATCGCGGTGGCGTGCGCGGCGCTGACCGGGGTGCTGGCGTGGCGCTTTGCGCGCTCCACGCCGCTGGCCGATCATGCGCTGATCCTGACGATGGTGTCGGTGCCCTTTGTGGTGGTGGTCGGGTTCGTGGTGGCCGGTATCTGCGGGTACATGGCCGGGCTCATCGGGTCGTCCAACAGCCCGATCTCGGGCATCGGCATCCTGTCCATCGTCATCTGCGCGGCCCTCGTCGCGGTGGTGGTGCGTCCCACGCCTGAATTGAAGCCGGCCCTCGTGGCGTTCGCGCTCTTTGTCACCTCCATTGTCTTTGCCTGCGCTACGATCTCCAACGACAACCTGCAGGACCTCAAGACGGGCCAGCTCGTGGGCGCATCGCCGCGGCGTCAGCAGATTGCGCTCATAGTTGGCGTGTTCGCCGGCGCGCTGGTAATCCCGTGGGTGCTCAACCTGCTGGCCCACGCGTACGGATTTGCCGGCGCGCCCAATGTGGGAGTGATCGCCGAGAATCCGTTGCCGGCCCCTCAGGCCACGCTGATCGCGGCGCTGGCGCAGGGGGTGATTGGCGGCAACCTGGAATGGCAGATGCTCGGCGTGGGCGGCCTGGTGGGCGTGGGGCTGATCCTGATGGACGAGGCCCTGGGCGGCCTCAAGAAGCTGCGCATCCCGCCGCTGGCCGTGGGTATCGGCATCTACCTGCCGATGTCGGCGACGTTCGCCGTCGTGGTGGGCGCCATCCTGGCCCACTGGTATGAGGGCCGGGTGAAGTCCATGCCGGATCCGGAGCGCGCCAGCCGGCTGGGGACGCTGGTGGCGTCGGGGCTGATCGTGGGCGAGAGCCTGTGGGGCGTGGCCAACGCCGGGCTCATCGTCGGGCTGGTGAAGGAGGCGCCGATCGGCCTCGTGTCAGCCACGTTTGCCCCGGCGCCCCTGCTTGGGGTGCTCGGCTTCGTATTGGCGATCGCGTATCTTTATCGCTGGATGCTGCAGCGATCACGCGCGGTACGACCGGGCGTGTAGGGAGCCGTGGTGGGGGCGTGAGGGTTGGTGGCGGATGACGCGACTGGGCGGGCGCCGGGTCCGGGCCGCCCGCCAGTGCGTCAGCGTGGGGCTCGGGGTCAGTGACCGCCGTCGGCGGAGTCGGGCCCCGGGTTCATGAGCTCGGCCTTCTTGAGGAAGGGCACGCCCTTGGTCATCCAGTCCGGCGCCGGGGTCCCCATCAGGTAATGGTCAAAGTACTGGAAGAAGCGCGTGGTCAGGTCGCGCCGGTCGCCGATGGTGCTCACGTGGTGCCCGGCGTCAATGTACGCCAGCAGGTACGCCGTCTTGCCGTTGAAGCGCAGCGCGTTGTAGAAGTTGAGGCTTTCAATAAAGTTGACGGTGGGGTCGGCCGTGCCGTGCATGATCAGGAACGGCTGCGTGACTTCCGGCACGTGCGTGAGCGCCGACTCGTCATGGTACACGTCCGGGCGCTCCCAGGGTGAGAAGCCCCACCGGCCCTGGCCGTACATGTAATACTGATTCCCGTTCTGGCCCGAGCCGCCGCTCACCTGGTAAGACCAGCCCCACTCCTGGCTGAAGTCGGTATAGGTGTCCGTCACGCCGGCGCCCTCGCCCACGGCCGCGAACAGGCGCGACTTCGTGCCGATGTACGCGGCGCCCTCGCCGCCGTAGCTGTGGCCATGCAACCCGATGTGCTTCGGGTCCAGGTACCCAAGCTGGATGGCCTTGCGCGTGGCGGCCTCCACGCAGTCGAGCTGGTCATTGTGCGAGCTGCCCGTGTTGTAGTACACGTCAGCCACCACCACGACGTAGCCGCGGCTCACGGCCTCGATGGCCGCGCGACCCATGCTCACCAGCAGCTCCGGCATGGGGTAGTGATATACGTTCTGGGATTGCTTCTCGTAGAAGGTCACCAGGCCCGGGCGCTTCTGGCCCGGCTGGTAGTCGTCGGGAATCCAGAGCATGCCCTGCAGCTTGTGGCCCTTGCGGTCCACGTAGTCGAACAGCTTGCTGTGCCCCCAGCGATATTCGGCCTGCTGCGGGTTGGAGTTCGTGATCTGGCGCGCATTGGCCAGCGCGGCGCCGGCCAGGCGCAGGTCGGGAGCCTGGGTGAACGTCTCGCGCGTGTACAGGTAGCGATCGGCGTGGGCCGCCCTGGCTGGCGTGTCGTACGAGGCGTCATCCAGGAACAGCTTGGTCACCCGGCCGCCGTCCAGCGTGAAAAAGCCGGCCTGCTTGGTGGTGTCGCCAAACGCGGCGAGCGACTGCGGCTTGCCCAGGTCGTACACCTCGCCCGTCCGCTCGGCGCGTCCGGCGGTGGAGTCCATGGGCGCGAAGCGCGTGAGCCGAAGGGTGACGCGGTTCTGGCGCCCGTAGCCACCGGTGATGTCCCGCGCCGAGCCCTTGCCATCCAGCGGCAGCGTCCACAGGTCGTACTTGTCCTGCACGATCACGCTCTTCCCGTCAGCCGAGTACCCGGCCACGCCCCATGAGGGCTTGGGGCCCGGGTAGTCGAAGTCGGTGTTCACAAAGTTCGGGGCATCGGCGCCCAGCGTGGTCGAGGTGCCCGCCGCGAGGTTGTATGCCTGGAACTTTGCGTCCTTCCAGTACAGGAACGTCTTGCCGTCCGGCGAGATGCCGAACGTGGCGCCCTGCGTCAACTGGTTCCTGAACATCAGCGTTCGCTGACCAGTGGCGAGATCCACGCGATAGAAGTCGGCCGCCGAGGGCTTCCAGTCGGAGATGTACGCGCGGTCGTCCTGTCCCACGCCCCAGCGTCCGTCGGTGGAGATCTCCAGGCTGCCCATGGTGGAATCGCTGAGCGGGACGAACGCATCGCGAGCCACGTCGAACGCCTGTACGTACGTGCGGTTCCGGTCGCGGTTGGCGCGGATCATCTGCTCCGACTGGATGTATCGGTCGTCGGTGCGCCAGATGTCCACGTCGGCAACGGTATCACTTCGGGCGGCGCGACTGGTATCGGGCGCCGGCACCTGCGCCTTGGCGCCAAAGAACACGCGGGCGTCGTCCGCGCTCCACGACAGCGGGGCGCGCTCGCTCAGCACCCACCCGGCGGTGAAGCCGGCCGCCGTATTGGACAGCGTGACCGCCTTGTATTGTGGATTACCAATAGCCGAGCGCACGTCGCGCACGACGAGCAGCGTGTTGTCGCGCTCACGCATCTTCGGCACCGGGACGCCCTTGAGCACCGCCAGCGCGTTGCCGGCGTCGTCCCAGGCCAGGCGGGCATACGTCCTGGCGTCGTTGTCCAGCGCCTGCGTGTTGCCCGTGGCCAGGTCCACCACGTACAGGCCGTTGCCGTCGCGGGTCGTCGCGTCCACGGTGTAGGCCAGCAGCGTCCCGGCCCGGTTGAAGGCCGCGTCGCCGACGCTGCCGAGCAGCCTGCCGCGATCGGTGGAGAGGTCGTACAGGACGGCATCGCTCCCGGTGGCTGCCGGTTCGGCGCCTTCGGCGCCCCCTCGGCCGCCAAACCCGCCGCGCCCGCCTCGCCCGCCCGCTGCGGCGCGATCGCGGATCAGCGCAAAGCGGGAGTCATTGGAGAACACCGCGGATTGCATGTCGCGCCAGGTGTGCGTGGCGCCTGTGGCCAGTTCGCGGAGTTCCACGCGATGGTGCGTGGTGGCGCCGGCGTTCCCGCCCCGGCCACCACTGCTGCCGCCGGCCTGCCCGCCGCCGCGTGCGCCGCGCCCCTTGGGTGGGGTGGAGTCCACCGTATAGGCAATCCACCGGCCATCGGGCGAGAAGTGCGCGCTGGAGACATCCGGCACGACCACATCCGCGTTGGACTGCACGTTCAGGATGTGCAGCTCGGGCCTGGCCTCATCCTGCGGCACGTTGGTGTAGCGGTATATCCAGGCCACCCACTGGCCGTCGCTGGAGATCTCCTCGCCGTTGATGGTGCGCCACCGTCCGTAGTCGGGAACGGTGAGCACCTTCTTGCCGGCCTCCGAGGCGCCGGCCTGCGCGCGCGCGGCCATGGGCGGCGCCGCGATGACCAGGAACGTGGCGATCAGTGAAATGCTACCCAGCGTATGGGCGCGGGCGCGAGCGGGGCGGGCAAGCGATGGTGTGTGCACGGTAAACTCGTATGTGTGGGGGTGGCGTGCCCCAGGGATCATGCCCTGGGGCACCGCCTGCCATCAGTGAATCACGACGGTGGGCTGTCCGGCGGCCTTCCGCTTTGCATTGAACGCTGCGAGCCTGGTGGACTTGAGCGTATTCCACCTGGCGAGCTCGGCAACGCCCTGGGTGTGCGCCGAGTTGCAGGCCGCCACCTGCGCGGCCGTCGGCGTGGCGTCCGCGGCCTGCATGGCCATGGCCGCTGACATGAGCGAATTCTCCACGCTGGTCAGCGTGGGCGGGCCCGCCGGGCCACCACCACGTCCAAAGCCAAAGAACCCACGGCCGCGGCCGCCGGTCGGCGGGGCGGGCGCGAGGGCCTCCACGTCCTTCTTCAGCGCTTCCACATCGGCGCCCGAGAGCTTGTCGAGCTGGCTTACCACGTCGCGCGCCTGCACGAACGCGGTGTGCGCGTCGCGCGCGCCGTCATACATCTGGACCGTGAGCGTGGCGAGCTGCGCCAGGCCGGCGGCCGGCGTGGTGACGCGCGGATCGAGCTTGAGCGTGAGGGGCTGCGAGTACTGCCGGCCTCCCACCGTCAGGCGCACCGTGTAGCGGCCCGGTGGGGCCCACGGCGCGTTCACCGTTGGATACGTGCGATGCGGCACGGCCCCGGTGGCGTTGCTGCCCACCTGCACGCCGCGCTCCGTTTCCAGCGGGTCAAAGTGCAGGTCCCACGTGAAGCGGTGCATGCCGGCCCGCGTGGAGAGCACCTGCTGGGGTGCCGGCCAGTACAGGGGCAGGCCGCACGCCGGGGCGCGCGGGTTGCGCTTGCAGACTTCGTTGTAGGCCACCGGGTCCACGGCGGGGTCGGGCGAGAGCACCGGATCGGTGCTGGAGTAGCTGCGGACGAGCTTGCCACGCGCGTCCAGGATCTCAAGCTTCACCGGGCCGCTGGCGTCATGAGCCAAATAGTAATCGAGGATGCCGCCCGGGGGCGGGTTCTGGCCCGCCGGCAGCTCGGGCGGCCAGGGCGTCGGGTCGTTGGTGCCAAAGCGGACGCGCACGGCGGTGATGGGCTTGAACAGGTACGCGTCGCTTGCCTTGCTCGCGGCGGCGAGCTGCCGCAGCGGGGTGATGTCGTCCAGGATCCAGAAGCCGCGCCCATGCGTGCCGGCGATCAGGTCGGCGCACAGGCACGTGGCATCGTCCTTCACCTCGACATCACGCACCGAGATGGCGGGCATGTTCTGGCGCAGCGACTGCCAGTGATCGCCGTCGTCGGTGGAGAACCAGACCTGCGTCTCCGTGCCCGCGTAGAGCAGCCCCTTCACCCGCGGATCCTCGCGGATGGAGTTGGATACGGCGCCCGGCGTGATGCCGGTGTTGATCTCGGTCCACGTCCTGCCGCCGTCGTGCGTGCGGTAGAAGTGCGGGTTCATGTCGTCAATGCGCATCGTGTTAGCCGCGATGTACGCCGTCTGCGTGGAGAAATGGCCGGCGTCCATGTTGTAGATGCGGGTCCACGGCTTGAGGCCAGCGGGGGTGACGTTCTTCCACGTCTTGCCGCCGTCAAAGGTCACCTGGACGTTGCCGTCGTCGGTGCCCGCCCAGATGACGTTCACGTCGCGCGGAGACGGCGAGAGCGCGGTGATGGCGCCCATGGGGCGCACCTGGAATCCTTCCGCGTACTTGCCGGCGCTGGCCGGAATGGCCCAGGTCTGCCGAGTGAGGTCGGGGCTGACGCGCTGCCAGCTATGGGCGTGGTTGGTGGTGCGCCACACGGCGTTCGACGCATAGAACAGCATGTTCGAGTCGATGGGCGACCAGATGAGGGGCATGGTGCGCACGTTGCGGGCGTAGGCGCCGCCGCGGCCGCCGAGGTCGGGGCCGACGTCGCGGGTCTGTCCGGTGTGGCGGTTGTACAGCGAGACGTTGCTCCGGCTGGAGCCGTACACCATGTCCGGGTCGCGCGGGTCGGGCGCCGCGATGCCGTACTCCTGGATGTTCACCGGGTGCCAGTCGTGGAACGTGATCTCGCCGTCGTCGCCGCGGCTCTTCACGCAGGCGGAGCCGGAGTCCTGCTGGCCGCCGCACACGCGGTAGGGAAACGCGTTGTCGGTGGACGCGTGGTACACCGCGGCCGTGGGCTGGTTGTACCAGTTGCTCCAGGACTCGCCGCGGTTGGTGGAGACCACGGCGCCCTGGTCCGCCACCACCAGCAGCACGTTCGAATGGTGGGGGTCGATCCACAGACGCTGATAGTCGTCGCCGCCGGGGGCGCCGCGCACCGCGCTCCACGTCACGCCGGCGTCTTCCGTCCGCCAGAGCACCACCGATGTCGAATAGATGACATCGGGGTTCTGGGGGTCCACCGTGATCGGGGGCAGGTCGCCGCCGCCGATGCGGCCGTTGGGCCGCGCGTCCTCGGTGGCCGGGCGCTGCGCGGCGGGAATGCTCGGGTCATCGATGGCCAGGTGCCAGTGCTCCCCGCCGTCGTTGGAACGATAGAGCTGCACGGTGCCCGTGGTGCTGGGCCCGCGGCCGCCGCGTCCGCCGCTGGTATCCTGGCCCGCGATCATGGCATAGATGCGGTCCGGGTCGCTCGGCGCGATGGCCAGGTTGGCCTCGATCACCGGCGGCAGGCCGTTGACGATGGGCTTCCAGGTGTCGCCGCCGTCGGTGGACTTGTAGATGCCGTTGGCCGCGCCGCCAAATTCGCCGCTCTCGGAAAAGCTCTGCTGCTGCTGCCAGAGCGCCGCGTACACGACATTCGGGTTCCGCGGGTCGATGCGCACGTCGTTTCCGCTGGTGTACTCGTCGCGGTAGAGCACCTTCTGGAACGTCTTGCCGCCGTCAGTGGAGCGGAAGATGCCCCGCTGCGCGTTGGGGCCGTATGGGTGCCCCAGCGCCGCCACGAAGAACCGGTCCGGGTTCGTGGGGTCCACCTCAATCCACGCGATCATCTGCGTGTCGTCCAGCCCCAGGTGGGTCCAGGTCTTGCCCGCATCGGTGGACTTGTATACGCCGTTCCCCGTGGCCAGGTCGGGACGGATGATCGCCGCGCCGGTGCCGACGTAGATCACGTTGGGGTTCGACGGCGCCACGGCAATGGCCCCGATGGAGCCGATGGGCTCCGCGTCGAACAGCGGCACCCAGTTGGAGCCGTAGTCCGTGGTGCGCCAGACGCCACCGTTGTCGTAGCCGACATACAGGATGCTCGGCGAGCCGGAGACTCCGGCGGCCGCGCGCGCCCGCCCGGCCCGCACGGGGCCGATGGACCGCCACTGCATCTCGGAGTACAGGGAGGAGGACTGCGCCGCAGCCGGCGTGGGGGCGACGGAGGCCGCCACCGCAAGGGCAAGACAGGACAATGAAAGTCGCACGGGAACCAACCTCGGGAGTGACGCGTGAAATGCACGGGAGCGATACCGGCGCTCCGGACGCCCGGATTATGACACCCGGCTCACGCGTCGGCCAGACCGGGCTCCATCCGCTCGCGCTGCTGCTGCCGCCCCGCCGCCTGAAAGCGACGCATGAGGGCGCGGTAGGCCTCCCGCGTCTGGGGCTCGGGTAATTCCCGGGGCCGAAGCGCGACGCCGGCGGCCACCGCGGCGCCCAGGTCGGGGAACGCCCCGGATCCCACGGCGGCCAGCAGCGCCGCTCCGAACGCCGGGCCCTCATCGTGGGTGGTGAGCCGCACCGGAAGGTCGAACACCGCGGCCAGCACCTGGCGGAGCAGCGGGTCGCGCACACCGCCGCCGGTGAGCAGCATCTCGCCAGGGGTGCAGCCCAGCTCCCGCAGGACGTCCAGACACTCGGCCAGGGCGAGCGCCCCGCCCTCGATGACGGCGCGCGTCACATGGGCGCGGGTGTGCGCCAGGCTCAGCCCCAGGAGCGCGCCCCGCAGCGCGGGGTTGCGGTGGGGTGAGCGCTCGCCTTGCAGGTATGGCAGGAACAGCAGGCCCTCGGCGCCGGGTGGTATGCGCGCGGCCGCTGACACGAGCGCCTGCGTTGCCTCGCCCGGAGTGGCGTACTCGCGGGCAAACTGGTCGCGCAGCCACGCGAACGCGGCGCCCGCGCTCAGCACCACGCCAATCTGGTACCATGTGTCCGGCGCCACGTGGCAGAAGGTGTGGACCCGGGATCGCGGATCCACACGCGGAGCATCGGTGGGCGCGATCACCGTCCCCGACGTGCCCCAAGTGGCCACGGCGCTGCCCGGCCTCAGGACGCCCGCCCCTGCGGCGCCACACGCATTGTCGCCGCCGCCGCCCACCACCGGCGTGCCGGCAACCAGTCCGGTGGCGTGCGCGGCCTCGCCCGTCACCCGGCCGAGCACGGCAGCGGAGCGGCCGACCTCCGGCATGATGGAGGGCGGCAGGTCCATCGCGCTGAACATCTCCGCGCTCCACCGCCCCCGCGCCGTGTCGAACAGCAGCGTGCCGGACGCGTCAGACGGTTCGGTGGCCATCTCCCCCGTGAGCCGGTACCGGATGTAGTCCTTGGGGATCAGCACGCGCGCCAGGCGGGCGAACGCGTCAGGCTCGTGGTTGCGGAGCCAGAGGATCTTGGGCAGCGTGAAGCCGGCAAAGGCCGCGTTGGCCGTCAGCGCGCGCAGCCGGTCCTCGCCGCCGGCCCGCTGGGTGATTTGCTGGCACTCGGCGTCCGTGCGGGCATCGCACCAGAGCAGCGCGGGGCGGATCACGGTACCCGTATGGTCCAGGAACACCGATGAGTGCATCTGCCCCGTGATGCCCACGGCGGCCACCGTGATGGCGGGCGCCTGCCGCAGGAGTTCGCGAATGACCGGCCCGGTCGTGGCCCACCAGGCCTCCGGGTCCTGTTCCGCCCATCCCGGACGCGGCGCGCCGAGCGTAAGCGGCGCGGAGGCCGAGGCCACGACGCGGCCCTCGCGGTCCACCAGCAGCGCCTTGACGCTGCTGGTGCCGATGTCCAGTCCCAGGAAGCAGGCCGACATATTGGTTCAGAGATATGGCTGCGCGAGCCACACCAGGCCGTCACGCAGCCGGACGGGGATGTGGCGCCGGCGGTGGTCCACCATGGTGTAGGAGCGCGACGTCGCCAGCTTGCGGTCAATGATCGCGTCCACGCGCCGCGTGAGGTCCGCGTCGTAGCACTCCACCATGTACTCAAAATTGAGGCGCAGGCTGCGCGGATCCCAGTTGGACGACCCGACGATCGTCCACTCCCCGTCCACCGTGAACAGCTTGGAATGGTCAAATGGCGGCGGCGTGAGGAACACCTTGCACCCGCCCCGGAGCACCTGGCCCAGTTGCGCGTACATGGCCCACTGTACGGTGCGCAGGTTCACGCGGGAGGGCAGGACAATCTGCACGTCCACGCCGCGCAGCGCCGCCACCTGCAACGCGTCAATCAGCGGGCGATCGGGCAGGAAGTACGGCGTGACCACGCGCACGCGGCGGCGCGCCACGGCAATGGCCCCGATGAACGTGAAGAGCAGCGCCTCGAAGTCCTCGTCCGGGCCGTCCGGAATGCCGCGCGCCGCCACCGGGCCGTCGCTCTCCAGCGCCGGGAACCAGCGATCTCCCTCCAGCGATTCGGCCGTGGTGAACTTCCAGTCGAAGGCAAAGGCGCTCATGAGCTGGTGCACCACCGGCCCCTGGAAGCGGAAGTGCACGTCCTGCGTGGGATTCGGCGGGTTGAGCGAGAGCTGGCAGCCGTCGCGGATGTTGAGCCCGCCGCAGAAGCCTACCTTGCCGTCCACCACCAGCAGCTTGCGGTGGTTGCGGAGGTTGAAGTACGGGTGGAAGATCGGAACGAGCGACGGCAGAAATTCACGGGTGGTAATGCCCCGTTCGCGCAGGGCCCGCACGATGGACGGGCGGCTGTACCGCGCGCCCACGCCGTCAATCAGCACGCGCACCTCCACGCCTCGCTTCACCGCCGCCTCGAGCGCGGCCAGGAAGCGGTCGGCCACCTGGCCGCGATCAAAGATGTAGGTGGCCAGCGCCACGCTCTGTTGCGCGGCCGCGACGGCGTCGAGCATGGCCGGATACCCTTCGTCGCCGTCGAGGAGCGCGTCCACCGCGTTGCCCGCCGTGAGCGGCGCGCGGGTGATGTTCCCGGCCAGGGTGGCCAGGGGGTGCAGCGCCTCGGGCACGTCGGCCGGCAGCGCGCGCGACGCCAGCATGCGATGGCTGCCGGTGGGGCTCATCCCGGGTTCCAGCCGGTCTCGGCGCAGCTCGCCCGCGCGTCGCCGGATCCGGTTCACGCCCAGGAAGACGTACGACGCCGAGCCGATGATCGGGGTGAGCCACACGAGCCCGATCCACCCGATGGCGGCGCGGGGGTCGCGCTTCTTGAGCACGATGTGCACCGATGCCCCGATGGCCAGCACGAGGTGGACGGCGCCAATGAGGAGGTCGAGCGTGGCGGAGGACATGCGCGCCTGATCTTACCGCAAAAGCGGCGTCGGGGACACGGGGCCGGCGCCTTGCCGCGCATCCCTCAGCGGCGCATGATTGAAGGTGCATCCCGTTCGGGAGGGGCCATGCCTGGACCGCCGGCAGGAATCCGGATCGTCACGCTCGGCGCCGTGGTCGGGCTTGGCCTCTGCGCCGCGTGCTTCCGCGCGCCGAGGCACGCCGTCCCCGAGCCCGAACCCGTGACGCTGGAGATCCAGAACCACGCGTTCGCGGACATGGACGTGTACGCCGTGACCTCCGCGGGCGGATCCCCCGCGGTGCGCCTCGCGATGGTGACCGGGTTGTCCAGCGCCAGGGTTTCAATACGGCGCGCGCACTTGCAGCCCGGTGGGGTGCTCCAGCTTCAACTGCACGGCATCGGGACGCGGACGCAGTGGGTCAGTCCGCCCCTCTCGGTGTCCCCCGGCGAGCGTGTGGCGCTGGAGATCAATGCGGATGCCACGGGCAACATGAGTCATACGGTGTTCTATCCGCTGCCACGCATTGACTCCGTGGCGGTGTCGGCCGGCATGGGCTGGCATCGACCGTTGGTGGTATTGCGCTCGCCGGAATCGCCGCTCATGTTGCGCTGAACGCAGCGTCAGTTGTGGCGCGCGCGCCCGCGGGGTGCGGGAGTGCGCGGGCAGGTTTTCGTCAATCCAGGACCCATCACCTTGCGCACCAGCTTCCTCCTCCTGGCGATGCTCGCGGCGGCCTGCACGGCCGCCACCCCCGGCGCGGCCCCGGCTCCCTCCAGCGGACCGGATGTCGGGAAGCGCGCGGTGGCCGAACACGGCATGGTGGTATCAGGTAACCCATATGCCAGCGAAGCCGGGCTGGAGATCCTGAAGGCCGGAGGCAACGCCGTGGATGCCGCGGTGGCCACGGCCTTCGCGCTTGGCGTCACCGAGCCGATGATGAGCGGGCTGGGCGCGGGCGGCGGCCTGCTGTACTTCGATGCCGCAACGCATACCACCCAGTACGTCGATTTCTACAGCCAGTCCGGGAGCATTCCCGATACCACGTTGCGCGAGCTGGGCACCTCCGTGACGCCCCGCGGCACGGGCATCCCGGGCGCCGTGGCGGGACTGCTCGCGGCCCAGGCGCGGTACGGCGTGCTCCCGCGCGCCCGCGTCATGGCGCCGGCCATCCGGCTGGCCGCGGACGGGTACATCGCCAACTCGCTGCTGCAGCGCGAGGTCCTGGCGGAC
Source organism: Gemmatimonadaceae bacterium (assembly GCA_035700805.1). Classification (GTDB taxonomy): domain Bacteria; phylum Gemmatimonadota; class Gemmatimonadetes; order Gemmatimonadales; family Gemmatimonadaceae; genus JAGWRI01. Next base: position 21,713 of record DASSOG010000032.1, on the reverse strand, counting down.
AGTGCCAAGGTGGGCGCCTACCCGGGCGCCCGGCGCATCTACCTGCCCGACGGGCACCCGGTGCGCGCCGGCGATCGCATTGTGCAGCCCGAGCTGGCGGCCACCATGCGCGCCGTCGCGGAGCAGGGCCCGGACGCCTTCTATAAGGGAAGCATTGGCGACGACATCGTCCGGGTGCTTCGCGAGGGTGGCAATCCCATCACGCGCGCCGACTTCGCCGCGTACTCGGCCCGCTTCAAGCGGCCCTTGTGCTCGGTGTACCACGGGCGCGTGGTCCTCTCGGCGCCCGCGCCGCAATCCGGGATGCAGGTGCTGGAGACGCTGAACCTGCTGGACGCGCACAACCTGCCGGCCCTTGGCCTTCCCAGCCGCGACCCCGCGGCCTTCCGCCTGCTGGTGGGGGCCATGCGCGTGGCCGTCACCGACCGTGGGGCGTATGTGGGCGACCCCGATCATGTGGGAGTGCCGCAGGCGGGGGTGTCGTCGCCCGCGTTTGCGGCGTCGCGCGCCGCGTTGCTGGAGCAACCGGTCACCGGCCGCCTGACGGCGGGCGATCCGTGGACGGACGATGCTGCGTTGCCGCCCGCGGCCTGCGCGCCGTACCATCCGGCCGGCCCCTCAGCGCTGCCGCGCACGGCGCAGGCCGGCGCTCCCGGCAGCGGGATGATGGCCGAGACCACGCACATGACCGTGGTGGACTCGCATGGCAATGCCGTGTCGCTCACCAACACATTGGGGCAGGGATTCGGCTCCGGCACCTGGGTGGACGGCGTCTTCCTGAACAGCGCGATGTTCAACTTTTCGCGCGACCACCAGGGTCCCAACGCGGCCGGCCCCCACCGGGTGCCGGCCTCCACCATTGCGCCGACCATCGTGCTGCAGGGCGGTTCGGTGCAGATGGTGGTGGGCTCTCCGGGGTCGGCGGCCATCCCGCCGGCCATCGTGGAGACGATCGTATACGGATTGGACTATCACATGGACCCGCTGGCGGCGCTGCGCATGCCGCGCGCCATCCCGGGCGCGGGCCGGGAGCTGCGCATGGAGGATGGCTTTGCCGGTGCCGTGTATGACGCGGCGCGGGCGGCCGGCTTTGAGATCAGCACGAGCCCGCCGGTGGACATGGGCTTTGGCGGCGTGACGGTCATTGTGCGACGGGGTGGGGCGTGGGTGGGTGCGGCGGATCCGCGCCGCGATGGCGAAGTGCGTGGGTACTGAATCAAACGGCACTGAACTGGAGGAACTCCCATGAAGTTGATGGCAATCAGGCGCTGGTACGCGGCAGCCCTCGTGCTGCTGGCGGTACCTGCCGCGCTCGCGGCCCAGCAGCCAACCGGCACCGTCAGCGGCAGCGTCGTGGAGGCGGGCACGGGGCGCCCGCTCGCCGGCGCGCAGGTGTCCATTCCCGCTACGCGCCAGGGGGCGCTGGTGGGCGCGGATGGCAAGTTCCTCATACCGCGCGTGACCATTGGCAACGCGACCGTGCGGGCGCAGATGATCGGATACGAACCGGTGAACAAGACCGTCACCGTCATGGCGGACGGCGTGGTCGAGGTGTCCTTTGAACTCAAGCGCACGGCTATCGCGCTCAGCAGCGTGGTGGTCACCGCCACCGGTGAAGAGCGCACCAGGGAGATCGGCACGGCCGTCTCCACCATCGGGCCGGCTTCCATTGCCAATGCGCCCGTGGTGAACGTGCAGCAGATCCTCACGGGACGCACCACGGGCGCCACCGTGATTGCGAACTCGGGCCAGCCGGGCGCGGGCGGCACCATCCGGCTGCGCGGCATCAACAGCATCAGCCAGGGGAACAGTCCGCTGATCTACGTGGACGGCGTGCGGATGTACAACGGCAGCACGGGCACCAGCGTCATCGGCCGCCAGAACGTGCTGCCGCTCAACGACATCGATGCCAGCCAGATTGACCACGTGGAAGTCATCAAGGGGCCCGCGGCCACCACGCTGTACGGCACCGAGGCGTCCGGCGGCGTGATCCAGATCTTTACCAAGCGTGGGATGGCCGGGCGCCCCCAGTACCATTTTGAGATAGGGCAGGGGTTCAACTTCATGGGGCATGTGGGGCCCAAGAGCGACCCGACGGGCCTGTTCATGAATGACTGCGCGGGCATCCACACCAACGGGGTCGGGACGACCTTCGAGGATCCGAGCTGCCCCGCCAGCGGGACCTGGCTGCGCGACGGGCCGGTGCAGCGCTATGCCGCGGACGTGCGCGGCGGCTCCGCCGACCAGTCCTACTACCTGGGCGCCAACTATAACGAGCAGAAGGGCGTGCTCCAGATGGGCGGCAACCGCGACGGCACGCTGCGCGGCAACTTCTCCTTCCGCCCCGCCACCGGGCTGGAGTTCGGGCTCAGCTCGCAGTTCACCGGACGGCACGTGGACTGGGTGGCTGACGGCAACAGCGCCAACGGCGCGCTGATCAACATCTCCCGCGGCGCCAACTCCAACTTCACGTCCGGCGTCGGATGCGATCCCTCGGTGAATGTCTGCCTGGATAACGGCGAGCTCTTTGACGCCACCAGCTTCACGCGCGAGAGCCACTTCATCACCGGGTTGACCACCAAGTACGATGCCGAGGGGCCGCTGAGCGCGCACCTGAACATCGGTTATGACTATCTGGATATGAAGCTGGAGAGCATGTATCCGTTCGGCTTCTCGCGGCAACCGCTGGGGCAGATCTGGGTGACGCCGCGCAACCGCACGCTCGTCACCACGGATTTCGCGGCCAACTGGAAGCAGCCGTTTGGCGACGAGTGGAACACGACCACCTCCGTGGGCGGCCAGATGTTCGACAGCCGCGTGGAGGACCAGGACCTGGAGTCGGACTTCTTCGCCGGCCCGGGGCAGCCCATCCTCACCTCCGGCGCGCAGCGCCTGATCAACGACGCCACCAACCAGCGCGTGATCAACGCCGGTTTCTTCGTGCAGGAAGTGGTGGGCTGGCGCGACCGGCTGTTCCTCACCGGCGCCGTGCGGGTGGACGGCAACAGCGCCTTCGGGTCGAGCTTTGGCCTGCAGACGTACCCCAAGCTCAGCGGATCATATGTGATGTCCGATGAATCGTGGTGGCACGTGCCGCACATCGAGACGTTCAAGCTGCGCGCCGCCATGGGAGAGTCGGGCAAGGCGCCCGGCGCCTTTGACGCCGTGCGCACCTGGGATCCCGTGGCCGCCCAGAACGGCCAGCCGGCCTTCACCCCGTCGCAGGTGGGCAACCCGGACCTGGGCCCCGAGCGCACGCGGGAAACAGAGGGCGGTTTCGACATGAGCGCGCTGGACGGGCGCCTGGGGGTCAGTGCCACCTACTACCAGCAGCACACCTTCGATGCCCTCATCCCGGTGGAACAGCCCCCGTCGAACGGATTCACCAATCGGCAGCTCGAGAACGTGGGCCGGCTGAACAACACCGGCGCCGAACTCTCGCTGGACGGCGAGCTGCTCAGCCTCCGCAATGTCACATGGAGCGGGCACCTCAACTACACCTGGAACAAGAGCGAGGCCGGCGACCTGGGCGGCCAGACGATTACCATCGAGGACCTGTCGCGGACCTACGTGAAGCAGGGCTACCCCGTGCCCTCATATTTCGGCTTGCAGGTCACCAACCCCGATGCCCTGGCGGCCCCCACCATTATCAATGATGGATACCTGGGCGCCACCTATCCGGATCGCATCATCAGCCCCTCCACCACGCTCCGCCTCTGGAACGCGGTGGAACTCAACGCCATCGGCGAGTGGCAGCTCGGCGGGCACCTGCTGAATGCCGTCGGCTACCAGAACGCGCGCTACAACATCTGGCAGCCCTGTTATACCGCGCAGGACGCCATGCGGGCGGGCGACGTGAGCAGCATCACCGCCCTGCAGCAGATGAAGTGCACGATCACCAGCTCCCAGCGCGACTATGCGTACTGGGTGGAGCCCTCGGACTTCTTCAAGCTGCGCAGCGTCACCATCACGTACGACATCCCGGCGAAATATGCCCGCGGCATGCACAATGCCTCCATCTCGCTGGCCGGCCAGAACCTCTGGACCAGCACCAGGTACACGGGCACGGATCCCGAGGTGGCGGACATCCGCACGAGCAGCTTCTCACGTCGCGACTACTACGTGTTCCCAACGTTCCGGACCTTTACCGCCACGCTGCGGTTCGGCTTCTGACCCGGATGAGGAATCCTATCATGAAATACGCAAACATCCTGTCGGCCGCGCTGGTGGTAGCCGCCCTCTCGGCGTGTGACCTCAAGGTCACCAATCCCGGCCCGCTGCAGGACGACCAGCTTGACACCCCGGGCGCCATGCCCGGACTGGTCAACGGCATGTCGGGTGACCTCTCCCAGGCCATCGGCAACTTCCTGGTGGACAACAGCGTGATGACCGACGAACTCAAGCACTCCGGCAACTACGCCGGACCCAACGAGTACGCCGTGGGCATCATCCGTCCCGAAGACGTGGACGGCGACTATTCCAACATGCAGCAGGCGCGCTGGGTGGCCGAGGACGGGCTGCGGCGCATGCAACGCGTGCTGGGCGCGGGCTTCGAGACCAACACGGACACGCCCCGGGCCTACCTGTATGCCGGGTTCGCCAACCGGCTGCTGGGCGAGAATAGCTGCCAGGCCGTGATTGACGGCGGACCGGCCGAGAGCGACTCGGTCTACTTCCAGCGGGCGGAGAGTCTCTTCACGCGCGCCAACACCCTGGCCACGGCGCTGGGCCAGACGGACGTGGCCACGGCGGCGCTGGGCGGCCGTGCTTCAGTCCGCGCGGACCTGGGCAACTGGTCCGGGGCGGTGACGGATGCCGCGCTGGTGCCCGACAACTTCGAGTACGACGCCATCTTTTCGACCAACACCAGCCGGGAGAACAACGACCTGGCCTACGAAACGCACCAGCGCCGCGAGGTCAGTGTGTACGGCACGCAGTGGGCGGCCACCGATGCCGACCCGCGTACCCCGTGGGACACGGTGTTCACGGGCAGTGGCTCGGTGCAGAAGGGGCAGGACGGCGCCACGCCCTTCTTCCGCCAGGAAAAATACGTCTCGCTGGGCGATAACGTCCCGCTCACCAAGGGGGCCGAGATGCTGCTGCTGCGCGCCGAGGATGCCCTGCGCAACTCGAGCATCCCCAACATGACCACGTTCATCAACCAGTCCCGGGCCGTGTACGGCATGGCCGCGGTGGCGCAGCCGGCCAACACGGCGGACGCATGGACCCTGCTGCAGCACGAACGCGGCGCCGTGGTCTGGCTGGAGGCGCGTCGGCTGTGGGACCTGCGCCGATGGTACGCCGAGGGGACCAACACGTTCCTGAACGGGCGCGACAAGTGCGTGCCGTTCGGGTCCAGCGAGCTGGGCTCCAACCCGCACTTGCACTAGCCACAACACTCACGGGGCGGTGTCCCCGGGCAGTACCGGCCCCCGGTTCCGCGATGTCAGCGGGGCCGGGGGCCTTGGCGTTCCGCGTGGCCTGCGTCGCGGCAACGCCTCGGCCGCTTCCATCAGCGCGCGCGTTGGGCGATCTTCTCCACGCGCCCCCATTGTTCCCGCGATCCACCCCATTGGCGCCCTCCGCCACGCCGCCGCGTGCTCCGCAGGGCGCCTCCCCGGAGAATCCGACGCGATGCGTGTTCGCCTTTCGCCACTGTCGCAGCGCCTGGTTGGATCTTCCATCCTGAAGATCGCCGCCGAGGTCCGCGAGCTCACGGCGTCCGGCGCGCCCGTCTGCGACCTGACCGTCGGCGACTTTGCGCGGGCCGAATTCGCCGTGCCGGAGCGCCTGTCGCGTGGGGTGGCGGAGCATGTTACGCATGGGCAGACCAACTACCCGCCCGCGAACGGCGTGCTGGCCCTGCGCAAGGCCGTGGCCGCGCATTATAAGCGTTCGCTGGACTTGGACTACCCGCTGGACGGCATCTTCGTGGCCTCCGGCGGCCGGCCCGTGATCTACGCGCTCTACCGGACGGTGGTGGACAGCGGCGAACGGGTGGTGTTCCCCGTGCCAAGCTGGAACAACGACGCCTACTGCAACATCATGGGCGCGGCGCCCGTGGCGGTCCCGTGCGGTCCCGAGACCAACTTCCTCCCCACCGCGGAGCTGCTGCGCCCCCACCTGCGGGGCGCCTCGCTGCTGGTGCTCAACTCGCCATCCAACCCCGCCGGCACGATGTTCGACGCGCAACAACTGGGCGACATCTGCGACCTGGTGCTCCGGGAGAATGCCAGGCGCGGCGAGGGCGAACGTCCCCTGTACGTGATGTACGACCAGATCTACTGGATGCTCACCTTCGGCCAGCCGCACGTGAATCCCGTGGGGCTGCGCCCCGGGATGGCGCAGTACACGGTCTTCGCGGATGGCATCTCCAAGGGCTTTGCGGCTACGGGGCTGCGCGTGGGCTGGGGCGTGGGGCCTTCCGACGTGATCCGGAGCATGGCCGACCTGCTGACGCACCTTGGAGCCTGGGCGCCGCGTCCCGAACAGATGGCCACGGCGGAGCTGCTCGGCGACGAACCGGCGATGGCCGAGTATCGCACCCGGATGATTCACGACATTCGCGAGCGGCTGGACCTGCTGGCCGGTGGCCTTGAGGAGTTGCGCCAGGCCGGCCTTCCGGTGGGCAGCAGCGCGCCGCAGGGCGCGATCTACCTGAGCGCGCACTTTGATGTGCAGGGGCGGCGCACGCCGGACGGCACGGTGCTGCGCACCAACGAGGAGATCCGCCGCTACCTGCTGCAGTCGTGCGGAATGGCCGTGGTGCCCTTCCAGGCGTTCGGGCAGCCGGACGAGAACGGCTGGTTCCGGCTGTCCGTCGGGGCTGTCTCGCCGCGGGCCATCCGCGACCTGATCCCGCGTCTGCGCCAGGCGCTGGAGTCGCTGACGTAAGGGGGAAGGGGGTCGGGCGCACATGGGATCGGCACCTGCTAACATCCATCATATGAAAGACACTCACACACCCTTCGTATCGGCGGCCGATGCGCTGCCGGCCAACCCGGTGAAGGCGGGGACGGCGGCAAGCATGCAGGTGCTGGTGGGACCCGAGACCGGCGCGCCCAACTTTGTGCTCCGGCGCTTCCAGATGGGAGCCGGTGGCGGCATGCCGCTGCACACCAACCAGGTGGAACACGAGCAGTATGTACTGCGCGGCCGGGCCCGCGTGCGCATTGGCGACGCCGTGCACGAGGTCTCGCCCGACACCACGCTGTACATCCCGGCCGGAGTGGCGCACAGCTATCAGGTGACCGAGGCGCCCTTCGAGTTCCTCTGCGTGGTGCCGAACCGCGCCGACCAGATCACGCTGGTGGACGCGCGCTGAGCCTGGCGCCCTCCCTGCACGCCCGTCGGGGCGCCGCGGTGGGTGGGAGGCGGCTTACCGTGCTCCCCGCGGAGGGAGCTTGCCCTCGGTGGCGGAGCGCTGGTACATGCTCAGCACGTTGCTCCGCGTGATGAGGCCCAGGTAGCGGCCATCGCGTTCGTCCACCACCGGCAGGGCGCCGGTGCCGCGCACGCCCATCTTGCGGACGGTGTCCAGGAGGGAGTCGTTCGGCGTCACGGTCTCCGACGGGCGCGCCATGTCGGCGGCGACGATCAGGTGCGCGAAGTTGCCCGCGTTGGCGGCCACCTCGCCCAGGTCCGACACCGAGACCACGCCCACGAGCTGGTGCTGGTCGTCCACCACGGGGAAGTACACCTGGTCAATGTCGGCCAGGTGGCTCATGAAGGTGTCCATCCCCGCGTTTTCGTCAATCGTGATGGCCTCTGGGTCGTAGGCGTCGGCCACGCGCAGCCCCGCCAGCATGTCGCGGTCCGCGCCCTGCTCCAGGCTCTCGCCTCGGCGCCGCAGCCAGCCGCTGTACAGGGAGTCGGGTTCCAGCCGGCGGGAGACCGTGTGGGCGATCACCACTGTCAGCATGAGCGGCAGCATGATGGCATACGCATGAGTCATCTCGAATACCAGCAGGATGCCCGTGATCGGGGCGTCCGTGGCGCCAGCGATCATCGCGCCCATGCCCACCACGCCATACACGCCCGGGTTCACGCCCCCCGCGGGCCAGAGGGCGGCCAGCCCGACCCCCATGGCGCCGCCCGTGGCCGCGCCGATGTACAGCGACGGCGTGAAGAGCCCGCCCGACCCGCCGGTGTTCAGCGTGATGGAGGTGATCACGATCTTCCCGATGGCCAGGGCGGCCAGGGCGTACCAGGGGAAGGTGGTGAACGATTCCATGTTGATGGCCAGGTGGCCGTAGCCCACCAGGTGTCCGCGGGACGCAAACACGAACAGGCCCACCACCGCGCCGCCGCCCAGGGCAATGAAGGCAGGGCGCTGCGGCAACCGCTTTCTCCAGTTGCCAATGCCGAAGTAGGTGCGCACGAAGCCCGCCGCCACGAACCCTGAAATCACGCCCAGCAGCGGGAAGAGGAGCAGCGCCTCACTCAGGTGCGAGTAGGTGAAGGCGACATTCGGCGGGAGATGGAAGGCCGGGTGGTTGCCGTACACGGCCTGCGACACCACCGCCGCCATCACCGAGGAGACCACCACCGGGGCGAACGCGGAGGCCGACATGGTGCCCAGGGTTTCCTCCAGGGCAAAGAACGCGCCGGCCAGCGGGGCATTGAACACCGCGCTGATGGCCGCGCCGGTGGCGCACCCCACCAGCACCCGCACGCGCGGAGGCTCAAAGTGGAAACGGCGGCCCAGCCACGAGCCAATGGCCGCTCCAAGTACCACCACGGGGCCCTCACTGCCGGCGGACGCCCCGCTGCCGATGGTGACCGCGCTGGCGAGTGTGCGGGCGACTGCGGGGCGGCTGGGGACGTATGCGCCGCGCTTGACCACCGCCAGCTGGACGTCGGGCACGTTCAGCCCGTCGTTGTCCTGCCCCAGGCGGTGCATGATCCACCAGGCCGTCCACAGTCCCAGGGCCGTGATCACCGGGCGGTAGGCGTCCACCGTCACCGGCGGGATGTAGCGGGAGGGCCAGCGGTAGAAGAGGTCGTACGCCAGGTCGATGCTGCTGAAGAAGGCCACCACCCCCAGCGCCGAGAGGATCCCGATGGCCACCGCGAAGCCAAGGAGGACGGAGTTCTCACTGAACTCCCTGGCGTGGAACCAGTTGATGAAGCGCTCCCACGTGAGCTTCAGGGGCTCGGAGGCCAGGTAGTAGAACTTCCGGGCCATGTGGGAGGCGGTACTTTTTCTTCCGGCGGTCACCGTCTGGGGGTTGGGTGGTCTGGAGTGGGCACCCCACCGGCACTCCGGACCATGCGACATTAGATTACCGGGGCCGGATTCGGTCCCGGCCAATCAATCTACAAGACACGGCGGGATTTGCGCATTCCTGGGGCATGGGGCCCCGTTTCCACCTCGGAGGAGCACAGTGATGAACGTTCGGTTTGGAGTAGTCGCCGCAGTGTTGTCGGCGGCGATGATCGGTTGTGGCGGCGGCGAAAAGGCCCCGGCCACGCAGAGTGCGGCGTCCACCCCGGCGGCTTCGGCCACGGACACGGCCGCCGCCGCGAGCGGCGCCACGGCCAGCTACATGGCCGCCACGGGCAAGGTCTGGGAAGTGAAGATGGAAGGTGACGCGCAGGGCTACCGGTTCAGCCCCAAGGATCTCACCATCCATGTGGGCGATGCGGTCAAGTTCACCATGGTCTCGGGCGGGCCCCACGACGTGACCTTCTGGCCGGACAGCATCCCGGCTGGCGCCGATGCGCAGCTCAACGCCAACATGCCGAACCACACGGCCGACCTGACGGCGCCGATGACGATCAATCCGGGCGAGACCTACACGATCTCGTTCGCCGGGGTCCCGACGGGCACGTACAAGTACTACTGCACGCCGCACCTGGCCATGGGGATGGTGGCCAAGATCGAAGTGCAGAAGTAAGGCGCACTACCCGAAGGTCCACCGCCAGCCGGGCTTTCCGGCTGGCGGTTTTTCGTTTCCGCCAGGTGAAACGTGGCCGGCCGCGCCGGCGTAGGGGCATGCGATTCCCTTTTGCAGCGAGGCCGCGGAAATGTTCACCCTGATCAACGTCGTGCTGGGCCTGGTTGGCTCGGTGGTGCTGGGCGTCCTGTTCCTGATCGGGCTGCCCTTCATCCTGATGATCGTGCTGGCGCTGGTGGCGTTTGCCGTCCTGGCCATGGTGTTCGGGCTGGTGGTGGGGCTGCTCAAGCTGGCGCTGTTCGTGGTGCTGCCCGTGCTGGTGGTGTTCTGGGTGGTCAAGGCCGTGTTTGGCATTGGCCGCCGGCCCCGGCACCTGGTGTGAGCGGGAACCATTTCCGCGGCCGGAGTGTCTGAGGGAATGCGGGAGAGGGACAGCTCGACGGGGAAACGAGCTGAGCAGGACGACGGATTGCCGGACGGGACAGGGAAGGGAAGCCGGGGTTCGTCGGTACTACGGGATGCGCACGTCGTCGGAGTTGAAGGACCGGAGCGTTGGGGTTAGGTTTCGCGCTCTGCCGTCGGAGCCGGGTGGCAGCCGCAGCGACGGTTGCACAGGGACACTTGGGATCCACGATGACGGGACGTAGCGCAGTCCGGTAGCGCACCTGAATGGGGTTCAGGGGGTCGCGGGTTCGAATCCCGCCGTCCCGATTGCATGGCAAGGCCCGGCGCACCGCGATGCGCCGGGCTTTCGCACATCCAGGCCCCCCGCCGCCCCCACCTCCCGTTTGACGCCCGCTGGACCCGCCGGCACCTTTGCCCTCGCCCCCTTCCACACCACACTCCGAGGACATCGGCACCATGATCCCAGCTCGCGTCACTCTGGGCGCTGTCAGCGCCCTGCTCATCGCCCTGCAGCCGGCCGCCGGCCAGCGCCAGGGCCGCGCCACGCCACCAGCCTCGGCGGGGGCCCAGGCCGCCATGGCCGGCCCACCCATGGTGGATACCGCCGTGGTCACGCACCACAGCGCGAAGATCGGCGGCCAGACCATCAACTACACGGCCACCGCCGGCACCTACGTCATCCGCGACGACGCGGGCACGCCCAAGGCCTCCTTCTTCTACGTGGCCTACACCAAGGACGGCGTCTCCGACACGGCCACCCGCCCGGTGGCCTTCGTCTACAACGGCGGCCCGGGTTCGGCATCGCTGTTCACTCATATGGGCATGGGGCCGCGGGAAGTGGTGCTCACCCCGGACGGCCATGGCATGCCGGCCCCCTACCGCATTGCCGATAACAACGACTCGTTCCTGGACGCCACCGACCTGGTGTTCATTGACGCCATCGGCACGGGCTACAGCCGAGTGGCCGCCGGCCAGGATCGCGCCCAGTTCTTTGGCGTGGTGCAGGACGCCACCTGGTTCTCCGACTTCATCTACCAGTACATCACCCGCAACGAACGCTGGGCCTCGCCCAAGTTCCTCATCGGCGAGAGCTACGGCACCACCCGCTCCGCCGAACTCTCGGGGATCCTGCAGGACCGCCACCAGATGTACCTCAACGGCATCGTCCTCCTGTCGTCGGTGGCGTTCGCGCCCTGGGGCGCCGACGACCGCACGGAGTTCTTCCTCCCCACCTACATCACCTCGGCGTGGTACCACCACCTGCTCGCCCCGGACCTCCAGGCGCTGACCCTGGACCAGGTGGCGCAAAAGGCGCGTGAGTTCGCGCACGGCGAGTATGCGCAGGCGCTGGAGCAGGGAGACCAGATCTCCAGGGCCGACTATGACAAGGTGGTGGCCGACATGGCGCGACTCACCGCGCTGTCGCCCGAGTACATCCGCCAGTCCAACCTGCGGGTGAGCCCGGGACGCTGGTTCACGCAACTCGAACGCGACAAGCGGCTGGTGGTGGGCCGCCTCGATTCCCGCTTCACGGGCATGAACCGCGACGCGGCGTCCGAGCGCGCGGAGTACGACCCCAGCGAGGCGTCATATGAAGGCGCATATGAGGCGACCTTCCAGGATTACGTGAGCCGGGAGCTGGGCTGGAAGAGCCAGGCGTACTACCATGTGAGCGGCGATGTCCGCCCCTGGGACCGGTCGGCGGGCGACGGCGCCGCTGAAGTGCTGCGCTCGGCCATGACGCAGGAGTCCACGCTCAAGGTGCTGGTGCTGGCCGGCTACTACGACCTGGCCACGCCGTTCAACGGCATCGAGGAGACGGTCTCGCACATGATGCTCGAACCCTCGGTCCGCAAGAATATCAGCTTTGCCTACTACCCCACCGGGCACATGGTGTACATCGACCAGAAGGCGCACGACAAGCTGCACCAGGACGTGGACGCGTTCATCAATTCCGCGTACCAGCACTGACCCTGCGTCGTGGCGCCGGCGCCCCCCGGGATTTCCCCGGGGGGCGTTCGCGCGTCGAGGGGCTGGAGTGCGACCTGCGTCACAGGGCCGGCGTGCCTCCTCCCTTGCCCTCGGTCCCCGGAAAACGCCAGATTGGTGGCTCCCCCACCTCTACTCGGCCTGCCTCGAATGTCCCTTCCCGGCGCCCGCATCCCAACGTCCGCCCTCCGACGCCTGACCCTGCTCGGCACAGCGCTGGTGCTCGTGACCCTGAGCTGCTCGCGGGACGTCACCGCGCCGGATGGCGGCGGCACGCCCCGGTTCGCTAACGGACTTTCGTTCCAGACCGAGTTTCCGCCGGCGCCGGCGGGGGCGTCACTGCCTGACCTGGTAAGGTTCACGCAGGTGCGCGTGGTGCTGCATCACTCAGATGGCTCGCTGGCGCTCGACACCCTGGTGGCGTATCCGGCGGGCGCGGACTCGATCGTGCTCAGCCTGTCGGTGCCGCTGCTGCGCGACGCGCCGTCCACCGGGGAGCCGCTGGCCCTCACGCTCGACTACCTGGACGCGGATGGCGTCGTCGTCTTCCACGGCGGTCCGATCACCGTGCTCGCGGCGCCCGGCGTGCAGAGCATCCCGCCGGTCACGGTGCCCGTGTCGTACACGGGGCCCGGTGCCAGGGCGCGCGCAGTGCGCATCAGCCCGGACACGCTGACCGTCCCGTCCGGCGGCAGCTTTGCGTTCACGGCCAGCGCGCTGGACAGTGTAGGCAACGCGATGCCCGGCACCCCCATCGCGTGGAGGGTGCTCGATTCGGGCGCCACGCTCGCGGCTGACAGCGCGGGGCGGGGCACGGCCGGCGTCGGACGCCTGGCGGTGCGCGTGGCGGCCACGCTGCTCACGGGTCCGGCCGATACCGCAACGCTGCTGGTCCAGCCGGCGCCCAGTGCCATCGTGCTGGTGTCGGGCGACGCGCAGACGGGTCCGGTGAGCGCGCGGCTCGCCAGCCCGGTGACGGTGAAGGTGATCGCCAGCGACAGCGGCGGGGTGGGCGGTGTGCCGGTGACGTTCGTGGCCGGCAGCGGAGGTTCGGTGGACACGGCCACTGTGAACTCGGCGGCTGATGGCCTGGCGTCGGCGCACTGGAAGCTGGGCAGCAGCGCGGGTGACCAGACCCTGACGGCGTCGGCGACGGGGCTGGCCGGTTCGCCCGTGACCTTCCACGCCACGGCAGTGGCGGGCCCTGCCACGACGCTCGCATTCAGTACGCAGCCGCCGGACACGGTCACCGCCGGGCACCCATTTGCCGCGGCGGTAACCGCGCACGACAGCGCCGGGAACGTGGCCACGAGCTTCACCGGACCGGTGAGCGTCGTGCTGGGCACGAATCCCGCTGCCGATTCCCTCAACGGCACGTTGACGGTCAACGCGACCGAGGGCGTGGCCACCTTCAGCACGCTGAGGCTCAGCAAGGCCGATACGGGTTACCGGCTGCTGGCGTCGGCCACGGGCCTGGCCAGCGCCACGAGCACGCCGTTCCGTGTCATCTCCGGCGCGCTTGCGGGGTGCTCGCTGGTGTCGGGCGGGGGCCAGACGGCGGCGCTGAACTCGGCGCTCGCGCCCATCGTGGTGCTCGCGGTGGATTCCGCGGGCAACCCGGTGGCCAACGCGACGCTGGCGGCATCAGTAAACGCTGGTGGGTCGCTCGGTTCCAGCAGTCCGGTGACCGATGCCACGGGCCGAGCCACCATTGCGTGGACGCTGGGCACGCTGACCGGCACGCAGACGTTGAGCGTCACGTGCGCCTCGCAGGTGCTGACCGTGACCGCCACGGCCACCGGCGCGAGCCTGGCGCGCGCATGGACCGGCGCGGTGAGCTCGGCGTGGGCGGCCGACAGCAACTGGTCGCCGCTGGGGGTTCCCGGGATCACCGACTCGGTGTACATCCCGTCGGCTCCGGCCCGCCAGCCCGTGCTCTCGGCGGCCACCACGGTCAAGTCGCTGGCGCTCCAGGCGGGCGCGACGCTGACCCTGGGCGCTGACACGCTGACCCTGACCGGAAACCTGGACGCCGGCACGGGCCTGTCCGGCACGCCGGGACTGGTGCGACTCACCGGCGGCGGCACGCTGGGCGGCACCATCAATGCCGCGGCGGCGGTGTCCGGGAGTTACGCGCTCTCCCGGGCGTCGGCGGTGTCGGGCGCGCTGACGGTGGAGGGCAGCGGGTCGCTGGCGCTGAACCATCAGCGATTGGTAATAGACGGCGCCCTGGCCACGGCCGGGTCGGGCAAGCTGGTGATGGTGAACGCCGAGGATACCCTGGAGGTGCTGGGGAACGCGCAGTTCGCGGGCGGCGACGAAACCGGGCAGCTCACGGCCGGCCTCCTGATTGCGCGCGCCGGGTTCACGCAGGGCACCAACGCGACGTCGTTCGTCGCGTCGCCGGCCTTTGTCACCCGCTTCACCGCGCCCAGCCTCAACCTTGGCTTTGGCATGCCGGCGAGTTCGCACTTCGGGCGCCTGGAGCTGGCGGACAGCACGCTGGTGACCATCACGGGCAACGTGACCGCCACCGGGGACGTGTGGCTGCCGACCGGCCTGGCCCTGCAGGTGCAGTCCGCGGCGGGCGACTCGGTGTTTGTGGGCGGGTCGCTGTACGACAGCACGGGCGGCCGGTGGCAGGCAGCCAACACCGTGCTCACGGGCGTGAATGCGCGGGTGCCAAAGACCATGAGCGGGAACCTGGTGGTGGCGGCCAGCAATGCGCTGGCTGATTCGCTGAAGCTCACCGGGGCCCTGACCATCACGGGTACAGGGACGGTGCTGGACCTGGGCGGACAGCGCGTGTGGGTGACGGACAGCCTGGCCACGATGGCGGGTGGCGCGCTCAAGATGGCGAGCGCGGCGGACACGCTCTGGGTGGCCGGCAGCGCGAACTTCCAGGGTGGAAGCACGGCGGGACTGCTCACCGCCGGGTACCTGGAGATTGCGGGTCCGCACTTTGTGCAGGGCACGAACGCGCAGGCCTTCTCGGCCACCGCGCCGCACGCGACGTACTTTGATGACCGCGGCACGCCGGGCGCCGTGTCGCACACGCTGAGCTTTGCCAGCCCCGGATTCAGCGCCTCGCACTTTGGCGACCTGTACGTGGGCGACACGCTCACCGTGCTGGGCAGTGACGTGTATGCCGATGGCGAGCTGGAGACCGGATTTGTGGCCAGCCACCATGTGATGGCGAGCGCCGATCACCTGCTGGTGAGCCGCGGCGCCGACGTGAACGGCCTGGTGTGGGACAATGTGCGGTGGCAGCTCGTGGCTGGCGGGGCCGTCTCGCAACTGGGCACGGTCACCTTCCGCAACATCTCGAATACCACGGGACCGCAGTTCGAGTGGAACCGGCCGGGCAGCGGCGCGACGTACGCCCTCACCGGCTGGACGTTCAGCACCGCGCCCACGGGCGCCGGGCTGTACGTGAAGATGACGAGCTCCGCCCCGGTGGACACGCTGGACCTGGAGAGCCATGCCGTGACGCCCGTGCTGAGCGGAGGCTTCACGCAGGCGCTGGGTGGCGGGGTGGTGGTGTGGCCCAACGCGCTGACTTATACGGGGCCCAACCGGGGCGACTGGAACACCTACGGCAACTGGAACTATTCGGGTGCGCTCATACCCGACAGCACC
Source organism: Gemmatimonadaceae bacterium (assembly GCA_035700805.1). Classification (GTDB taxonomy): domain Bacteria; phylum Gemmatimonadota; class Gemmatimonadetes; order Gemmatimonadales; family Gemmatimonadaceae; genus JAGWRI01. The sequence goes on along the minus strand of DASSOG010000032.1, from coordinate 5,781 downwards.
ACGGACGTGATCATCCCGGCGGGGGACACCGTCCTGATGTCGGCCCCGGGTTCCGCGCGGAACCTGACGCTGGCCAGCGCCGCGCAACTGAGCCAGGCGTCATTTGACCTGGACGTGTACGGCAACCTGGCCACCGATACGTTGAGCGGGGGCATCGTCTGCGCCGGCACGGAGTTCACCACCCAGCAGGGCGGGCCCGGTGCGGCCACCGTAGAGGGCAACTTCTGCCGGTATCGAACGGAGCGGGCCGTCAACCAGGTGGGGCCGGTGCGGGTGAGTTCGCTCTTCCACGCTGACAACGGCACCTATGACCTGAACGGGCACACGCTGGCCACGCAGCAGGCCTGGGTGGGGGCCGGCCAGGGGACGGGGGCATCGGCCACCGGCGCGTTGCGGATGGTGCAGGCCACCGACTCGCTGCAGGTGAGCGGCGCCCTGCTGGTGGCCGGCGACTCCGCGACGCCGAGCGCGGGCGTGAGCACCCTCACGGCCGGCGTGATCACCGTGGGCGGTGACGTCCATATCTTTGGTGCCCCCGGGGCCGGGTACTTCAATTCGCAGCCGGCGCAGCATGTCGTGCTGAGTGGCGTCGAGGCGCAGCTCCTCGTGACCGACTCCACCGCGTCGGGCTTCGGGACGCTGACCGTCCAGGGTACTTCATTCTTCCTGAATAATCCGCTGCGCGTCTCGGGCGACCTTTACCTGATGGGGTATGGCGGATTCTCTGGCGCGAACGGGCGAGTGTCGGTGGCCGGGAACCTCTACGGCGGGACGAACAGTTCGCTGACCATTGGCGCCTTTGAACTGGCCGGCGTGAATGCCGACACTGGCGAGTTCAGCCCCGACACGGCGATTTACACCGGCACCGGCCAGGTCATCCTCGACTCGCTGGCGGCGGGGCTTGGCAACTTCAGCTACAAGTCCATTCGCGTGGCGGGCTCGGCGACAATGCAGCCCTACGGGACGTTGCCCGGCGCCATTTACATGACCGGGAGCCTGATTGTCAGCGGCACCGGCTCCCTCACGGTGGGCAACGGCCAGCCGTTCCAGGTGGGTGTGAGCGATTCCCTGGTGACGCGCAACAGCGGCACGCTGCGCATGACGGGCGCGTCGGACTCGGCCAAGGTGGTGGTGCTGGGCAACGCGAGCTTTGCCGGCGGAGACGAAACCGGCAAGCTCACCGGTGGCACGCTGGAGCTCCATGGCAGCTTCTCGCAGGGCGGAGCGCCCAATGCGTTTGTGGCGGATACCGGATTCGTGACGCGCTTTGCGGGGTCCTCGAGCACCGTCACCTTCGGATCGCCGGCCACGGCCCGCTTCGGGCGGCTGGAGTTTTCGGGGGCGCCCGCGGTCACCCTGGCCAGCAATATCACCGTGGGTGGGGACGTGTACGCGCCGGCGGGGACGTATGGCAGCGTGACCTCCGCGGGCGCTGATTCAGTGTTCCTGCATGGGAGCCTGGGTGACAACAGCACTACGGGCATGTGGCAGGTCAATACCACTGTACTGAAGGGGGTGAATGCGCGCTTCCCGGTGAACCTCAAGGGGAACCTGGTGGTGGCCGCCAGCAACGCCCTGGCCGATTCGCTGAAGCTCACGGGGGCGCTTACGGTCACGGGTGCGGGCACCGTGCTGGACGTGAACGGGCAGCGCGTGTGGGTGAGCGACAGCCTGGCCACGGCGAACGGCGGCGTGCTGAAGATGGTGAACGCCACCGATTCGCTCTGGGTGAAGGGGAACGCCAGCTTCCTGGGTGGCAGCACGGTCGGGATGCTCACCAACGGGTACCTGTGGCTGGCCGGCGCATCCTTCGTCCAGGGCACCAACGCCCAGGCGTTCGCGGCCACGGCGCCGCACGTGACGTACTTCGCGGACATCGCCGGCAGCCCCACGCATGCCATCCTGTTTGCCAATCCGGGGGCGGGCGCCTCGCACTTTGGCGACCTGTACCTGGGCGACACGCTCACGCTCCTTGGCAGCGACGTGCACGCCCTTGGCGAGCTGGAGACGGGGGTGGTCATTACGCATCGCGTCCGGAGCAGCGCTGACCACCTGCTGGTGACCGGCGGCGCAAACGTCAACAGCCTGCGGTTTGACAACGTGCGCTGGCAACTGGTGGACGGCGACGCGGTCACGCAGTTGGCCATGGTGACCTTTGACAGCATCGCGAACTCGGCCGCGGCGCAGTTCGAGTGGAACCGCGCGGGCACGGGCACTACATATGCATTGACGAATTGGCAGTTTGGCACGCCGCCCACCGGCGCCGGGGTCTACGTGAAGATGACCAGCACCGGCACCCCGGACACGCTGAACCTCGGGGACCACAGCGTCACCCCCGCGGCCAGCGGTGGCCTGACGGACGCCGCCGGCGGCGGCGCGATCATCTGGCCGGCCCCGCTCACCTTTACCGGACCGGTGCACGGCAGCTGGAACACATATGGAAACTGGAACAACTCCTCGACGACCATCCCGGACAGCACGATGGACGTGATCATCCCCGACGGCGATACGGTCGCGATGTCCGCCAACGGCTCGGCGCGGAGCCTGGTGGTCGGGGCCGGCGCGCAGTTGTACCAGGGCAATTATGAGCTTGAGGTGCATGGCGACCTCACCACCGATACCCAGAGCGGGAGCATTGGCTGCGCGGGCACGGAGACCACCGGCTTCACCACGCAGGTGGGCGGCCCAGGGGCGGCCAAGCTGCAGGGCAACCTCTGCCGCTACCGCAGCACGCGGCCGATCATCCAGGTGGGACGTGTGAGCGCCAGCGCCTTCTTCCAGGTGCAGGACAGCACGTACAACCTCAATGGCTACACGGTCCAGACACAGGAAGCCTGGATCGGCGGCACCAACGGCGCCACCGGGGCGCTCAACATGTCGCAGGCCTCGGATTCCCTCATCGTCGGGGACAGCCTGATGGTGGGGGGCAACTACGGGACCCCGTCGGCCGGGGTGAGCACCCTGACCAACGGCGTCATCAGCATAGATGGAAACGTGCGGGTCTACGGGGCGCCGGGGGCGGGGTACTTCAATTCCCAGCCGACCCAGCAGGTCGTGCTCAACGGCGGGGAGAGCAACATCTCGTTCCAGGATACCACCGCCTCCGCGTTCGGGAGCCTGTGGATGAACGGTCTCTATTATTCGTCCTCGGTGCTCCGGGTGTCGGGGAACCTGCGGCTGGTGGGGTATGGTGGACTGGACGTGTACGGGGCGGGGGCGCGGCTCAAGCTGGCCGGGTCCCTCTACGGCGGGCCGAACAGCTCGCTTTCGGGTACCGCGTTCGAGCTGGCCGGCGCGAATCTTGACAGCGGCTACTTCAGCCCCGACACGGTGGTGTACACGGGAACCAACCAGCTCATCCTGGACTCGCTGGCCGCCGGGACGGGCGGGTTCAACTACAACTCCATTCGCGTGGCGGGCTCGGCGACGATGCAGCCCTACGGGTCGCTGCCCGGTACCATTTACATGAGCGGCAACCTGATCGTGAGCGGCACCGGCACGCTCACGGTGGGGAACGGCAAGCTGTTCCAGGTGAATGTGAGCGATTCACTGATAACGCGCGACGCGGGTACGCTGCGGATGTCCGGGCCCCCGGATTCCTCCGTGGTTGCCGTGCAGGGGAATGCGCTCTTTGCCGGTGGGGATGAGACCGGCAAGTTGACCGGCGGCCGGCTGGATCTGCGCGGGGACTTCGAGCAGGCTTCCGTCTCATCCGCTACGAGCTTTGCGCCCAGCGGCGACCAGCTCACGCGGCTCACCGGCACCGTCGGGCAGACCGTGACCTTCGAGTCGCCTGGCACCGGCGCCGCCGGTTCGCACTTTGCCTCCCTGGCCCTGGCGGACACCAGCTCCGTGACGGGCATCGCGCTTGGCTCCGATATCTTTGTGGATGACACGCTGAGCGTGGTGGCGGCGACGGGTGACTCCGCGACGTTCTTCGGGAACGGGCATACGGTGACGGCTGCCGGCGCCAGCATCTCCGGCCTCGGCGGCACCAGGCTGGTGTTCAACGACGCCCCGTTCCGGTTCGTGGATGGCACCGGCGCGGTGACGCTGCAGCGGCTAACCTTCCGCAACTTCGGCACGGCGGTGGCCTTTGATGATGCGCGCTCCGATTCGGTCGCGATGGACTACCCGCGGTGGGAGGGCACCCCGTTGAACGGCAACTTCCTGCAGAAGTCCGGCAGTGGGGCCGCGCTCACGCTGTATTCTCCCAATCCGATCGGGACGCTCTGGACCCTGGGCGTGTACTACCTGATCACCGGCGGCGGCAGCCTCGTGATCCCGCCCGCGTAGGCCACGCGTCTCGGCAATCAGGGGTGCTGGTGGGGCGTGAGTCCCACCCACACGGTGTCCTCGCTGGCTCGGCGGACCAGCAGTTCCAGCAGCGTGGTGGTGTTCGCGTGGACAAAGTCGGGTCGCCGCGGGCGCTTGCGAGACGCGCGCCCGCTGACCGCTCCGGCGCTGCCGGCGTCGAGCTCCACGATGTGCAGGGAGCGCAGGTCATAATAGATGTGGTCATCCACGCCCGGCACATAGAGGCGGAACGCCGGCACGGCCTCCTCCTTGAACAGCTTCGCGGCGCTTTCCACCGCCAGGCGGGCGGACGCCACGTCTATGAGAAAGCTCCGATACGCCCGGTTCTGGCTGTAAGGGTGGACGTCGCGCGTCATGAGTTTCTGGAACTCCACGGACGCCACCTGCTCGTCGGGCAGGAGCGTGGGCGGCGCCGGCTGGCCCTTGCTGCCAGCCACCAGCGCCTCGAAGCGGCTCCGCCTGAGCAGCAGGAACTCGAGCGTGAAGTCCTGCAGGGCCAGCCCGGGCTCGTCCCGCACGTGTACCAGGTATTGCTGATACGCCGTGCCGGTGCGCCGGTCGGCGTCATTACCTGACGCGCGCTGTGCCTCGTAGTCCGCCCGTGTGTCGGCGGCCAGTTTCCTGACGTGCGCCTGGAACGCCGAGGCGCGGGCCGGGCCGGTGCCGGCACCGGCCGCCAGCGCGTCCAGGACAGCCGGCCCGGTGTTTGCCGGATCGGTAATGCTGTGGTGATTGAGCCCGCGGAACACGCGGTGCGCCACCTCCAGCGGCGGGCACACGTATTCCCACGACGACTGCGACTGATCGGCGCCCAGGGCGGGTGGGGGGAGCAGCCGGTACTCGATGGAGTTGAGGTTGGTGCCGGCAATGACCACTGTCCCGTCGCTCCCGGCCTTGTCGGCAAAGAAGCCCGCAATGCCGCCCAGGCCGGTCATGCCCACCAGCACGCTGACCTGGATGCCGCCGGCCACGAAGTACGGATGCGTCCGGATGAGGTCGCGGTGCGCCAGCGCCCACTGGTACTCGCTGCCCAGCTCCAGCCCGTTCAGGATCTGGCGTCCCGTGGCAAAGAAGTGCATGCCGAGCTGGTGCGTCCCCTTCACGATTCCCCCCACCCATGACTTGCCCATCGCGGCCAGCGGCGATCCGAAGTTGGCGGGCGCCAGCATCACGATGTTCCGCACCGGGCAGCGCGCCAGGCCGGCCTTGAGCCCCGCGGCCGAGTCATGCTGGAAGTAGTATCGCGCCAGCCAGTGCCGGATGATCAGCCCGCCGGTGGAGTGGACGATGACATCGAGATCGCCCAGCCCGGCGTTGTCAGCGTCAATGAAGCCGCGGGCGTGGAATTCGCGGTTGAGCGCGGCCACGACGTCGTCGTAGCTGATGTTATCCTCGCGGGAGAGCCAGTCGCCGTAGTAGATGCCGTCCGCGGGGTGGCCGTGTGCCTCCAGGAACTCCTTGAGT
>DASSOG010000031.1:0-19315 GCA_035700805.1 Gemmatimonadaceae bacterium | reverse complement strand
GCGAGCATCGGCTCGATGGCCGACTCGCCGAGGTACGCGTAGGCGGAGTGGGCCGGCTTGCCCCGCGTGCGGACGATCACGCGCTGCGAGCCCTTGGCCCCACTGGCCAGCTTGCACTCCGTCGGCTCACCGTTGACCAGGAAGCGACTGGTGGCCGGCAGGTGATTCGCGGCGCGCGCGCCGTCGGAATTCTTTTCCTCGCCTACCACGAACAGCAGGTCCACGCGGTGTTCGCCGGCGGCCGCGAGCTGGTCGGCCGCCGTCATCATCGCGGCGGCGATGCCCTTGGCGTCGCAGGCCCCGCGCCCATACAGCCGGTTGCCCTCGAGCCTTGGCGACACGTACGGTGGCACCGTGTCCAGGTGCGTGGAAAACGTGACACCGCCGCCCGAGCGCCGGGCCCAGACGTTGGAGCGCCCCGGGCTCACCTCCTGCAGCTCCACGCTCCACCCCTTGGCCACCAGCCAACGCGACACGAAATCCACGGCGCCCGACTCGGCACCACTGGTGGATTGGATGGCCAGGAGTTCGGCAGCCAGCGCCACGACATCAGTCATGCGCCAAACTTATCAGCTTGTGGGAGATGCGGGAGGCGGGGCCGGCGCCCGGCTCCCTACCAGCCCGCGGCCACGCCAAAGAGCATCTGGCCGTCGTTGTAGCCGCGCGCCCCGCGCGACTTTGCCGCGCTGTCGTAGTTGTCCGTGAACACCATGGACAGCGCCACCGCGCCGTTCAGTTTGTAGCGGAGCTCCGTACTGGAGACCACCAGGAACTGGTACCGCCCGCTGGCGGCCGGCTGCCACGCCGTCTGGTGGGTGATCTCCGTGCGATCGTCAAAGGAATGATGGTACTTTCCGAGCCAGGCCAGGCGCGCGAGCTTCTTGTCCGTAAAGCGGACCGTGCTGTCCAGCGGCACCGTGTGCTCACCGGAAAGCGACAGGCTGAGGCTGGCGGTCGTGGCGTCCTTCTGGACGATGTTCCACTTGGCGCCCGCGCCCAGGCTGTAGCGCGAGGCAATGCGCTTCTCGAGGTTTGCCTCGTACGTGGACGTGAGGAACCCCGACACGACGTCCAGCGGCCGGAAGTTGGCGGTGAGCCCTGCCACCCAGAGGCGCTTGGTGACGGTACGCGCGCTGGTGTCCACCGCCGCTTCGCCGTATTGCACCTGCAATTCGCCGGTGACGGCGAGCGCCGAGTCCTGGTGCGTGAGCTTGGCGTCGGCGCCCAGCACCTGCTGCTGGTTGTTTCCAAAGAAGACGCTGGCGTTGGCGATGGCGCTGCCAGCCCAGGACTTGGGCGGCGTCGCGGGTGCGGCAACGGCGGCGGCGCGAACCGTGGCGGGGACCGAGATAGCCGGCGCCTCACCCGACTGGGGTTGCTGCGCGCGTGCGCTCCCGGTGTGGAGCATAAAAATGGCCGACGCAAGCGCGCCGGCCGACGGTAGGTGTTGAGCCAACGTCATGACACAAGGTAAAATGGCGCCGTCGTGTGCGCAGGGTGTGCGCGCCGTCCAGATTCCAGCATGCCGGGGCCGGGTCTCGAACCCGGATGGGGTTGCCCCCAAGGGATTTTAAGTCCCTCGCGTCTACCAGTTTCGCCACCCCGGCGCCCGTAAAACACGAAGGAGCGGCCGACGCCGCTCCTCATGCTGCTCCCTTCCGTATGAGAGCGGGAAACGGGACTCGAACCCGCGACCCCAACCTTGGCAAGGTTGTGCTCTACCAACTGAGCTATTCCCGCGTGCCCCCAATATACGGCCGCCCGGCACCGCCGCCAAGCAGGCTATGGACGCTCCCCCAGCACATGCACGGCGTACCACACACTCCACGCCAGCAGCCCCGACAGCGACGCGTCCCCGCCGTTCGCAATGGCCCGCCCCTCCGCATCCACCAGCTCAGCAGCCAGCCCGCCGGCCAGCGGCGCCTGCCGGAACCAGCGCAACGCCGCGGCGGCTTCGGGCCCAACCAGCCGCGCGCACCGCTGCACCAGTGGCGCCGAGTCGCCGTCCATGGCCTTCACCGTGCGCCGGTAGTTGGAGTCGTTTCGCTCCACCAGGTCGTACAGCGGCAGCCAGCACGTCGAGCCCACTGGGTCGTCGTCCATCGAGGCCTCGCCGGTCATGTCGATGGCCGACGCGAACACGCCTCCGCCTTCGCGCGGCTTCAGGAAATGCCGCGTGATCGCGGCCCGCACCACTGCCGGATCCTGCACGTCGTGCGCGGTGGCCTCGTCCAGCGTCTGCCGCAGCACGTAGAGCGCCTGGGCCACGACGGCATTGCCATGGAGCGCAAAGGCGTGCGAGGGCACCCGCCCCGAGGGCCCGAGTTCCGCGCCATACAGCGGCCACTCCGCGTCCCGTCGCGCGCTGATCTCGTCGTGGGCGGCGTAGAGCGTCTCCCCGATCACGGGCTCCTCCACCATGTGCGAATCTTCCGTGTCGCGCAGGTAGCGATCCACGGCCAGCGGGTAGGCGGCCGCCCCCTCCAGCGTGAACCCGGCCTCGAAGAGCGTCCCGTCCAAATAGTTGATGCCGCGCCCCGGCGCGTACCCGTGCAGTTCACACACCCGCAGGATCAGCTCGCGCGCCAGCGGCGGGTCGGCCAGTTGCACCGCCTGCACCGTCCACATGAGCGCTTCCCAGTCGTGCACGGTCACCCCGGCGGCGTGCCAGGGAATGCGCGTGCGCATCAGGTAGAACTGCGCGTCATCCAGCGCGCGCCCAACGCCATAGAAGTACGCGAATAGCAGGTTGTGGTTGATGAGCCGGTCCATCGCCTCCAGGCCGGTGGACTGCCCCAGCGCCTGCAGCGCGTCGCGGGTGCCGGCCAGCAGGTCGCGCCATCCGCGCCGCCGGAGCACGCGCACCGAGGCCTTGGCGCCGTCTCCCTCCGGACCGGCGGCCAGGTAGAACGCCGCCTGTTCACGCGCGCCGGCCTCCAGCCGGAACTCGCGGGTCAGGCGGAACCCGGGCGCGCCCGCGCCCTGTACCTCGATCGTGGTCCCTTCCTCCGCGCCCACCGCCAGCACGGCCAGCCCGGGCTCCGTGGTTCCCGACAGCAGCACCACGTCGCCGTCCGCCACCACCCGGTGCGCGTCGTCGAACGCACGCGGCGTCCGCACCCGCAACTGCCGATGCCCCAGCGTGCCCGCCATCGCCACGCGCACGTCGTGCGGCGCACTCGACCGGTTCTCCACCGAGATCGCATAGACGGCGCCGGCCACGTCCGCGTCGCGCCCGAATGGCGCGAACACGGTTCCCCGCACCACCACCGATTCAAGCTGGCAGGTGAAGGTGGGAAGCCAGCCGAGTGCACGCTCCCACGCCATCTGCCCCGACGCGAATTCGTGCACCACGCCGTCCACCGAGACCACGGGACGCAGCAGCGCCGGGCCACGCCCGTCCACGAATCCGGCATCCCCCGCGAACTCCACCGCCGAGCGTGTGCCGCGGTGCAGCATGCCCACGGCCTGGACCGCGCCCGTGGCCGGATGGATGCACGGCAGCGCCAGCCAGTGGTTGCCGGTGATCTGCCAGGGAATGGCGGGAAGGGGGAGCGAAGTCGGCGGCACGGGGTAGTGGTTAGCTTTGACGGGAATTCCGGTATGGAAATTACCCGGCTGTTCCACTCCCAGCGACCTGCATGAAGCGATCACGCCTGTTCCGCGTTCAGAATGCCGTGATGACGGCGGCACGCGCGCTCGCGGCCACCGCCCTGCTCGTGCCGGGCGCGGCGCGGGCCCAGGCCGGCCTCACTCACCTGGACGACGCCACCATCGTGCCCAAGGGCGAATGGCGGCTGCAGGCCATCACGGCATGGACGCGTTTCGATTCACGCTTCCTGCCGGCCGGCGCGGGCGCGAAGACCAGCCCCCTCGGCGCCGATTTCTCGTTCGATTCGCTGGGCGCCGCGCAACTGCCCGCCCTCTCCACCGCGCAAAGCGACATCGCGGCCATGACCCACCGGCCCTTTCGTCTCTCGCTCGGCACTTCGCGCGCCGCGGCCGACGCCCGCGTGGTGGTGACACCCATTGGCGCGGAATACGGACTCACGCATCGCCTGACCCTGGGCGCCATGATCCCGCTCGTGCGCACGCGCATGAGCATCATGCTGCGCATGAACGCCGACAGTGCCAGCGCCGCCAATGCCAACGTCGGCATCAACCCCGCGACGGTGAATGCCGCGGCGCTGGCCCAGGACAGTTCGGTGGTGCGGCAACTGACCGACGCATCCAATTCCCTGCAAGGCGCATTGCAGGCCTGCCAGGCCAATCCCGCCGCGAACTCCGATTGCGGCACACTGCTGGCCCGTGCCGCCGACGTAAGCACGCTGGCGCAGGACGCGGAGACGTACGCCCTGGTGCTCGGCCGGCTCTACGGGCAGAACTCCACCGCACGCGGCGCCGGAGTGGTGCCACTGCAGGGCACCACCGCCGACTCCCTGATCCGCGCGTACATCGTCGGCCTGGACTCGTCCTTCCAGGCGTTCCGGACGGCCACGCCGCGCGTCACGTCGGCGCCGGTCGCATCGGGCGGGCCGGTGGGGGTGGACGACCTGGCGAGCTTCCTGAAGGACCCCGCCGTGGCCGGCTTCGATTCGCTCAAGACCACCGTGCGCGTGGCGCCGGGCGACCTGGAGCTGAGCGCGCGCTACCTGCTCTTCGACGGATTTTCGCTGCGCGACTCGGCGCCACCTGCCGGCCTGCACTCGCGCGCGACCCTCACGGCCACGTGGCGCCTGCCGACCGGACAGCTCGCCACGGCCAGCAACCCGCTGGACATCGGCACCGGACGCGGCACCTCCTCGGCGGGCGCCCGCCTGGCCCTGTACAGCCAGTGGGGCACTCGTTTGGGCCTGGGCGCCACCGCCCAGTACATCACGTCCTTCGGCAAGACGACGACGGGCCGCTACCCCATGGCTGGCGGCGCGCCCTTCCCCGCCGCCACGTTAGATACGTATTCTTATACGCCCGGCGCGGTGGTCTCCTTCTCGGTCGCGCCACGCATCATGGTGGGCCGGCTGCTGGGCGTGAACGTCATGTACGACTACCTGCACGTGGCGGCCAATGACTACGGGGACCCCCAGCCAGGGAATTACCGCGCGGGCACCCCGCCCTTTTCCATTCCGCTGCCGCCTCCGACACCGGTGGCCATCCTCAACGGCATCAGTTCCACGCCCGGCACCACGCAGGCCATGGGATTCGGCATCACGTATTCCACGGTCACCGAGTACGATCGCGGCAAGGCGGTGCTCCCCATTGACATCACCTTCACGCACCTGGAAGCACTGAGCGGCGCCGCGCGCATGCCCAAGTTCTTTCGCGACCAGATCCAGCTCCGCTTCTACTACCGCAGGCACCGCAACCGGTAGTTCACCGCCGCGCGCGATCACTCGTGAGCGCGAGAGGTGGTCAGCTCCGGCGCCTGGTGGCGCGGGACCGCGGACGCGCCGCGCGGGCGCTGGCGTCGGACGCCTTCGCCTGCGACTCCGCCGGCGCCGGTGCCTCCGCCTCCGCGCTCGAGAGCAGCTCCGCCGCGTGCGCGCGACTCAGCTCGCTCTCCGGATCTCCGCCCAGCATCCGCGCCACCTCGGTCACCCGCGCCTCGCCTTCCAGCACGCCGACGTCCGCCGCGGTCACCCCACCCCTCGCGGCCTTGCTCACCAGGATGTGGTGATGGGCGCGCGCCGCGATCTGCGGCAGGTGCGTAATTGCAAAAACCTGATGGTCCGTCGCCACGCGCCGCATCGTCTCGCCCACCTGCAGGCCCACGCGGCCCCCGATGCCGGCGTCCACTTCGTCGAACACCAGCGTGGGCACATGGTCCAGCCGCGCCAGGATGGTCTTGAGCGCCAGCATCACGCGGCTCAGCTCGCCCCCGGAAGCCACGCGCGCCAGTGCCCGCGCCTCGTGTCCTACGTTGAGCGACACCAGGAACTCCACGTCCTCCGCGCCCTCGGCCCCAATCTCCGCGCGCGCCGGCAGGCGCACTTCCAGCCGGCCGTCCGGCATCCCGAGCTCCGGCAGCACCTGGTCCACCGCGTGCGACAGCCGCTTCGCGGCGTCGCGGCGCTTGCGCGTCAGCACACCCGCCGCCTGCGCCAGCGCTTCCGCGGCCGCGGTCTCGCGTTCCCGCAGCGCGCGCAGGTCCAGGCCCGACGAGTCCACCAGGTCCAGCTCGCGGCGCGCGTCGCGCCCCTGCCGGATCACGTCCGCCAGCGTGGGGCCATATTTCCGAGTGAGCGAGAACAGCAGGTCGCGCCGCACGCGCGCCTGCTCCAGCCGCCGGGGATCCAGGTCCACCGACTCGCGGTAGGCCTCCAGCTCGCGCGCCAGCGCGTCGAGCGCGTAGTACGCGGTGTCATACCCGTCCTGTAATTTGTCCAGGGCGGGGTCCAGCCGGCGCAGGTGGGCCAGCGCCCGTTCCACGGCCGAGAGGCGCGCGACGACACCTTCTTCCTCCTGCGTCAGCGCCCCCAGCGCCTCGGCGGCCAGCGTCAGCAGTTCGTCGGCGTGCTCCAGCCGGTTGGCCTCCTCGTCCAGCCGGACGTCCTCGCCTTCCACCAGTTGCGCGTCCTCGATCTCGCGGGTCACGTGGCGCAGGTAGTCGGACCGCTTCTGCGCCTCGGTGGCGCGGCGCTCCAGGTCGTGGATCTCGCGACGCACCTGGCCGAGCGCCGTGTGCGCCTCGCGCACCGCCGTGGCGTCGGCGCCGGCGCCCGCGAAGGCATCGAGAATGGCGCGCTGCGACTCGGCATCCAGCAGCGACTGCGCCTCGTGCTGCCCGTGCAGGTTCACGAGCTGGCGCCCCACCTCGGCAAGGAATCCGGCCGTCACGCTGGACCCGTTCACCCACGCGCGCGCGCGGCCCGCGGACACTTCGCGCTTGAGCACCAGCAGGTGGTCATCGGCTTCAATGCCCTGCGCGTCCAGCATCGCCGAGAGCTCCGCGCGGTCCCCCACCTCGAACACGCCTTCCACCGTGGCGCGCTCCTGCCCCGTGCGGATCAGGTCGGCGCTGGCGCGCTCACCCAGCAGCAGTCCCAGCGCGCCGACGATGATGGACTTGCCCGCGCCCGTCTCGCCCGAGAGCACGTTGAACCCGGGCGCCAGCGGCAGCGTGAGCGATTCGATGATGGCGAAGTTGCGGATGCGAAGTTCGATCAGCATGCCGGAGTCGGATCGCGCTGCGGCAGCCCGCCCCACCCCAGCTTCTGCCGCAGGGTGGTGAAGAAGCTGTCGCCCGGGAACCGCACGACGTTGATGCCATGCGGGGCGCGCCGCACCCGCAGCGTCTCGCCGATGGCAAAGCTGGTGCCCGGCTGGCCATCCAGCGTCACCAGAAGTTCCTGCGGCCCATCTTCCGATTGCACGGTCACCACCGTCTGCGCGGGCAGCACCACCGGCCGGATGGCCAGCGCGTGCGCCGACACCGGCGTCACCAGCAGCGTCTCCAGCGTGGGGAACAGGATGGGCCCGCCGGCCGAGAGGGAGTACGCCGTGGACCCGGTAGGTGTGCAGATCACCACGCCGTCGGCCGCGTAGCTGGCAATCGGCGCGTTGTCAGCCGCCACGCGCAGCGTGACCACGCGCGCATACCCGCCCTTGTGCAGCACCACGTCGTTGAGCGCAAACCAGTCCTGCCGGGGCCTGCCCGCGGCGTCGAGCACGGTGGCGTGCAACGCGATGCGCGTTTCCACGGAGTAGTCGCCGCCCGCAAAGCGCTGGAGCGCCTGCTCAAATCCATCCACCGCCGTGCAGGTCAGGAAGCCCAGGCGCCCCAGGTTGACGCCGAACAGCGGCACCTGGTGGTCCTGCAGCAGGCGGGCGCCACGCAGCATCGTGCCGTCGCCGCCAAGGGTCATGAGCGCATCCACGTCCGCCGGATCTTCCAGCCGCGCGCCGTGCGCGCCTTCCTCCAGCAGGTCCTGCTCCACCAGCAGCTCGAGGCCGAGCGTCGGGGCCATCCGGCCCAGGGTCCGCAGCACGTCGCCGAGTCCGGCGTCCACGTAGCCGCGATGCCCGATCACGCCCAGGCGCTTCACCCGGCCATTGCCTCGCTCTCGTGCAGCGCGCGCACCCGCTCGGCAATATGCTGCGGGGTGAGGCCGCACAGCGCGAGCTGGTGCGCGCGCGGCGCCGCGTACACGATGCGATCCGGCACGCCCATGCTCGAGACGCGCACGACGGGGTCATGCCGGGCGATGATGGCGGACATGTACGCCCCGAAGCCGTTGACCACCGTGCCCTCTTCCACCGTGAGCACCGCCCGGTGCTCCGACAGCAGCGCGGCCAGCGTCACTTCGTCATATGGCTTCAAGTATCGGCAGTTCACCACGGTCACGTTGAGCCCCTCGGCCGCCAGCGTGTCCGCGGCCTCCAGCGCCGGCTCCACCATGGTGCCCACCGCGAAGATGGCCACTTCCTCCCCATGGCGCGGCACGTCCCACGTGCCATAGGGCACCGCCTCGATGTCCTTCATGTCCGGCACGACGTCGGGCACCGACGCGCGCGGGTACCGCACGGAGAACGGGCCCGCGTCGTGCCGCAGTCCCGCCTTGAGCAGCCCGAGCATCTCGGCGCCATTGCGCGGCGCCGTCACCGTCATGCCGGGAACGGCCAGCATATATGCAATATCATACAGGCCCATGTGCGTCTCGCCATCTTCGCCCACCAGCCCCGCCCGGTCCATGCAGAACATCACCGGCAGCCCCTGGATGGCCACGTCGTGGATGATGTTGTCGTAGCCGCGCTGCAGGAACGTGGAGTAGATCGCCACCACCGGCCGGAGCCCGCGCGTGGCCAGCCCCGCCGCGAACGTCACCGCGTGCCCTTCGGCGATGCCCACGTCAAAGAAGCGCTCGGGCACGGCCTTGGCCACCGCGATGGTGCCCGTGCCGCTGGGCATGGCCGCCGTGATGGTCACCACGCGCGGGTCCGCTTCCGCGAGCGCCGCAAGCCCCGTGCCGAACACCGAGGTGTACGCCGGATTGCCCGTGGACGCCTTGACCGGCTTGCCCGTGGCCGGATCGTACCCCGGCGGCAGCGCGTGCCAGCTCTCACCCGAGGCCTGCTGGCCCGCGGGAAAGCCCTTCCCCTTCTGCGTGATCACGTGGACGATGCGTGGCCCCGTGAACGCCCGCACCGCCGCGAAGGTGTCCAGCAGCGCCGGGATATCATGCCCGTCAATCGGCCCGAAATATCGAAATCCAAGTTCCTGAAAGAGCACGCCCGGGATCAGGATGGACTTCATCCGGTCTTCCCAGCGCTTGACCCAGCCGCTCATCCCAGTGAGCGGGCGCGGCGCCTTGTCCATGATGTCGCCCAGCGCCGAGCGCAGCCGGTTGTAGAGCGGGTTGCGCTGCACCGACGTCAGGTACTTGGACATCGCCCCCACGTTGGGCGCGATGGACATCTCGTTGTCGTTCAGCACCACCACGAGGTCGCGGTCGGAGTGGCCCGCGTTGTTGAGCCCCTCATACGCCAGGCCGCTGGTCAGCGCGCCGTCGCCCAGGATGGCCGCCACCTTGTACTTCTCGTGCCGCACATCCCGCCCCACGGCAATCCCCAGCGCCGCCGAAATGGCCGTGGCCGCGTGGCCCGCGCCAAACGCGTCGTACTCGCTCTCGCCGCGCTTGAGGAATCCGGAAATCCCGCCCTCCTTGCGCAGCGTCTCCATCTGTTCGTTGCGCCCGGTCAGGAGCTTGTGCGGATACCCCTGGTGCCCCACGTCCCACACGAGCTGGTCCCGCGGCGTGTCAAAGGTGTAGTGCAGCGCGATGGTCAGCTCCACCACGCCCAGCCCCGCGCCAATGTGCCCCCCGGTCCGCGAGCAGACGTCCACCAGGCGCGCGCGCATCTCGTCGGCGAGCTGCGTCAGCTCGCCGCGGGAAAGGGTTCGGAGGTCGGCGGGAGAGTGGATGCGATCAAGCAGGGTCATGGGGGATCCGGATTCAACCGTACATAAGGTACTACGATCGGCGCGTGATGATGAACCGCGCCAACTGCTCCAGGCCGGACGTGAGCAGCCCCGCCGCCGCCAGCGCCTGACACCCGTCGGCCACCAGCCCGTCGGCCCGCTTCACCGCCCCGTCCACTCCCAGCAACGCGGGGTACGTGGACTTTCCGAACACCTCATCCTTGCCCGCCGTCTTGCCAAGCTGGTCGGTGGTCGCCGTCACGTCGAGGATGTCGTCCGCAATCTGGAACGCCAGCCCCACGCTCCGCCCAAAGGCGCGCAGCGCGCCCACCTGCGACTCGGCAGCACCGGCCGCCATCCCGCCCAGCACGGCGGACGACGCGATCAGCGCCCCGGTCTTGGCCTGATGAATTCGCTCCAGCTCCTGCACGCTGCGCTGCTGCCCCTCGCCCGCCAGGTCCAGGAGCTGCCCGCCCACCATGCCCCCCGCGCCGGACGCGTGCATCAACTCCTGGACAATACGCCCCGTGGCCTCGCGGCCCAGCCCCAGCCGCTGCGCCGCCAGCGTCGCCGCCCGCGCCGCCAGCGGCACCATCGCCAGCCCGGCCGCCATGGCCACCGGCACGCCGAACACGCGATGCACGGTCGAGCGCCCTCGCCGCATGTCGTCATCATCCATGCACGGCAGGTCGTCGTGCACCAGCGAATACGCGTGCACCACCTCAATGGCCGCGCCCAGCGGCGCGGCATCGGCCGTCCCACCGGCCGCGCGGTACGCCGCCAGGAACAGCACCCCGCGCAGGCGCTTGCCGCCGCCCTCCAGGCTGTACCTGATGGCCGCGCCCACCGGTTCGGCCAGCGCGCCCAGCTCCCGCTCCATCAGGTCGCCCAACGCCGCGTCGATTGCCGCCCGATCGGCCGCCAGGTCGGCCACCACCTCAGTCACCAAGGTCCGTCACCTCAAAGGTGCCATCGTCCTTCTCCACCAGCCGCTTCACCTGCGCTTCCGCGCGCCCCAACTCGGCCGTCGCGTCGCGCAAACAGGCCACCCCTTCTTCAAAGAGCGCCAGCGACTTCGCCAGGTCCACGGTGTCGCCCTCAAGCTCCGCGACAATCTCCTCCAGCCGCTTCAGCCGCGTCTCAAAGCTCATGCGGTCTCCGATACACGCGTCGGGGTGGCGTGCACGTCGCCGTCGCGCAGCGTCAGCCGGAACTCCCGACCCACGGCGAACTGCCGGGCGCTGGCCAGCACGCGGCCATCACCCGCCCGCGCCACCGCGTATCCGCGCTGCAGGGTGGCCAGCGGGCTCAGTCCATCCAGCCGTGCCGCCAGGGTCTGCACGCGCGCGCGGCCCCGTTCCACGCCGCGCCTGGTCGCAGACGCCAGGCCGCCCCCCGCACGGTGCAGGCGCAGCCCCGCCACTTCCACCCGCGATGCCACCCCCCGCCGCAGCCGGACCGCCAGCGCGCGCACCTCATGCGTCAATTCAGATACCGACCGCACGGCCAGTTCCGCCGCGGCCGACGGCGTGGGTGCGCGCACATCCGCCACGAGGTCGCAAATGGTGACGTCCACCTCGTGCCCCACCGCGGAGATGGTCGGGATGGGACACGCCGCCAGCGCGCGGGCTACCGCCTCGTCGTTGAACGCCCAGAGGTCCTCGCGCGAGCCGCCCCCGCGTCCCACGATCACCAGGTCGGCCTCCCGCCAGCGCGACACACGCTCCAGCGCGGCCACGAGCTCGCCCGGCGCGAGTTCCCCCTGCACCGCAGCCGGCACCACCACCAGCTCCACCCCCGGCGCGCGCCGCCCCACCACCGAGATGATGTCGTGCAGCGCGGCGCCGCTCGGGCTGGTCACGACGGCTATGCGCCGGGGATACCGCGGCAGCGCGCGCTTCCGCTCCGGCGCCAGCAGCCCGTCGGCCTCCAGCCGGGCGCGCGTCTGCTCAAACGCCTTGCGCCAGAGCCCGTCGCCCGCGGCCTCCAGCCGGCGGATCATGAACTGCATCTCGCCACGCGCCGGATACACGCTCAACTGGCCCAGCGCCATCACCTGCATCCCGTCGTCGGGCGCCGCCGGAATGCCGCGTCGGTCGCGCGCCCACACCACGCACCGGATCTGCGCCTCGGCGTCGCGCAGCGTGAAGTACCAGTGCCCGTTGCGGTGCGCCTTGAAGTCGCTCACCTCACCGCGCACCCAGATGGGCGGAAACGCGCCCTCCAGCACTTCCTTGGCGGTCTGCGTGAGCATCGCCACGGGGATCGCGGTGTCAGCCGCCTCGCCCGGCGCGGCCTCATCCGGGAACAGTCCTGCCTGGCCGCGCGAAGCCATCAGGCGGCGGCTCGGCTCGCGGCGCGCGCGGTGTTCAGCAGCAGCATCGCGATGGTCATGGGCCCCACCCCGCCCGGCACGGGCGTAATGAGCGAGGCCACTTCCTTCACCCCCGGAAAGTCCACGTCCCCCACCAGGCGGTAGCCCTTTGGCGCCGAATCGTCGGGCACGCGGTTCATCCCCACGTCGATCACCACCGCGCCTGGCTTCACCATGTCGGCCGTGATCAGGTTCGCGCGCCCCGCGGCCGCGATCACCACGTCCGCCGAGCGTACATGCGCCGCCATGTCGCGCGTCCGGGAATGACAGATGGTGACCGTGGCATCTTCGCCCGCCTGGATGAGCAGCGACGCCATGGGCTTGCCCACGATGTTGCTGCGTCCCACCACCACCACATGGGCGCCGCGCGTGTTCACGCCGTACTCGTGCAGCATTTCCATCACGCCCGCCGGCGTGCACGGGGCAAACCCTTCCCTGGAGCCGGTGAGCAGCAAGCCGACGTTTTCGGGATGGAACCCGTCCACATCCTTGGCCGGGTCTATGCGCCGGATCACCGTGTCGGGGTCTATGTGCCTGGGCAGCGGCATCTGCACCAGGATCCCATGCACCGTGCGGTCGGCATTCAGCCTGTCAATCAGCGCCAGCAGGTCCGCCTGGGAAGTGGACGCCGGCAGGCGGATGGTGTCGGAGTGGATGCCCACCTCCGCCGAGGCCTTGCCCTTGGAGCGCACGTACACGGCGCTCGCCGGGTCGTCCCCCACGAGCACCACGGTGAGCCCCGGCTGCGTGCCGGCTGCCGTCAGCGTCGAGACCTGTTCGGCCACGCGCGCGCGAACCTTTTTCGCGAGCGCCACGCCGTCAATCAGCGCGCCCCGCGTGCTTGTGCTATCTGGCAAACTCCACCGCCCTCGTTTCCCGGATGAGTACCACCTTGATCTGCCCTGGATACTGCATTTCCGTCTCGATGCGCCGGGCGATCTCCTCGGACAGGGTGGCCATGCGCGGATCATCCACCTTCTCGGGCGTCACGATCACGCGCACCTCGCGCCCGGCCTGGATGGCAAAGACGCGCTCCACCCCCGTGTAGCTGGACGCGATGCGCTCCAGCCCCTCCAGCCGCTTCACGTACGTATCAAACGCCTCGCGCCGCGCGCCCGGACGCGAGCCCGAGATGGCGTCGGCCGCCTGCACCAGCACCGACACTTCGCTCTCATGCGGCACGTCGTCGTGGTGCGCCGCGATGCAGTTCACCACCAGCGGGTTCTCGCCATACTTGGTGGCCACTTCCACGCCCAGCTGGACGTGCGTGCCCTCGTGCTCGTGCGTCAGCACCTTGCCAATGTCGTGCAGCAGGGCGCCGCGCTTGGCCATCTCCACGTCCAGCCCCAGCTCGGCGGCCATGATGCCGGCCAGCCACGCCACTTCCTTGGAGTGATTGAGGATGTTCTGTCCGTAGCTGGTGCGCCAGTGCATGCGGCCAATGAGCTTGATCAGCTCGGGGTGCAGCCCGTGGACCCCCGCCTCGTACGCGCCTTCCTCGCCCATCTCCACGATGTGCGCGTCCACTTCCTTGCGCGACTTGTTTACCACTTCTTCTATGCGTCCCGGGTGGATGCGCCCGTCGGCCACCAGCTTTTCCATGGCCAGGCGCGCCACCTCGCGACGCACCGGCTCAAAGCACGAGATCACCACCGTGTCGGGCGTGTCGTCAATGATCACGTCCACCCCCGTGGCCAGCTCGAAGGCGCGAATGTTCCGCCCCTCCCGCCCGATGATCCGCCCCTTCATCTCGTCGCTGGGCAGCGACACCGCCGACACCGTGGACTCCGCGGTCTGCTCGGCGGCAATGCGCTGGATGGCCAGCGCGATGATCTTCTTGGCTTCGCGGTCGGCGTTGCGCCGAGCCGTCTCCCGGATTTCCCGGATCCGGTTGGCCGCGTCGGCCTGGGCCTCTTCCTCCAGCCGCCGCATCAGCTCGGCCTTGGCGTCCTGCGTGGAGAGCCCCGCCAACTGTTCCAGCCGGTGCCGCTCGTCCGCCACCAGGCGCGTGAGTTCCGCGTCGCGGTCCTCCACGGACTTCTCGCGGCGGCCAAAGTCGCTCAGCTTGCGACCCAGGTCCTTCTCGCGCTGGTCGAGCACGTCGAGCTTCCGGTCCAGTTGCGCCTCGCGCTCATCCACCCGGCGCTCCTCGCGCTCCACCTCCTCGCGCCGGCCGCGGATCTCCTGCTCAAACGACTCCCGCAGCTTGATCAGCTCTTCCTTGCCGCTGACCACGGCGCTCTTCCGCAGGTTCTCCGCTTCCCGCTCGGCGTCGGCCACCAGCCGCTTGCCCAGCTCCTCGGCGGTGGCCTTCGCCTCCACCTGACGGCGGTGTTCCCCTGAGCGTCCCGCGTTCCGGCCAATAATGAAGAACGCCGCCGACGCTACGATGACGAGCGCGCCAAGGACGGCGATGAGCACGGTCTGGTTCATGCGGGATCTATGCTCCACCACGGCCCGGAGACCGCGGATGCGGGGGGAGAACCAGGCCCGCACGCGGCGCGCTACGCTCCGAATCCCGGTCCGACGCCGGCGAAGGGCATTGGACGGGGCGAGCTAACTCCTAAGCGCGCAAACACCTACGGGCCAAGCGGCTACTCGCACCTAAGCTACGTTTCCCGGCGCCGAAGCGCAATTGGCGCCCGCCGGCCCCCGCGAACGCGGACTCGCTGGTGGTGCCCTGACCGTGCAGTATCCGCGTAATCCTGCCCGTTCCGCGAAATCGCAGTGCCCACGTCATCGCAGTCCCTGCGGTACCCGCGCCATCGAGGTCCCCGAGCCATCGCACTTCCCGGCTTGCCAATTCCATGACCCGTGGCGAGACTCCCCAACATCAACCCACCAGGACGCGATGCACATGGGTCCGACGGACGTTTCCAACCCGCAGTACTACCATAAGGTTGTTGACTGCCAGTGGGGTTGCCCCGCCCACACGAACGTACCGGAATACATCCGGCTCATCGCCCAGGGGCGCTACACCGATTCGTACATGCTCAATCGCGTGGCGAACGTGTTCCCCGGCATCCTGGGTCGAACGTGTGACCGCCCCTGCGAGCCGGTCTGCCGACGGGCCCGCGTGGACGGCAAGCCCGTCGCCATCTGCCGCCTCAAGCGCGTGGCGTCCGACCTGCGCGACGACATCCAGGACCGGCTGCCCGAGATCCCGAAGCAGAAGAACGGCAAGCGCGTGGCGCTCATCGGCGCCGGTCCGGCCTCGCTCACCGTCGCCAACGACCTCATGCCCCTCGGCTACGAGTGCGTGATGTTCGAGCGGCTGAAGCAGGGCGGCGGCCTCATGCGCTACAACATCCCCGCCTTCCGCCTGCCCAAGCAGGTGCTGGACGAGGAAGTGGATACCATCATCAATATGGGCGTGGACCTGCGCCTGGGCGCCGAGATCACGAGCATGAAGGCGCTGCTCGCCGAAGGGTACGACGCCGTGTTCGTGGGCAGCGGCGCCCCCAGGGGCAAGGACCTGGACATCCCCGGCCGGCGTGACAGCGACCGCATCCACATCGGCATCGAGTGGCTGGGTTCCGTGCACTTCGGGCACATCGAGAAGATCGAACCCCGCGTGCTGATCATCGGCGTCGGCAACACGGCCATGGACTGCTGCCGCACCGCGAAGCGACTGGGCGGCACGGATGTGAAGGTCATGTCCCGCCGGTCCCGCGAGTTCTTCAAGGCCTCACCCTGGGAGCTCGAGGATGCCCAGGAAGAGGGCGTGGAGATCATCGAGAACCACTCCCCCAGGCGGTTCGTGCTTGAGCACGGCAAGCTGGTGGGCATGGAGTTCGAACAACTGGAATGGACCGAGGTCAACGGCCGCCAGAAGAGCACCGTGACCGGCACCACCGTCATCCCGTGCGACGCCGTGATCCTGGCCATCGGACAGGACAACGCGTTCCCGTGGATCGAACGCGACATCGGCATCCAGTTCGACGGCAAGTGGGACATGCCCGTGGTGGACAAGACCACCTTCCAGAGCACGCGCGACGGCGTCTTCTTTGGCGGCGATGCGGCGTGGGGCCCGGAAAACATCATCTGGGCCGTGGAGCACGGGCACCAGGCGGCCATCTCCATTGACCTGCACTGCCAGGGACAGTCCGTCGCGCAACGCCCGCCCGACGGGTCCAACCTGGTGAGCGCCAAGATGGGCATGCACGCGTGGAGCTACCACAACGACTACAACCCGTCGCCGCGCGCCAGGATGGAGCATGAGGAACTGGTCAAGCGCTTCAGCAGCGTCGCGGTGGAGGTGGAGCTCGGCTTCACGCCCGAGCAGACCGCGCGGGAAGTGCAACGCTGCCTCAACTGCGACATCCAGACGGACTTCACGGCCAAACTGTGCATCGAGTGCGACGCCTGCGTGGACGTGTGCCCCACCAACTGCCTCACCATCACGCCCAACGCCGAGTCCGAGGACGACCTCCGCACGCGCCTCTCCGCGCCGGCGAAGAACCTGGACCAGGCGCTGTACGTCTCCGCCGGGTTGCCACAGACCGGCCGCGTCATGGTGAAGGACGAGGACGTCTGCCTGCACTGCGGCCTCTGCGCCGAACGCTGTCCCACCGCCGCGTGGGACATGGCCAAGTTCGACCTGCGGCGCGCGTACGCGGGCGGGAGCATGGCCGAGTACGCCGGCGGAGGTGTCGCGTGAGCGGCGTCAACGATTTCGCCTTCAAGATGGCCACGGTCAACGGCACGGGCTCGGCCAGCGCCAACGGCCTGCTCATGCAGTCCATCTTCCGCATGGGCATCCCGGTCACGGGCAAGAACATCTTCCCGTCCAACATCCAGG
Source organism: Gemmatimonadaceae bacterium (assembly GCA_035700805.1). GTDB lineage: Bacteria > Gemmatimonadota > Gemmatimonadetes > Gemmatimonadales > Gemmatimonadaceae > JAGWRI01. The sequence goes on along the minus strand of DASSOG010000031.1, from coordinate 2,224 downwards.
GGCTGCCCACCTGGTACGAAGTGCGGGTGTCCGAAGCCGGGTACCTCGGTGCGCGCGGCGGGGTGGACTTCATGGTCGCCATGAACCCCCAGACCTGGGACAAGGACCTCGCCTCCATCGAGCCGGGCGGTTACCTGTTCTACGACTCGACCAAGCCGCTGCCGACGTCGAAGTTCCGGGACGACATCCATGTGATCGGCATGCCGCTCACCGAGATCTGCAACCGCGAGTACAGCGATCCCCGTCAGCGGCAGCTGTTCAAGAACATCATCTACGTCGGCGCGCTGGCCGCGCTGCTCGAAATCGACGTCAAGGAGATCGAGAAGCTGATCGGCGAGCAGTTCAAGGGCAAGGACAAGCTGATCGCCCCGAACCTGCATGCCTTGCATCTCGGGCGCGACCATGCTTTGAAGGTGCTGCCGTGCCCGATTGCCTTGCGGGTGCGCCGCGCGAGCCGGGTCGGCAACCGCATCTTCATCGACGGCAACAACGCCCTGGCGCTCGGCTGCGTGTATGGCGGCGCCACCGTAGCGGCGTGGTATCCGATCACCCCCTCCTCCTCGGTCGCCGAAGCCTTCACCCGGCATTGCGGCAAGCTCCGGGTCGATCCGACCACCAAGCAGGCGAAATACGCGATCATTCAGGCCGAGGACGAGCTCGCCTCGATCGGGATGGTGATCGGCGCCGGCTGGAACGGCGCCCGCGCCTTCACAGCGACCTCCGGCCCCGGCATTTCGCTGATGCAGGAATTCATAGGCCTCGCTTATTTCGCCGAGATTCCGGCGGTGATCTTCGACGTGCAACGCGCCGGCCCCTCGACCGGCATGCCGACCCGCACCCAGCAGTGCGATGTCACCTTCTGCGCCTATGCCTCGCATGGCGACACCAAGCATGTGCTGCTGTTTCCTGAAGACCCGGCCGAGGCGTTCGACTTCGGCGCGATTTCGTTCGACCTCGCGGACCGCCTGCAGACCCCGATCTTCGTCATGCTCGATCTTGAGATCGGCATGAACCACCGGCTGTGCCGGCCATTGACCTGGGACAATGAGCGCAAATTCGACCGCGGCAAGGTGATGACCGCGGAGCGGCTCGAGGCCGGCGAGGATTTCGGCCGCTATCTCGATGTCGACGGCGACGGCATTCCCTACCGCACCTATCCGGGCACCCACCCGACCAAGGGCTCGTTCTTCACCCGCGGCACCTCGCGCGACCGCTATGCGCGCTACACCGAGGAAGGCGCGCCCTATGTCGACAACATGCAGCGGCTGCTGCGCAAGTTCGAGACCGCCAAGGACCTGGTGCCGCGGCCGGTGATCGCCAATGCGGACAAGCCGACCAAATACGGCGTCATCTATTACGGCTCGACCTCGCCGGCGATGGACGAAGCGATCCACATGATCGAGGCGCGCGGCCATCGGCTCGACCGCATGCGCATCCGGGCCTTCCCGTTTCATTCCAGCGTCAACAGCTTCGTCGCCGACCACGACTTCGTCTATGTCGTCGAGCAGAACCGCGACGGCCAATTGCGTTCGCTGATCGTCAACGAATGCGGCGTCGACCCGGTGCGGCTGGTCCCGATCCTGCATTACGACGGCACGCCGATCACGGCGCGGTTCATCGACACGGCGATCGGCGACCATCTCGACCAGCTCAAGATGGCGCCGCTGCGCAAGGTTGGAGCCTAGGCGTTGGTCGACCTCTCCAGTCATCTGACATGGGCCACGCGGGCGCTTCAGGACGTGTCCTGGGGGCGAAAAAGCCAGCGCTCCCTGATGCGGATCGAGCCGCAGCCGCTGATCGCGCCCGACGCGCGGCTGATCGTACTGTTTTCACCCAAGGCGGCCTGCACCAACGTCACGATCTGGTTCTTCCAGCAGCTCGGCCGGATCGCCGAGGCGCGCGAGTACTCGCGCTGGCCTCACCGATATCGCCTGCAGCCCTACTACGACTCCGCACTTTACCGGCGCGCCTGCCGGCTCGACCTCACCGGGTTCAAGGTGGTCCGGGTCATTCGCGACCCCTACGACCGCGCCGCCAGCAGCTTCCGCCATGCCATCCGGGCGCGGCGCATCATGCCGGTGATCGCGGAACATCTCGGCGACCCGGACATGATGACCCGAGGCATGTCGTTCGAGCAGTTCATGACCTTTCTCGAATCCGTCGACATCGCCACCTGCGACCCGCATTTCCGGCTGCAGCGTCACCCGGTCGAAGACCTGCTTCC
>DASSOG010000030.1:0-28358 GCA_035700805.1 Gemmatimonadaceae bacterium | reverse complement strand
GGCTGGTACGGCGTGCTTCACGAACGGGCGGGCGAACGCCGCTACGAGCAGCAGCAGGGCCAGGCAACGCAGCGCGAGCAGCAGCAGGTGCCGCAGCTTCTGCCGCCGCACCGAACGATACGGGATCTTGTGCAGGAACATGAGCGATGGAAACTCCACCACCGTCTTCCGCTCCCGATGGATCAGGTGCAGCAGCACGGGGATGCCCAGGGCCACCAGGCCGGCGGCAAAGGCGGGGGCGAGGAATCCCATCAGCGCACCCGGGCCAGGCGCTGCCGCGCCAGCAGGTAGGTGAACAGCGCCTGGTCGAGCGGGCGGGAAGTATTAAACAACGCATAATCCATGCGCTGCTCGCGCACTCGACGCTCCAGCTCCGCCACATGCGCCGAGACCAGTTCCCGGTACTGGGTACGCAGGTAGTCGGCCACCACGGGCATGCGCTCGCCGCTTTCCAGGTCCACGAAGTTGGTGGCGTCCGCAAAGGGGAACTGCAGTTCATCGCGGTCCAGCACGTGAAACACCAGCACGTCGTTGCCATGCCCGCGCAGGTACGACAGGGCATCCAGCACGTCACCAGGCTCCTCGTAGAAGTCCGAGATGAGCAGCACGATGCTGCGGCGCCGCAGCGACTCCGAGAGCTTGCGGAGGGGGCCGGCCAGCCGGGCGTCCGTCGGGCGGCGGCTCCCCGCCTCCGCGCGCGCCGCGGCGCCCGCCACCGCTTGCCCGGCCCCGGTGGGCGCGCCGGGCGGTTCGGCGTGACTGGCCCGGTCCAGCGCATGCAGCACCAGTTGCAGGTGCTTCGCCGAGCATGGGACGAAGTCCACGATGTCGCGGTCGAAGGTGGCCAGCCCCACGCGGTCGCGCTGTCCGCTGGAGAACCAGGCCAGCGCCGCCGCCAGGTAGCAGGCGTACTGCACCTTGCTGAGCCGGGCATCCCCATCCGCGCTGCCTGCGGCGCCGCCCGCGCCTCTGCCACCGCCGCCGCTACCGCTACCGCTACCGCTACCGCTACCGCCACCGCCACCGCCACCGCCACCGCCACCGGCGTAGTACATGGACGGCGAGACATCCAGCAGCACCATGAAATTGGTATTGGTTTCCGCCTCGAACTCCTTGATGAAGTAGCGGTCGCTGCGCGCAAACAGCCGCCAGTCCATGCGCCGCAGGTCGTCGCCCGGCATGTACGCCCGATGTTCGGCGAAGTCGGTGGAGGCGCCCAGGTGGGGCGAGCGGTGAAGGCCGTTGATGAACCCCTCCACCACCACCCGGGCAATCAGCTCCAGGTGCCCGATGCGCGCGAGGACCGCGGGGTCGAGGACGCCGGTCGGCTGCGTCATCACATGCCCGAGCTGGGCGGCCGCACCGCCTGCAGCAACTGCTCCACGATGGTGTCGGTGCTCACCCGCTCCGACTCCGCATGGAAGTTCGTCAGCACCCGGTGGCGCAGCACCGGCTTGGCCAGGGCCCGCACGTCGTCGAAGGTCACGTGGTAGCGTCCCTTCATGAGCGCGCGCGCCTTGCCGCCCAGGATGAGGTGCTGCGGGGCGCGCACGCTGGCGCCGTAGGATACCCATTTCGTGATGAAGTCCGGCGCGTCGGGACCCGGGCGGCTGGTCCGGGCCAGGTTGACGGCGTAGCGCGCCACGGCGTCGGCCACCGGCACGCGCCGCACCAGTTGCTGGAACGCCAGGAGGTCGCGGCCCGTCACCACATGCTCGAACTTGTGCGCCTGCGTGGAGGTCGTGGACTGCACGACGCTCACCTCCTGGTCGGCATTCAGGTGCTCGATGACGATCTCGAACATGAACCGGTCCAGTTGCGCCTCGGGCAGCGGGTACGTGCCCTCCAGTTCGATGGGGTTCTGCGTCGCAAAGACAAAGAAGGGCTCGTCCAGTGTGTACGTCTGCCCCTGCACGGTCACGCGGTGCTCCTGCATGGCCTCCAGCAGCGCGGCCTGCGTCTTGGGCGGCGTGCGGTTGATCTCGTCCGCCAGTACGATGTTGGCGAACACCGGGCCCGGCATGAACACCATCTTCCGTCGCCCGGACTCCGGATCGTCCTGGATGATCTCGGTGCCCGTGATGTCGCTCGGCATCAGGTCTGGCGTGAACTGAATGCGCGAGAACTTGAGGTCCAGCACCTGGGCCATGGTGTTGATGAGCAGCGTCTTTGCGAGCCCCGGCACGCCCACAATCAGGCTGTTGCCGCCCGTGAGCAGCGAGAGCAGCACCAGCTCGATCACGTCCTCCTGGCCCACGATGAGCTTGCCCAGCTCGGCACGGATCTGGTCGCAGCCCACCTTCAGGCGGTCGGCCAGGGCGATGTCGTCGGCGGATTCGAGCGCGGGATCCTGCACGGGGCGTGATGCGGTAGTTGCCACGATGTAGTCCGGTTGGGGGAAAGGACCGCGGCGCGCCGCGGTGGCCGGTTATTGCGTGGATCGCCGTCCGGTCAGGCCGGCCCGTGCGACCACATGGAAGTCAGTGCGTCAGCGCATACACGATGTAGTTCACGCCCAGCTTGTAGGCCTCATTGGATTCGACCACCGGATAGAACCCCTGGCCCGACCACTGCCAGAATTCGCCGATGTCGGCATCCACGTTGGCCAGCGCGATGATGCGCTTGCCGGGATCGTTGTCCTCGTAGAGCGCCCAGTACTGCGGAATGCCACGATAACACGAGCGATAGTCCTGCATGCACTGCTGGGCAATGAGCTTTATGTCAATGGTGAAGAACGAATTGAAGATGGGTTCCGTGCCGTCCAGGTGCATCCACTGCCCGCCTGGCACTACGCGTTGCATGATCGGCACCAGGTTGTCACCCATGTCGTACCGGTCGAAGTCGTCGAACATGATGAAGCCGCCCTTGGCCAGGTACGTCTTGAGGCCCTCGATCTCCGCCCCGGTGGGATGCCAGCCACCCGGTTCCGACATGTACGCCACGGGATACTTGAACAACAATGGGTTGTCCAGCGCCACGATCACGCCGCCGATGATCGGCCCCTGCTCCACGAACGGGTTCATGTCGGTCACGTCGCCCAGGATGCGCATCAGGTGCTCGTCGGCACGCGGATAGTCGTGCGACCACCCCGGCCCCTCGCGCCCCGACCAGTGGTCGCTGCCACGGTACTCGATGCGCGCGAAGGTGAACCGTCCGTCGTACGGCGGATTCCCCTTGAAGTCGGGCGGCACGTAGAACGCGTTGGCCCCCACGTCACCCCCGAAGAACCGCCCGAATCCGCCTCGCCCCCGCTGCGCGTCGGCCGTAGTCGCCACCAGCAGCAGCAACGCCATCGTGATATTCCGCATGTTCATTCGTACCCCCCGCCATCCACCATGGCCAGCAACAGTTCCTGCGCCTGGGCAAAGTTCGGCGCCTGCTCCAGCGACCGCAGCACCGACCGGCGCGCGCTCACGTCGTCTCCCGCCACGTGCTGGGCCAGCGCCAGCCGATAGTAGGCGCCCGCCAGGTCTGCCGGGTTCAACGCCACCACCGCCTGGCGTTCGCGGACATCCAGGGCGTGGTCCTTCAGCGCTTCGGCCAGCTCGGCCAGGTGCTCGTGCACCGGAATCTCGAACGGATTCACGAAGATGGCGCCCTCCAGCGCGTCCGCCGCGCCGCGGATGTCCCCCGCGGCTTCCAGCACGCGCGCCAGCTCCAGCCGGATGGCATAATCCGTTTCATCGTTCGCGGTAATGCCCCGCAGCACGTCGGCGGCCCGCGCGTAGTCCCGGCGCGCGTCATACGTGCGGGCCAGCCAGCGATACGGACCGTCGTCCTGCCCGGCGCTGAACTCGGGAAAGAGCCGCCGAGCCCGCTCCACCACCGGAACCGCCGCGTCCGTCTCGTTGCGCTGGATCAGCGCGTGTGCCACCTGCAGTTGTACCCTGAAATCCGTGGAATCCTCCGCCGCCAGCCGCGACAGCCTTGCCACGGGCTGCAGCGCGTCCACGGTGGTGGAATCGCCGGACAGCGCGCGCAACTGCCGCGCGAACCGTTCCTGCACATACGCGGTGAACCTGGCGTCAAACGCCTTCAGGTCCGTGTGCAGCACGCTGCGGAACACCTGCTCGGTGCCTTCGCGCCGCGCATATCCATGGAGCATCTGCACCAGCGCCGAGTCTCCCCAGTCGCGCGCAATGAGGTCGCACACCAGCGACGCCTGGTAATACGAGAACTGGAGTTGTCCCGGGTATGCCGGCCGCATGAAGCCGTCATTCATGCGGCTCACCGGCACCAGCTTTCCCGCCTGGAATGCCTGCAGGAACGCCGGCGTCACGTGGAACCCCCACCCGGGCCGGCCACGGTGCTCTTCCCACACCGACAGCCCTTCCGAGAACCAGCGCGGCACCCGGTGGTCGGAGACGCCAAGCGTGAAGGTGTGCGCCAGCTCATGCCACATCGTCGAGCCCCAGTTGAACGGGCCCGCATCCCTGGCCGCCGGCGAATCGAACGCCAGCGTCGTCCCGAAGCTCACGCCCAGCGCCCCCAGCCCGGCCATCCCGACGGTGCGCACGGAGAAGTCGGCGTGGCTGCGATATACCTCGATGCGGATGGGTGGCGGCGGCGTGTACCCGTAGCGGGTGCTGAACAGGTCGTATGCCTGCTGCACGAGCTGCTTCATGTAGATGGACAGGATGGCCGACTCGTCCTTCTCGATCATGAACTGGAACTTGCCGTCCGTGACCTCATCATAGTTCTTGAACGTATCCAGCAGGTCCAGCGTATTCTTGGTCCACACATCGTAGGGATCACCCTTGAACGCGGTCTCCAGGCTTGCGCGCCCCTTGGCGATCTGTCCCAGCCGCATCTGGTTCATGCCAAGCACCGCGTACGCGTGCCACGCGCGCGGGTCGGCCACGATGGCCTGCCGGGCAAACGCGGCGGCCGCCGAGTACAGGCGCACCCGGCCGGCGCTCTCCGCCAGGTCCGTGTAAAACGATGGATTGCGCGGACTGGCCGCTTCCGCGCGCTCATTCAGCTTTCCAAATGCCACGGTGTCGCCAGCCACGTACCGGATCCCCGCTGCCACCGCCAGCGCGCCCACCGAGTTGGGATTCACGCTGAGCGCCCGATCCACGTCCTGCTGCGCCTGGGCCGGATACTCCAGGTCCACGAGCTGGCTCGCGCGAAACACCAGCGCGGGCACATAGCTGGGGTTGATCGCCAGCGCGCGGTTGACCAGCGAATCGGCGCCCGGCTGTCCATCGAACGCCAGCCGCCGCGCGGCACCGAGCAGCGCGCCCGGATCGTCGGGACCCACGGCCAGCGCCCCCTCAAAAGTGCGCTGCGCGTCGGCGCTGTTGTACTTGGCCAGGAACATCTCGCCCAGCGCGTTTCGCGCGCGCAGGTTCGTGCCATCCAGCGCGATGGCGCGGTCAAATGCCTTCAGCGCGTCCTTGAACAGCTCGGGGTTCGTCGCGCCCAGGCGCTCCACGGCCAGCGCCACGGCGGTCATCTCGTCGCTGGTCAGCGAGTCGGCGTGGGCGTTGTACACGTCTATGAAACGGTCGAACTCCGAGAGCGCCAGGTCGTGCCGGCCGTCCTCGTAGTGCGCCGCCGCCAGGTTGAAGCGCGCCATGAGGCTGTCCGGCGCCCCGGAGCCCGGCACGGCGGCGCGCACGAACGCACTCTCCGCCTCCGCCCGCCGGCCGCGCAGCACGAGGATCTCACCCAGCGTGTTCTGCACCGCAATGCCGCCAGGCTGCTGCGTGCCGCGCCGGGCGGTCTGCTCGGCGTCGGAATACCGGCCAACGCCCGCCTGCGCCAGCGCCTGCTGGCGCGCCTGCGGCGCCGACTGGGCGCGCGCACTGGGCGCAGCGGCCAGCACGACTATCGCCGCGGCGCCGACGCGCAACGCGATGCCCGCGATGCCCCCGATGCATCGCGTCACGACGCCTTGCCCGATGCGCAGAACCAAGCCGCTCATGATGCGCCTCCCCCGGACTTCGCCGAGCCTTCCAGCGCGCGGATCTCGTGCCCGGTGCGCGAGAGCGCCACGAGCAGCCGCTCCAGCTCCTGCTCATACGACGCCGCTGGCAACTTCTCCTTCCGCGTCATGAGCGCCTGCACCGAATCCGTGAGTGAGAAGCGCCGGGCGTACAGCGCGGCAAGTTTCGGATCGTTGGCGGCCGCCACCACCGCCCGCTCCCCACCGTCCAGGAAGAACCGCCGTGCCAGCAGGCCGTCGCCGGCCCGGCCGTCGGGCGCGCCCGTCCCCTTGCCATCCCCGTCGTCATCCAGTTGCGCGTGCTCCGACTGGATGCGGTTGCCGTCAGCGTAATAGCGTTCGGTCTCGTGCGCCGCATACTGAAACGCTTCCAGCAACGAGACCCGCCCGTCCTTGTCCGTATCGGCGCCATCCTTGGTAAGCGCGTCAACGAAGAAGCCCCCGAACTGCGACTCGTTGCGCTCAAACGAGCTCTTCGTAGCGGCAATCACCACGCGACCAGGCGCGGAGAGCACGCCGAGGGCGTCACCGCTGGCGCTGGCCAGGTCCACCACCGCAACCCGCTGCCCGGAAAGTGGCGCCAGCAACCGCGCCAGGTCCTGGGCGGTGAGATCGGGCCCAGGCAGGCTCACCTTGCTCTCGGCGCCGGACCCGCTGCCATGCCCGATGAGCACCAGCAGCACCTCGGCGCCGGGGCGGGCCTTCGAGGCCACCTTGCCCAGCGCCGCTTCGATGTTTGGCCCGGTGGATTCACCGGCATAATGCGGCAGGCCAGCCACGGCGCGTTCGCCCAGCCACGTCACGTTGCTGTCGGCCAGCCCAAAACGCGAATGCATGGCGCCTGCCAGGCGCTGGGCAAGGTCGCCGAACTCTTGGGTGTACCGCGGCGCGCCGCCCAGTCCGCTCACGATCAGCACCTGGGTCTGGGCGCGGGCACCGGTGGCCGACAGCAAGGACAGGACGATGGCCATCGCAGCGCGTCGCATCATGCCAACCCCCGCGCGCGCCGGTACCACCACTCGCCCGCCGCCAGCGCCACCAGCAGCAGGAAGACGATGGGCATGTCCCACAGGTCCATCTCGTTCACCACCGTCACCCCGCGATGCGTGGTGCTCAGGTCCTGCGGCAGGCGCTGCACGGTGGCCGGCGTGTAGAACCGGCCCTCCGTCTCGCTCGCGATGCGCTTGAGCAGGTCGGCCCGCATCTCCGCGTCCGTGAATTCGCTGTTGAGGTCCGCCACGCGCACGAACGTGGAATCCACCACCGCGGGCGCCCGCCCTCGCGTGGCCTCCACCCGGATGCGCAGCACACCTTGCTCGCTCGGCGTGAACGTGGCGCGATACACGCCGTCCTGGTGCACCGTCCACTCCATCGGCACGTCACGCGTCGCGCCACTGGGCGCGGTCACGTGCGCCAGCACCTTCGCGTCATTTGCGTCCACATATGAACTGTCCACCACCTCGGCCTGCAACTGGATGGGCGTGTTCGGGTTCACCTGGTCAGTCGCCGCCGTCACGGTCACGCGGCCGGGCACGCCGGTGGTGAGCTGCCGCAGCAGTTGCCGCCAGAACGTCGTGAACGTCAGGTCGCCCACCGGCATGCCGGGATCCATCTGCCATTGCCACGTATCCTGCACCGGCAGCGCGTACGCCACTCCCCGCCCGTAATGCTGGAAGGCCAGCACGGGCTGCGTGTACGCAGCCAGCGGCTGGCCCGACGCCCGCGCGCGACCGCCGGGCGGCACCAGCCCCTGCACCAGCGTCACCGCTCCCGGCTTCACGCCGCGCATCCGGTTCACTGACGTCACAATGGGCAGCTCACGCCACCGCCTGATGGACGCCGAGTCGCTCCCGCCAAGCTGCGTCACGGCGTTCGCCATGCCAGCGGGCGTCAGCCTCACCTGCAGGTCGGCCAGGAAGGCGAGCGAATCCAGCGTCGCCGGCCCATCGATCACCACGGGCATCACGTCGGCCAGCGGCGTTCCCGTATAGCCCCCTTCCGCGAACGCCCGCCGCCCCCCCAGCATGAGCAGCCCGCCCCCCCGCACGTTCACGAAGTCCACCAGCATGGCCATCTGGTCCGGCGTGAAGAAGCTGGCCTCGATGCTGCCCAGGATCACCGCCTGGTACTTGAAGAGCTCCGTGCGCGAGGTCGGGAACCCGCCCGCCAGGTCCTCCGCGCTGTCCACGTTGAGCCGCAGGAACTTGTTCGTGGCCGTACGCTGCAGCACCACGAGCTGCAGGCTGGAATCGGCCGCGATGGCCGCGCGGATGAAACGCACCTCGTAACGGGGCTCCCCCTCCACGTAGAGCACCTTCTGCCGATCGCCCCGCACATTCACGAGCGCGGTGCGTACGTTGTTCTGCGTCACCTGCTCGCCAGGTTGCACGGGAATCCGGAAGGTGAGCACCCGCGCCCCCGGGCGGTTCATCAGCGCGTGTATGCGCAACGGCGCGGCGTCGCCATCCGCCGGCAGCGTCACGTCCGTGCGCGCCAGCACCTCTCCCGCGTCCTCAATCACCAGCGGCACCCGCCGCCCCGCGTAGCCGCGCTGGCGCACGAGCACGTCAACCACCAGCGTACTGTGGTTGATCACCGTGCGCGGTGTCTCCACGCGCTGGATCTCGATGTCGTGGTCAAACTGCTCCGCGCCCACCCCGACGGTGAACACCGGCACCCGCCGCGCCCGCAATCGCAGGAGTTCGTCGGCCATGGCCTGGTGCGAATTGTCTGCCCCATCGCTCACCACCACCAGCCCCGACAGCGGCACCGATTCCAGTTCGCGCTGCGCCGCCTCGACGGCGGCCGCCAGGTGCGTCTCCCGCTCGTCATACACCAGCCCACCCGCGCTGTCCACGCGCGCCGCGCTGGCCCCAAAGCGAAAGAGGCGCACCTGGAACCGACTCTCCAGCGCATCCAGCAACGCGGGGTGCGCGCCCGCCAGTTGCGCTCGCACAAAGTCCGCGCGCTGCAGGCCGTCCAGGTCCGCAATCTGCATGCTGCGCGAATCGTCAATGAGCACACCCACGAAGTTGCGCTGCGGCACCGCCGCCGAGAGCAGCAGCATGGGCCGGAAGAGGCAGAGCGCCAGCACCAGCAGCACCGCCGTCCGCACCCCCACCAGCACCCACCGGTCGCCACGCGTGCTCCTGCCGCGGGCCCGCGTGTAGCTGAGCAGCGCGGGCACCGCGAGCGCCAGCACCAGCACCACCAGCACTACCACCGGAATGGGCGCGCCAAAGGCAAGATCTCCCTGCTGGAACACCGACAGGGGATACTTGAACAGGAAAGCGAACAGCGCGTGCAGCGCGGAAGACATCAGGTTCAAGCGGGCGGGGGGGCCGGCCGGGACACGATGGCCCCGACGCAAAGGCGGGCTCCCGGCGGGGCCCGCACAGACGCTTCTCTATTCTACTACACGGCGCACGCGTCGAGCGTTGATTTCCCCGCTGAAATCTCACGCGATGCTTACACTGGGTACCCGCGCCCGGTGCAGATCCCGCACCCGGGAATCACTTGGTCCAGAAGAAGATCAGTCCGCAGGGGTTGGCATACCCGGCCGGCGATACCTCGCCGTGCCGGTACACTTCCATGCCGTACAGCACGCTGGGCGCAATGAGGTTCAGGCTCTCGTCGGCCTTCCACTCCACCCCATCCACGTAAACCTGCGGACAGGACTCCACGCCAATCCGCTCTCCGGTCATCGGCTTCAGCCGGAGTTCCACCTTCGCATCCAGGCCCGTCCCGTTCACCGTCAGCCATGGCACCGAACGCAGCAGGTCGGTGGTCTCGTGCGGACTTCGCTGCCGGATGTCCGCGGCGGTCATCAGCGCGCCACCCACGTGAGCGTGCAGCCGTTCGTCAAAGTCCTCCTTCCACGCCGGCACCCCCGCGCGCCGGGCGAACGCCTGCACGGAGTCGAGCATCACGGCGGCCGGCATCAGGAACACGGACACGGGCAGCCCGCCAGGGCCGGCCTCAGCCGTGACACGCGTGGGAGAGTAGCCGATGGCCTGCACCTGCACGCCCACCGTCCCCGGGTACAGCCCCGTGAGCCGGAAGTGTCCCTCGTCATCACCGGTGGTCCGCACCGTGTCCCCCACCAGCGAGACGTGCGGATGTGGCACTACCGTCCCGTCCTCGGCCTTCACGATGCCCGAAATCGCGTAGGGCCCCGTTGGCTTCGTATGCGGTTCCACCCCGAGCCTGAACGACGTGAGCAGCAGTCCCGACGAATCGATCTCTGCATCCATGACGCCCGTGCTCCGCACGGGATCCAGTTGCGCCTGGATTGTCAGCGCCTTGAGCGTGGGAATGCCGCACGCGCGAAACGCACCCGCGGAATCGGTGCGCACATAGCCGCCCTGCTCGAACGTGTGGACGTGCAGCGTCTTCATATCGAGGGTAAAGTCGTTCCACAGGACCCCCACGGCGGCGCCGGCTACCGCCGCGCCCGATTCGGCGCTTCTTACGTATCCTACTATAATTCCCTTCCCGGACGTGAGCGGCGCGTGGCAGGATTCACCATAGATCGTCGCTGGCGACGGGACCCCAAGGCTCACTCGGCTCGCCGCCCCCGCCACCAGCGTGATCGTGTCGGGCGGGATCGCCAGGCCGATGGAGTCAAGCCACGCATGACGGGCGGACACGACGTACGGCCCCTGCGGGAGTGAGTCCAGGGCAAAGCGCCCACTCGAGTCCGCCACGGCCTGCCAGCTCCCGGAGACATCGAGCGGCACCACCGTCACCGTCGTGCCAGGCAGCGCGCGCCGGTGAACGCTGTCGGTCACGGTGCCATAAACGCGCGCGCCGGTCTGCGCCGCGAGCGGCGCATTCAGCGCTCCGGCCACGGCAAGCAAGGAAAGTCCACGTCGCAGCGAAGTTTCACGTCGCCACCAGCGTCCACTACGCAACCAGGGTCCACGTCCAAGGATCATGCGTGTGCGATGGTCAGGAGCCGCAGGCCTGCGAATACAGGCCGCAATTGTGTACAGCGAGGCTGGAAGCTGGCGCTGAAGCGTACGGGCTGCAAGTTCAGGGATCCCTGTCACCGCGTTATTTATCCCCATCCACGACCCTCGAGATCCGGACTCATGCGCGCCCACTATTACACCGCCGATGTCTTCACCGACCACCGCTTTGGCGGCAACCAGCTCGCCGTCTTCCCCGACGCCCGCGACATCCCCGACACCGCCATGCTCGCCATCACGCGCGAGTTCAACTTCTCCGAAACCACCTTTGTCCTGCCACCGGACAATCCGGCGCACACGCGCCGAGTGCGCATCTTCACCCCGGAACGCGAGATGCCCTTTGCGGGTCACCCCACGGTAGGCACGGCCCACGTGCTGGCGCACGCGGGCCTCATCAAGCTCACCGGACCCACCACCAGCATCGTGTTCGAGGAGGGCGTGGGACCGGTGCCGGTTGTCATCAGCGCCGAGGCTGGCCGCCCGGTGTCTGCCCAGCTCTCAGTGGCGCAGCTCCCGGAGTTCGGTCCGCCCCCACCCCCTCGAGACGCGCTGGCCAGGGTGCTCTCCCTGGCCCCAGGCGACCTGCTGGACGCCGAGTTCAGCGCCCAGGGGGTTTCATGCGGACTGCCCTTTCTCTTTGTCCCGGTGCGCGATCGTGGCGCCGTGGCCCGCGCCCAGGTGAACCTGGACGCATGGCAGCAGGCCCTGGGCGACTACTGGACTCGCGAAATCTTTGTCTTTGCGTTTGACCCGGAGCTCCCGGACTCGGACATCCGCGCGCGCATGTTTGCCCCGGGGCTCAGCGTCCCCGAAGACCCCGCCACCGGCAGCGCCTGCGCGGCGCTGGGTGGCTACCTGGCCAGCCGCGACGCGCGCCCCACCAACAGGCTGCGCTGGGTGGTGGAACAGGGCTTTGAAATGGGGCGGCCCAGCATCCTGGAGGTCGAGGCCGACCGGCAGGACTCCCGCATCACCGCCGTTCGCGTGGGAGGCCGCAGTGTGATGGTGTGCGAGGGGACAATGGAGCTCTGACGCTCCTGGGCTAATGGTGGCCCAGCGTCCACACGTAGGCCGCCACTTCCTTCACCTGCTCGTCCGTCAGGTCCAACCCGCCGCGCGGGCCCATGGGAAACCGGTGTGACTTGTCCTTGATCTGGTCCCGGGACACTCCCTCATTGATCACCTGCAGGATGGACGCAAAGCTGCCGTTCGCGTGCTCGTAGTTCCCGGTCGTCAGGTCCGGCCCGTTCCGGCCGTTGGTACCACCCAGTCCGTGACAGCGGTTGCAGCTCCGCCGCGCGTTGAAGATGGAGTCGCCTTCGGCCACCATGGCGGCCGTCACGCCGGAGGGTAGCCCTGCGCCCGCGGAGGCCGGCACGCCGGCTGACGCGGCATGGACCGCCGGCCCGGCGGCGGGCGAGGGCGTCTGGGCGGCCGGGGTTGCCGCGGAGCCACCACAGGCCGCCAGCAGTGCCGCGCCAGCGGCCAGCATCAGGAGGTGTCCAGGGGATCGGGAGGGTGTCATGGCAAGTCTCATGGCTGGGAGAAAGTTGCTGGCAGGACCGGGCCAATCATTATGCGGGGCGCACCAACCCGCAATCCCGGGGTAGAGTTCTGGTGCCACTCTTCCGCCCCCGTCCGGGGATCTGTATGCTTTTCTGCCAACCACTTACAACAGGAGTGCCATCGTGCGTGTTACCAGAATTCGAACCGCCTCACTCGGGTTGCTCGCGGCCGCGGCTGCGGGCTGCGCGTCCGGCGGCGCCAGCAGCAGCAGCGGGGTTTCCCCGGCCAACATCGAGGCCCAGGCGGCCCAGGGCAAGGTAGGCCCGGCCCTGCTCGAGTGGACCGGCAGCTTCAAGCGCCACGTCCTGCACGACCCCAACTCGCTGACCCCCACCCGCATCGATGCGTCCGGCTCGGTGCAAATGGTGGCCGACGGGCCGAACGCCACCCGCGCCACGCTCAACGTGCGCCTCCCGCAGTACCAGGACCCGATGCGGCTCTACTGGGCCGTGGCGTCCGGCCCGTGCGGGTCCAACGCCATTCCGCTCCTGAACGTCTCCCAGTTCCCGCAAATCTCCATGAGCACAGGGGCGGGATCGCTTGAAACCAGCCTCTCATTTGCGCTGCCCACCACGGGTACCTACCACGTCAACGTGTACGGCCCCAACTCCGATGGCCGCGATGAAGCGGGCGTGTTCACCTGCGCGGAACTCAAGCTGGGCCAGAAGAAGGACTAGCGAATTATTGGCCTCATGACGACTTGAGCACGTCAGGACCCACAAGCGAATCGGGCGCATACCCATTTGGGTATGCGCCCGATTCCTTTTGGAACTGTACTGGTGCTGCTGCTTCTTACTGCTTGATCGCCGACCGGGACGGCCGGACAATCGGCTTCGGCACCAGCATCTGCATCTGCTGTCCATCGGGCAGCGCCAGGGTGCGGAACGGCCCGTGCTGCAGGTGGGAGAGATCCAGCATCAACTGATGGCCAGCCGAACCCGGCACCATGTTCATGCCAGTCGGGTTCTCGACGGCGCCGCCGTAGGTGTACACGGGCAACCCGTCTGTCTGGAGTTCAGCCGCGGGCAACGGCAGGTGGCGCACCGTTCCCGTCTGCAGCGAGTCAATGTGCCGCATGGCAAAGTGACCGTAGCCGTTGCTGGCATACAACTCAACTTCGCGCTCATACGTGATGGCCTGCATGAATTCCGCATCCGTGTTGGCCGCGGTCATGGGCGTAAGCCCACCGCGGGTCACGCGGGTGTTGTTGATCAGCGTGGCGGCCAGGTTGCGGTCACCACCCGAGCGGATCAGCGCCTCGGCCTTGATCAGGTCGTTGCCGGCAGCGTAGGTCCACGGCACCGGGCCAACCTGCGGATTCGGGGCGTCGTACGTGTAGGACCAGTGCCGCACATGGTAGTACGGGCTCTGCATGTAGATGCCGCGGCGCGGATCGCCCTGCACAACACGGGCGTAGATGAAGTCCGTGCCCGCCGTGTCCGTATCGATGTCGGGAGAGGACACGTCAACGCCCAGGCGCAGGTCGTGTCCCGCTCCAGGGGCGTACGTCGCGTCATAGCATGCATCGTCGCCAGAAGAGCACCCCGTCGGGGTGCCCGCGTACTGCGACGGGACGTTGGGCGACATCTGATGGATGAGCTTCAGGTCCACCATCATCCAGCTCGGCATGTCCATGTAGCTGACAAGATCCGACCACCACGTGTTGTAGTCGCCAATGACATTGAAGTCAAAGGGCGCGCCGGCAGAGCCAGTTCCAATGCCCTTGTCGGCATACGCCAGGACCTTGGTCCAGTCCACCGTGGCCGCCTCGGCCGCGGTGCGTGGCGTGAACGTCAGGAGCTGCGCGGCCATGGTGTTGGCGAAGCGAGTCATCTTGGCCGAGGTGAGGCCGCCTTCCAGCGGGAAGTCGCTCTTGGAGTAGGTCTCGCTCTGGGTGCTGGTCAACGCAATCAGCGTATCCAGCTTCGCAAGCGTGTAGGCCTCCATGTCCTTATAGCCGATCAACTGCGCAGTGGTCGTGGTCGGATCGAAGTTCTGGTCGATCGCAAACGCGGAGTCATACACCATCGCCAGCAGTTGCAGTGAGCCAGCCCTCGCCCAGAGAGCCAGCGCCCTGTACTTGTCCGTGCCGCCGGGCAGTACTACGCCGGCATCAATCGCCCGCAGCACGTCGTTGGCCTCGCCAAGCGAGCCATACATGTTGTTCCACGGGTCCTCGGCAACCTCGGCGTCGCCACTGGCGACGTTGTTGTTGTACGGAATGCGCGGCTGCAGGTTGTTGAACCGGGCGCCAAAGTTGCCGTAGTTCATCGTCGCCACATCCGCGGTGACGTTCAGCATGATCCAGGGATCAACCTCGGTTGAGCCGACATACCAGTCCCTCGCGGCGCTCTGGGCCAGGCTCTGTACGTCCCCCGGCGTCGCCGTAGCGCGCGCGACGTCGGGGTTCTGGGTGTTCGGGACGTTGAGGTCCTGGGTACACGCTGCCACCGTCAGCAGCGCGGCCCCGGCCATCACCGCCCGGAAGGTTCCATGCATGTTCATGTGATTCAGCTCCAATAAGTGGGCGGTAAGGATCAGAAGCGGACTTCGATCTGGCCGGTGAACGACCGGAACGGCGGATACCGGAACCCGTCAATGCGGAAGTTCAGGTCGCCACCCGACGTAACGTCAGGATCAAAGCCGGTGTAATTCGTCCAGGTGTACAGGTTCCGGCCCAACAGCGAGACCTTCACCCCGGCCAGTTGGCCCAGGCCAACCTTCGGGAACCAGCGCGGGTTCAGGTCATAGCCAATGGCCAGTTCCTGGAACTTCAGGTATGCGCCCGACTCCACGAAGAAGTTCGCGGGATCCAGGCCGTTGTACAGCCCCTGCGTGAAGAACGCCTCGGCGATCTTCTGCGTCTGCGGGACGCCCACCATGTCGATCTCGCCCGCGCGCAGGTCCTGCATACGCCACTGCTTGCTGAAGTTGTACACCTCGCCGCCAAGCTGGCCACGAAGCAGCGTGTGGATGCTCACGCGGTTCCAGCGGAAGTCGTTGTTCAGGCCGTAGTTGGCCTTTGGCGTCACGTCGCCGATGACAAACTTCTTATTGCCAGTGGCGTCGATGTACGGAATGGGACGCTCGTCCTTGGTGTTCCGTTTCGCAGCCAGCACCACATACCCCAGCGGATTCACGACATAGTCCGCCGCGTTGGTGCTGGGGAAGTTCGGGTTGTTGTTGGTGATCGCCTCGGCAATGGTCTTCACGAACTTCGTGCCGTAGATGATACCGAGCTTTTCACCCGACTGGTACCAGAACACACCCTGACCCTGGCCACCGGCATTTACCGGGAACGGCGCCGCACCCAGCTTGTCAATCTTCTGCGTGGTGTGGTCGGCCGTGAACGAAAGGTCCCAGGTAAAGGTGCGCCGGTCCATGACGCGGGTCTGCAGCACACCTTCAAGCGTATTCGAGGTGATGTCTGCCGCGTTCTGCCACTGGCCCTGGAATCCGCCCGTAGCGGCAAGCGAGAGCGGGACGTTGAGGAACGCGCCCTTCGTCTTATCGTTGGAGTAGGTGATCTGCGCCGTGTAGCGGTTCAGGAAGTCGGCATCGATGCCATACTCCAGCTCCGTCAGCACGGCCGGCTTCAGGTCCTTGTTGCCCAGCGTGTTCTTGCTGAACTGACCGCCGCTGATGGAGTAGGTCTCGTACTGGTACGAGTAGCCAGGCCGCAGACCGGCAGTTCCCTGCGCGACGTGCACCTTCAACTCCTGCACGCCCGGGATGTTGATGTCCTGCGTGATGCGATAGGCGCCGGACACCCGGTAGAAGTCATTCCACCGCGCGTCTGGGCCGAACAGCGACGACCCGTCCCTGCGGTACAGCCCGCTCAGGATGTAGCGGTCGCGCATGTTGATGTCTTCCGACGCCATGAAGCTGGTGGTGCGCTCGATGTTGTCGTTCGAGCTCACACGGAGCTGGCCCGCGTCACCGGCGTTCAGGGTCGTGACCCCGTTCACGTTGAGCTGCCTGGCGCTCGCGTTCACACCCGTGTAATGGTCGTTCTCCATCAGGTATGCCGCGCTGGTCGTCGACAGAATGTCGTGCGGGAAGAGCTTGGTCGCCGTGGCGCGCAGCATGGAGTTCCACGACAGGTTGTTGTCCGTGCTCGTGCCGTAGCTCCCCAGGCCCGTGTGCGAACCGCTGCTCGTGATCGAGCCGCGCGGCGTGTAGGAAATGCTCTTGGATTCGGACCGGTCGGTACCGTAGTTGGCCCGGATGTTCAGCCAGGTGGTGGGCCGGTAAGTCCCCGAAAGCGATCCCACAAAGTGCTGCTGATTGTAGGCGCTGGACGAGATGGACAGGCCGTACAGCGGGTTGCCGCGATCGCTGGGGTCGGCCCAGTCGGGCAGGTTCGGGAAGAAGGTCGTGGTGTCCGTGACCTTGTTCGGGTCGGCCGCCGTGTAGCCGTTGGGCGGATGACGCAGGTCAATCATCGGCGGCGCCTGGTACAGTGCGAACCAGTCTCCCCCGTTGCTGATGTCCTGGTTGGCGTAGGTGATGCTGGTGGAAAGATCCAGCTTGTCACCAATGCCCTGGTCAATGCTCATGTGCGCATTCTGGCTGAACGCACCATTGCGGAAGGGCACGATGCCGCCGTTGTGATCTGACGTGTACGTGGTCATGAAGTTCGTGTTTCCACGACGCAACCCCAACTGCACACTGCCCCGATAGAAGTTGTTGTCGTTGGTCCACAGCTTCATCTGGTCGCGGTAGCGGTTGGGCCCGGTGGTGGGATACGCGGCATCGTCGAACGGCGAGCCCGTGGTCACCGGATTCAGGCTGGAGTTGAGGACGACCGCGCCATTGGCGTCGAAGGTCATCGTCGTACCGGTATTGAATGACGGGTAGTGCGCGATGCTGTTATCGCCATACTCACCGCGCGCCGTGATCGAGACATGGTTCTCGGCCAGGTTGGCGCCGCTCTTGGTGGTGATGGCGATAACGCCGTTGGCGGCGTTCGACCCGTAGAACGAGGCACCGGCCGCGCCCTTCAGGACTTCCATGGACTGGATGTTCGTGACATCGATGTCCGCGATGCCCTGCGTGGTGACGACGCCGTCAATGATGATCAGCGGGTCACCGCACCCGATCTGGATGCAGTGCGAACCACGAAGGCGAACCACCGAGCCACCGCCCGGCGAGCCCGTGCCCGTGTTCACCACGAGACCGGCCACCTTGCCGGCCAGCGCGGTTACCGGGTCCGACGCCGGCACCACATCGATCTGGGCGGCATCCACCTTGGCCACCGAGAAGGTGAGGTTCTTGGCTGACGTCGAGTCGGCCACGCCCGTGGTCACCACCGCCTGCAGGCGGAAGGGGTCGGCCTTGAGCGAGAAGTCCAGGGTATGCGACCCGGAGCTCAGCGTCACCGACTGGGACAGGGGGGAGTACCCGATGAAGCGCGCCGTGGCATCCACTGCCTGACCGCGCGCCTGCGCCTCGGGAACCGTGATCACGTACACGCCCTCTTCGTTCGTGGTGCCGCCCAGCTTCAGCGAGCTGATCACCACCGTGGCTCCCGGCACCGGAGCGCCGAATTGGTTCGTCACCTTGCCGGTGACGACGGTCTGTCCCGCCGCGGGCGTGGCCACAAAGGCCATCAGGCTCACCGCAGCGAGAGGGACGAGCCAACCTCTCATCCGACTCCAGGTCATCGTGTCATCCTCATCCGAAAAAGGTCCACAGGGAAGTGGAACATGGAACTGCTGCCGCACGGCGCGGCCACCACTCGGTGTGGTTGTACATTCGGCGACGGGAAAGCGGTCGCAGCTACCACACACATGTGGGCAAATCCAACGGGGTTACGCCCGCCTAACCTGCACCACAAACCAACGGCCCGCAAGACTCCCGTTCAGTTGTGAAACTGCGGGAGGGCGGGGATCGGTCACATCGCGAATGGTAAGGTCTGGCCGATGCCCCCTGGAATTGTGTATCACATTGCGGGGCAACGACTTACCGATTCGAAAGTCCCCGCTGCAATTTCCGGCCCGTCAGGGTCCGGTGTGCCGCCGACGTCAACAGGCGGAAGGGCCACTACTATAGAGTGGGCGTTGTCCCGCGCCCAGGCAGGCCGCCCCCGCCGCCATCCGACCCCCCGGCTGAGTCCGCTGAGGGCCGGAACTCAAAGGGCATCTTCACCACCTCGCGCACGGGCCGCCCGCCCACAACCGCCGGGGCAAATCGCGCCCGCTCCAGTGCCACCCGCACCGAGTTCGAGAATTGCTCATGCGTGCTCGAGACGATCTCCACCGAACCCTTCTCCACGCGCCCCGCCGTGTCCACCACGAACCGCGCCAGCACCTCGCCCGACACGCGAGCCCGGTAGAGTGAATCCGGATACTTGGGCTGGGCGGTGCCCGTCACATACACGGCGGGTACGTCCACAGCCCCCATCGTGTACACGGTCTTCGCCCGCAGCAGCGAATCGATATTGACAGCCCCCTCCGGCGGCAACTGACTGGCCCGCACGTTCGGCCGCATGGGACGCGACCAGACGGCGATCATTCCGCAACTGCCCTGGCCGTACGCACCCATGAGCTCAGGCGGGGCCGTCAGTCCCGACCGGTAGATCTCCACCCCCTCCACTCCCACCGGGTCGAACATGTCCAGGTCAAACCCCCGGTTGGCCAGGGTGCCGGAGGTGGCCGGGAAGCCGTCAATCACCACCAGCGGCACGCAGCTCTGCCCAGCTATATGAATGCCCTCGCCCGCCCCGGGTAACTGGTAGCGAGTGACTCCCGGAAACCTGGCCAGCATCTCCGTGAGCGTGCGGCCGGGATATCGATCCAGCTCGCTGCGCGTCAGGTAGTGGCCGTTGCCCTGCTTCATCCGGCGATAGAAGCCGTCCAGCCGGGACTGGTAGGGCTCCCGGTCCGACTTCACCTGGACCGCGGGAAGCTGCGTGGGGTTTTCGCGCATCTGCAGGTTCAGCGTCATGGTGTCGGGCCCCAGCTCCCACTCCGTGATGAGCGGGGCAAACCCCAGGTGCCGCACCTCGATGTCCACCACGCCCACGGGCAGTCCGTGAAGTTCAAACGCGCCCGCCGAGTCGGTGGTGGTCCGGAACTGGGGCCCCACCTGCACCTCCGCCCCCGCCACCGGCGCGCCACCGGTGGCGCGCACGGTACCCACCACGCTGGCTCTGGCCGCGGTGTCGCGGCGCGCGCCCTGCGCCGCCAGGGCCGGCGCCAGCGCGAGCAGCAGCCCCGCGCAAACCGCGGCGGGCGCGACAGCCCGATGAAACGATCGCATGCAGGTGATGGTCATAGGCCGCCCCTTTGCATGGTAGATGCCGATTTCCGGCGGTTGTCGCAAGGCCCGGGTGATGCAACCCCCCGAATCCGGACCTTGCTCCATGTGTAAGCCGGCGGTCACGACCCGCCGCCGTCACTCCCCAGCGACGTGTCCAGTTTGCGCGTGGCCGCCTGCTTGTCCACCTGCGGCACGCCGTACTTCATCCAGTCGGGCGCCGGCGCGCCCTTCAGGTAGTGATCGAAGAACTCCTTCATGCGGATCTGGAAGTCAATCTGGTTGGGCTTCCTGGCCAGGTGGTGCGGCTCGTCGGGATACGAGAGCCAGATGACGTCCTTGCCATTCTTCCGCGCCGCATTGTAGAACTCCAATCCCTGGTCCCAGTCCACCGCGCCGTCGGCGGTCCCCTGGAGGATCATGAACGGAGTCTGGATCTTCCGCACGTTGAACACGGGCGACTGGCTCATGTAGAGCTGCGTCGCGTTCCAGGGAGTCACGTCGGCGCCCATCCGCCCCTGGCTGGTCTCCAGGATGCCACCGTTCCACTGGCCGCTCTGCTTGTACAGTTCGCCGTACATGCTGATGAGGTCGGTGAGCGGCGCGCCGGTGACCACCGCGGCAAACATGTTGGTCTGCGTGAGGATGAACGAACTCTCGTACCCGCCCCAACTGTGCCCCTGCAGCCCGATGTGCGCAGGGTCGGCATACCCCAGCGAGATCACCTTCTTCACGCCGGCGGTCACGCAGTCCAGCGCCGAGGAGCCGGGCTTGCCAATTTCATAGACGATGTCCGGCGAGAACACCAGGTAGCCGTCGCTGGCGTACTCGCTCATGTGCGGCCGGTCGTCGTACACGGGCATGGAAAACTGGTGGTTCGTGTTCGACAGGATCTCGTAGATGTACACCAGCATGGGATACTTCCTGCCGGGCTGATAGTCGGCGGGCAGGGTGAGCGTGCCCTGCAGGCGCTGCCCCTTGCTGTTCTTGTAGTCAATGAGCACGCGCCGGCCCCACGCGTACTCCGCGAGCTGCGGGTTGGCGTCAGTGATCTTCCTGGGCGACGCAAAGCTGGCGTCGCTCACCCAGTAGTCGGGAAATTCCTGGAAGGTCTGCTGGGTGAAGATCACGCGGTCGGCGTCCTCGGCCTTCTCCGCGCCGCCAATGTCCTTGTCGGCCCAGATGAGGGCCACCGGCTGGCCGCCACCGGCCGGCATCTGCCAGTACCCGGACTTCTTGGTCCACTCGCCATACGCCGAGAGCACCTGCGGCTGCGACAGGTCCACGGGCTCGGCGCTGCCGCCACCGAAGCCGCCGCGGCCACCGCGTCCGCCGCCCCCCAGCCGGGCCAGCCGGAACTGCACGTCCTGCGCGGCGCCCGCGCCGGCCGTCAGGTCGCGCCCCCTGGACCCGTCCAGGGGCAGCTCCCAGATATCATATTTATCATACAGCAGCACGGCCTTCCCGTCCCTGGTCCAGCCGGCCACGCCCCAGATGGGCTTCTCGGCGGCGTGATCGTCATCAGTGTTGACAAAACTCCTGCCGGTTGCCGCGTCCACGTTCACCGTGCGGCCGGCCTGCAGGTCGTACGCCATCACGTGGCCACCCAGCAGGTACAGGAACCAGCGCCCGTCCGGGGACGTGCCCATGGTGCGGAGCAGGTGCCTCGCTATCAGGGTACGCTGACCGGTTGCCGAGTTCACCCGGTAGTAGTCGGCGCGGTCGGGCGCCCCCTCGCTGAAGTCGTGGTCGTACGGCGAGGGATCGCGTCCCACGACGTACGCGCCGTCGCCCGCCGGCGTGACGGTGCTCATGTTGCTGTCCGCCAGTTGCGCAAAATGGTGGGAGGCCAGCGTGAACGACGACGCCAGCGTCGCGCGGCGCAGCCGCCCGATCTGGATCATCTGCGCCGACTGCAGATCCACATCCGCGTGATGCCAAACGTCCACGTTGGCAATCTCGGCGCCCCCCTTGGGCGGGGCCTCCTGCTGGCGCTTGATGCCCACGAATACGCGCGCACCGTCGCGGCTCCACTGGGGCGCCGAGTATTCGCTCAGCACGTAGCCCGCGGGAAAGGTCGCGTCCTGCGTGGGGTCCCACACCAGCGGCGATTTCGCTCCCTCCACGCCCGTCCACACCAGCAGCGTGTTGGCGCGCAGCTCCTGGCCGCTGGCCGTTTCGCCGCGCAGGGCCACGAGGTCCGCGGACGAGTCCCGCCACGCGAGCCCATCGTATTCCTCGGAGTGCGCGTCGAGCGTGCGGACCGTGCCGCTGCCCAGGTCCATGAGGTACACGCCGTTGCCCAGGTTGTCGGCGGCATCGACGGTGTAGGCCAGCCGGCCGCCGGTATAGTCGAACGCGTACTGATCCACGTTGCCCACATTGCGCGTCAGGCCGTCGTCCAAGCGACGCAGGAGCAGGTCGGTGCCCTGGTGCGAGCTGTCGCCGGGGGTTCCGCGCATCTTGATGGCGAGGAAGCGGGAGTCAGGAGAGAACTGGAATGCCGAAGCGCCGGTGACGTCCCAGGTGTCACCGGAGGCCAGGTTGCGCAGCTCCAGGTGGCGCTGGGGCTGCGTGCCGCCACCATTCCGCCCCCGCCCACGGGCGCCCGGTGCCGGTGCCGGCGCCGGCGGATTCACGAAATACGCCACCCAGTGCGAATCGTCGGTGAACTGCGCGCCACCGCCGCCGCCGCCGCCGAATCCGCCGCGCCCTCGGCCGCCACCCGCCGCCGAGCCCGTCGGCACGCGATACAGCGTGGCGCCATCGAGCTGCTTCACGAACAGCGTGTCATCGCCCGCGTTGGGCGCGTATGTGTACGTGGTCCACTTGCCATCGTTGCTGATGGCGGCGCCGGTGATGCGCTTCCACTCCGGGTAGTCGGCCAGGGTGAGCACCTTCTTGCCATCAGGGGCGCGCTTGTGCGGCGACGCATCATCCTGCGCGCGGGCCCGCGCCGCCGGCACCATGGCCAGCGCGGCCAGGAGTACGAGCGCGGAACGGGTCAGTGAGTGAAGAGCAGGGCGTTTCATCGGATGGGTCCTCCCTTGTGGACCTGCGGCACGCCGTTCTTCATCCAGTCGGGTTCCGGCGCCCCCTTGAGGTAATGGTCAAAGAACTGCTTCATGCGGATCTGGAAATCGATCTGGTTGGGCTTTTTCGCCAGGTGATGCGGTTCGCCGGGGTACGACAGGAAGATGACCTTCTTGCCCAGTCGCCTGGCCGCCGCGTACAGCTCCAGCCCCTGGTGCCAGTCCACGGCGTTGTCAGCCGTGCCCTGCAGGATCAGGAAGGGCGTGGTGATCTTCGGGGCATTGAACAGCGCCGACTGTTCCTCGTAGAGCCTGGTGTGGTTCCACGGCGTGACGTCCTTGCCAATGCGCACCTGACCCACTTCGGTGATGCCCTGCTGCAGCGTGCCTGAGCCCGGATACGTCTCGTCGTAAAAGCTGATGAGGTCGGTGGGCGGCGCGCCCGTGACCACCGCGGCGAACATGCTGGTCTGCGTGAGGATGAAGCTGGACTGGTACCCGCCCCAGCTATGTCCCTGCAGGCCGATGTGCGCCGGGTCGGCGTAACCGAGTGCGATGACCTTCTTCACGCCACTGGTGACGCAGTCCAGCGCGGAGCTGCCCGGCGCGCCAATCTGGTAGCGCACGTCGGGTTCGAACACCAGGTAGCCGTTGCTGGCGTACGTGGACATCTGCGGCCGGTCGTCGTAGCGCGGCATCGAGAACGTGTGGTGTGTATTCGAGAGGATCTCATAGAAGTACACCAGCATCGGGTACTTCCTGCCGGGCTGGTAGCCCGCCGGCAGCGTGAGCGTGCCCTGCAGGTGCTGGCCGCGCGCGTTGGTGAAGTCCACGAGCACCTTGCTGCCCCAGGCGTATTCGCTGATGAACGGATTGGCATCCGTCACCTGGCGGGGCGACGCGAAGCTGGTGCCGCTCACCCAGTAGTCGGGGAACTCGCGGAAGGTCTGCCGAGTGAAGATCACCCGATCGGCCTTCTCCGCCTTGGAGGCGCTGCCCACCTGCTTGTCCTCGTAGATCAGCGCGCTTGGCGCCTTGCCGGGGTCAAGCGTCCAGTAGCCGGACTTCTTGGTCCACTCGCCGTATGCCGAGAGCGTGATGGGCTGGCTGAGGTCAATGCCGTGGTCCTCCACGCGCGCGCCGCCGCCGCCAAAGCCCCCGAATCCGCCGCCCCCGGGCAGGTCCAGGCGCACCACGCGGAACTGGATCTGCTGCGCCTTGCCCACGCCCCTGGTGAGGTTCGCGGGCTTGCCCGACCCGTCCAGCGGCAGGGCCCACAGGTCATACTTGTCATATACCAGGACATCGTGTCCGTCGCGCGACCAGCCGGCCAGCCCCCAGATGGGCCGCTCGTAGGCGTGGTCATCGTCGGTGTCCACGAAGTCCATGCCGCCATCCACCTGCGTACTCTTCGCGGCCGCAAAGTTATAGGCGTAGAGGTGGCCGTTCTTCAGGTACAGGAACCACTTGCTGTCGGGCGACGTGCCCATGGTGCGCATCAGCGTATCCGCAATGAGCGTCCGCGCGCCCGTGGTGGTGTTCACCGCGTAGTAGTCGGCGTGGCTGCCGCCCCAGGCCACCTCGCCGCGGAAGGTGGTGTCGTTGCGGCCCACGCCCCAGCGGCCGTCGGCCACCAGTTGCACATTCGCCATGTCGCTGTCCGCCAGTTGCACGAACCGGCGCTGCGGCAGCAGCACCGCGCCCGACAGGGTGGACCGCAGCTCGCGCTGCAGCCGGACGATCTGGACGGACTGCACTTCGTCGTCCTTCCAGTGCCAGACGTCCACGTTGGCCTGCGGCTCATCGTTCTCGGGCCGCGCCTCCTCCTGTGCCTTGATGCCGACGAACACGCGCGAGCCGTCGTCGCTCCAGTCGGGCGTTGAGAATTCGCTCAACACATAGCCCTTGGGAAAATCCGCGGCGGTGGCGGGGTCGTACGTGGTTTGATGCCCGCCCTGCGCGCCGAGTCCGGTCCAGGTCAGCAGGACGTTGACGCGCTGCTTCGCGTCCTTGGGCGTGGTGCCGCGCAGCGCCGCCAGGTTGGTCCCGTGGGCGCTCCAGGCCAGGCCATCGAATTCCGCGGCGGCGGCGTCCAGCACGCGCGTAGTGCCGCCGGCGGGATCCACCAGGTACACCCCGTTGCCCAGGTTTTCGGCGGCGTCCACGGTATAGGCCAGCAGGTCTCCCGCGTCGTCAAAGTGGTACTGGTCCACGTTGCCGATGTTGCGTGTGCTCGCGTCGGCCAGCGTCCGCAGCAGCAGGTCGGAGCCGCTGTGCGAGGTATCCGCGCGCGAGGCCTTGTTGAGGTGCACCGCCAGGTAGCGCGCGCCATCTGAAAACTCGAACGCCTGCGCGTTGGGCGCCTCCCACTTGTCGCCCGTGGCCAGGTTGAGCAGCTCGAACGCGCGCGCGGCCTCGGCCCCGCCGCCACCACCACGCCCCCCGCGCGCCGGTGGGGTGGCGCCCCGCGCGCCGCCGCGGCCCCCGCGCCCCTCCCGCTCCGGCGGGCTGATGAAGTACCCCACCCAGCGTGAGTCATCGGAGAACTTCGGCGACGCCCCGCGTGGCACCGTGTAGAGCTTGCCGTTGTCCAGTCCCTTCACGAAGAGCGTATCGTCCCCGTCGTTGGGAGCATAGGCGTAGCTCATCCACGCGCCGTCAGCCGACAGGTCGGCGGAGGTGATGCGCTTCCACCGTCCGTAGTCGTCCACGTTGAGCACCTTGAGACCCGAGGCGCTCGACGACGCGGCCGCCGGCTTTGCGACAGCGGCCTGCTGCGCCGCGACGGACCCCGCGGGAACCAGGACGACGGCCAGCAGCAGGCCCAGGAAATCCGTCGCGCGAAGAACCGGGAGCCGACGGAAACGGAAACGGGTACGACGCATGGGGGGAACTCCGGTCGAGCCAGGGGTGAGGGACGCACGGCGAGCCATGACTATGCAGGGCGGGCCGGCGTCCTTCAAGGAGCGACGGCCAGATATCTGGCGGATCCAATCCGGCGATGGACGCGCCCCGACCCCTGCCCCGTGGTGTGCGCTACACCGCCCGCAGGTGGTGCGGCAGCCCCGCGCGCTCCAGGCTCGGCCCCTCGTCGTCCCGCAGTTGCAGGATGCCGAGTCCATCGCGGGTGACCACGCGCAGCATGGCGCCGCCGCCGCGGAACACCGTCAGGTCTTCCAAAGAGCTGGTGCCGGGCGCAAACCCGAACGGACCGTCGGCCATCATCTCGCGCAGGACGGCGAACGTCTCGCCATTGAGCAGCCAGCGGTCGCCCGCGCTGGCCACGCGACGGCGGAAGGGCGCCAGGAGTTCGTCCATGCGGGCCCACTCCGTGCGCGGCAGGTACGGCGGCCCCAGGAACTCCAGGCTGAACTCATCCGCGCCACGACGCATGCACCACTCGAGCAGGCGCCAGCCGTCCGCGCCGGGATAGTCGCCGCGACGCACGTAGCAGGTCAGCATTCAGGTGCTCATTTCCCTTTCCTGGCCGCGGCCTTGGCCTGCGACAGGTAGCCGGGCTCCAGGTCGAGCAAGTTGGCGATCTTGCGCGTGAGATACTGCTCGCGGTCGGCCACGGTCCCGTCGGCCAGCACCAGGCCCCACATGATCTCGGCGAGCACCATCTTCTGCCCCAACGAGTAGTTCTGCCGCAGCGTGGACGTGAAGTGAAAGTAGTCCACCGACTTCGCGCGCTCCCGTTCCGCCAGCTCGATCAACTGGCGACCGGCGTCGGCGTCCAGGTTGAAGTGGCGGGCGAGCACCGCTTCCAGTTGCGTGCGCTCGGACGGGGAGAACTCCCCGTCGGCGTAGGCGATCTCGAGGAGCAGCGTGCACGCGGCCAGGTGGACCGGATCCACACCGGCGGCCGCGTCCTCGGCGGCGGGCGTGGCGGCATCGTGGTGGCCGTGCAGCAGCGCGCGTATGGAATCGACGAGCATGGGCAACCCAGGGTTGAAACGAATGAGGATGGAGACGAACGCTACACGGCGCGCGCCACGGCCAGCCAGTCCCATGGGAGCCGGGCCCGGAGGGAGCGCGGAGGCGTAAGCGACTCCGTACTCCAACGGTAGCGCACGTGCGCCAGGCGCGTGAGGCGGAACCCGGCGAGCGCGAGCGTGGCGTCCAGCTCCTCGCCGGTGTAATGCTTGGTCGGCACTCCCTCGATGCCCACCGTCCCCGCCTCCGCGCGCACACCGCGCGGATGGAAGTCGTAGGACGAGGCGCGCCGCGGCGCCACGCGCCGGCGGATGAATTCGCAATACGCGGCCGACTCCAGCGAGGGCACCACGAAGATCCCGGTGCCGCCGCGCTTGAGGACGCGCCGGATGGACCGCCACAGCGTGCGGCGGACGCGCGCCGCGGGGTGAATGACGACGTTGGCGGCCACGACGCACCCGACCGACCGCTCCAGGCGGGCGAGCGCGCTCGGCGTGCTGCGTTCCACCGTGACGTTGGGCAGGCGGCCGGCGCGATGCACGGCCAGTTCCACGCACTGTGGTGACCAGTCCACGGCATGCACGTTTTCAAATGTCGCTGAGAGGAAGGGCAAGTACCCGCCCACCCCGCAGCCGAAATCGAGCACCGTCGAGTGCCGGCGCGCGGCCGCGCGGATGGCCCGGCGCACCACGCCGTCCACGTCCTCGCGCAGGCTGTTGAAGATGGCCTGGTCCCATTCGCCGGCCTGGCGGTCCCAGTAATCCCGGTTCATGACTCCACCACCCGATCACCCTGGGTCATCCCGGACATGCCCTGGCCAGTGGCCCCCGCCACCTCGCGACGGCGGATCCGCACCAGACGCCTGATGGCCGCGATGCCGAACACGGGCCCCAGCGCGAGCACGGCAAACGCCCACCGCCACCCCACCACCTGCACGGCGGGAGGCACGAGCTGGATGGAGACCATCGTAAGCAGGAACCCCAGCGACGTCTGCAGCGTGAGCGCCGTCCCCACCGCGTGTCCGGGCACGGCTTCCGTGACGAGCGTGCTGAATTGCGCCGAGTCGGCAATCACGAAGAAGCCCCACACGCCGGCCACCAGCACCGTGATCCAGAGCGCGTGCCCGAACGTCAGGCCAATGAGGATGGCGCAGGCGCCGCTGACCGCCATGGCCAGGGTTACCAGCCACTCGCGGCCGCGGCGATCGGCCACCAGCCCACCCCACACACACCCCACCCCACCGACGGCGATGGCCAGGAAGGCCACCAGCGAGGCCACCTCGCTGGTCTGTTCGCCGGCCTTCATCCCGCTCGCCACCGCGCTGGCCGCGATGAACACCGGCACCCAGGTCCACATGGAATACAGCTCGAACATGTGGCCCAGGTAGCCGCCAAGCGCCATCCGCCAGTTGCGCTCGCGCACCACCACGCCCACCAGCGACCAGGTGAACGGGCGAGATGGGAACGCGTATGGACCGTCTTCGTAACCCAGCCCGACAATCGCGGCGCCCAGCACGGCAAACCCGCTGACGGTGAACAGGACGACGGCGATCCCCGCCCCGGGAAACGCATGCACGAGGTACGGACTCGCCTTGCCGATGGTCAGCGCGCCGACCAGTGTGCCGATGCCAAGCCCCCGCTGCGA
>DASSOG010000029.1:0-15034 GCA_035700805.1 Gemmatimonadaceae bacterium | reverse complement strand
GCCCCTATGACAGGACGTTGAGGCCCGCATTACATTCTTGTGTCCTCCAAGCGTTTAGCTCCGAGACACCATTCTCCCTTTTTGACCGAATTTCATGCGGATCCTGGTCGTTGACGACGATTCCACGATGACCCTGCTGGTTCGGAAGCTCCTGGAGGAGGAGGGGTACGCCGTCGATACCGCGGTGGACGGCGAATCGGCCCGGTTGCTGGCCCTGGTCAACGACTATGACGCGGTCGTCCTGGACCTCATGCTGCCCGACGGGAACTCCATTCCCATGATCCGGGAGCTCAGGACCAAGGGAAAGGACACGCCCGTGGTGGTGCTCACCGGGACCACGGACAAGGCGGTCACCGTCCAGGCCCTGGACGCCGGAGCCGACGACTACCTGACCAAGCCGATCGTCTTTGACGAGTTCAAGGCGCGCATGCGAGCACTGGTCCGGCGCGGGGGGGCCAGGCGTACGGAGCAGATCACGGTGGGCAACGTGGTGCTGAACCGCCTCACCCGGGAGGTGCTGGTCAACGGGACCCCCATCCGGGTGACGCCGCGCGAACTGTCGCTGCTGGAACACCTGCTGATCCACACGGGGGAGGTGGTGGCCCGGACGGAGCTGCTGGAGCGGGTGTTCGACCTGAACTTTGACCCCGGGACGAACGTGGTGGACGTCACGGTGGGCCGGCTGCGCCGCAAGCTGCGCGAAGCCAGGGCCTCGGTGGCCATCCAGGCGCGGCGCGGACTGGGCTTCGTGCTCGCCCAGGGGGACGCGTGAGGCAAGGGGCGGGCATCCTCGTGGCGGGTGGCCTGCTGCTGCTCTCGGCGTGCACGAGCCATAAGCCGGATGACTTCGTCCGGGGACACGACCTGGCCCCGGCCAACCTGCCGCTGGCGGACCGCGGCCGCATCTATCAGGAGGCCATCGGCGCCTCGTTCCAGGTGGGCGATCCCTCGCTCTACCTGCTGCTGGATCCGCGGTTCCTCCCCCGGACCGGGGGCTACGGCGACGGGGACCCGATGAGCCAGGCCATGCAGAACACGCTGCTCAAGAGCCACATCGTCCAGGGCACGTGCATCCCCAAGGGGGGCGGATCGGGCAAGCTGGCCCACTGCACGGCGCGGCTGGCGGGCTACGTGGTGCGCTTCTCCGATGTCTTCCAGCTCCCGGCGGATACGGTGAGCGTTTACCTCTACGTCCAGCGGTATTCCACGCCCACCAGCACCGGCATTGGACCGCTGCGCTTTGAGCGGGTCTACAAGCTGGTGCGCCACGGCACCGCGTGGGATGCCGTGGCAGAAGGGCGGCTGAAGCTGGACCAGTAACGGGGCCCTGCCGGTGGTGGCGCGAAACCCACCACCTTCGGGGTCGTACGGTTCCACGTCCCATCCTGGAGCTTCCCGATGATAGCGTCGCTGCTTCGACTGTTCGCCCTGCGTCCATTCCTCACGATGGCGATTCTCGGGATCCCCGTCATCCTGCTGATCGCCGTGGGACTGTTCACCATCCTGGCGTTCAAGTTCCTGCTGTTCGTCGTGCTGCCCATCGCCCTGGCGATCTGGGTGATGCGGCGGGTGTTCCGTCCGCGGGGCGACGCGACGAACTGAGCGGGTCCTCCGCCCGGGCCCGGCTCAGTGCTGGCCGGGCCAGCCGCCTCCCAGCGCCTTGTACAACTGCACCGCGGCCGTGAGTTGCTGCAGTTGCGCCTGGCTCAGCGCCAGTTCGGCGGCGAACAGCCCGCGCTGCGCGTCCAGCAGGTCCAGGTAACTCGCCAGCCCGGCCTCGTACCGCAACTGCGCCAGGTCCAGCGCATCCCGGAGCGCCGACACCTGCGTGGCCTGTGCCACGGCCTGGTCGCGCGAGGTGCGCACGGCCACCAGGGCGTCGCCGGCATCCCGCAGGGCGCCGATGGCGGCCTGCTGGTACTGCGCGCGGGCCTGCTCCACGCGCGCGCGCGCCGCGGCGGCCTGATTGGCCAGCCGGTTGCCGTCGAATATGGGAATTGAAATGCCGAGCTGCAGCGAATAGACGCGCGTGTTGTTGTTGAAGAGCAGGTCTGGCGCGCGGGCCTGGCTGCCGTACGATCCGCTGACCATGACAGGCGGCAGCCGCGCCGCGTCGGCCATGCCCAGTCGCGCGGTGGCCGCCGCGTACTGCCGCTCCGCCGCCTGCACGTCCGGCCGGCGGTTCAGGAGCGACGCGGGCACGGAGTCCGGGACGGTGAGCGCGCGGACGGCGTCGGCCAGCGTTCCCCCGCGCGGAATGTCGGTTGGCCCCTGCCCCAGCAGCGCGTCCAGGGCGTGGGCCGCCTGGGCACGCGCCCGTTCCGTGCTCGCCAGGGTCACGGCCGGCGCCGCCACCTGCGCCTCGAACTGCTTGACATCCAGCTCCGAGATGAGCCCCTGCTGGAAGCGGTGGCGGGCCAGGTCCAGCGTGGCCTGGCGCGACGCGAGCGTCCGTTGCGCGATGGCGTGCTCCTGGTCGAGCTCCAGCAACTGCAGGTACGTGGTGGCCACATCGCTCACCAGCGACAGCACCGTGCCCCGCTCCATGGCCACCTGGGCGGCGACGTCCGCATTGGCCGCGCTGAGTCCCTGCCGGATGCGGCCCCAGAAGTCCAGTTCCCACGAGACGTCGCCCGTGACGCGCGACGCGTGATACGACGCCGGCGGAAAGATGCCCAGGGCGATCTGCGCGCTGCTCACCGACGCATTGACGCTCACGTCCGGGAACAGCGACGAGCGGGCCACGCCCACATCCGCCTGATATTCGCGGATGCGCGCCAGGGCGGTCGTCACCGCGGGATTCTGCGCCAGCGCGGTGTTCACCAGGCGCACCAGCACGGTATCGCGCAGGATATCCAGCCACGCGACGCCGGCCAGGGAATCCTGGACCACCAGTTGGCGCGCCGCGGGCAGTCGCCCGGTGACCGCGCTGTCGCGCGCCCGCGCGCTGGCCAGCGAATCGAAGAAGGCCCGCGTGGAATCGGGGAGGGCGCGCGTCTCCGCACCGACGCTCCCGGCCTCCGGCCCCGGGGCGTGGTAGCGCGGGCCGACCGCGCACGCGGCGAGCGGCAGGACGAGCAGCAGGGACAGGCGGCGCGCGATCATGGAGCCGTCACCTTGCCGCCATGCGAGGTTGGCGCGTCGCTCGCGGGCTCGCCGCCACCTCGCTCTGCCAACTGGCGGATGAATTCAAAGAACAGCGGGATGAAGAAGATCCCGACCATCGTAGCCACCAGCATGCCGGCCACCACGCCCGTGCCAATTGAATGCCGGCTGGCCGCGCCGGCTCCGGTCGCAATCGCCAGCGGGAACACGCCCAGGATGAAGGAAAATGACGTCATGAGAATTGGGCGGAGCCGCTCCCGCGCCGCTTCCAGGGCCGCATCGCGAACGGAGAGGCCCTGCTCGCGGAGTTCATTGGCAAACTCGACAATCAGGATTCCGTTCTTGACCGCCAGCCCCACCACGGCAATCACACCCACCTGGAAGTAGATGTCATTGGGTTGTCCACGCAGCCAGATGCCGAGCAGGGCGCCGAGCACGCCAAAGGGAATGCCGAGCAGCACCGCGAAGGGCACTGACCAGCTTTCGTACTGCGCCGCGAGCACCAGGAACACGATGAGCAGTCCAATGACAAACACCAGCACCGCGTCGCCACTGGACGCCCGCTCCTGGTACGACTGTCCGGAATACGCCACCGCCAGGCCCGAGGAGGCGAACTGCGTGTTCATGAGCGAGTCCACCTGGTTCAGGAGTTCCCCGGAACTGAAGCCCGCCCTGGGCGCCCCGGTGAACAGCGCGGACGGAAAGCCGTTGAAGCGCGGGATCACCGTGGGGCCGCTGCGGAAGTCGGTGGTGGTGAGCGCCGAGACCGGGATCATGGCGCTGCCGCGCCCCTTGACGTACAGCCGCCCGATGTCCGCCGGCGACTGCCGGAATTGTGGTTCGGCCTCAAGCTGCACGTGGAAGGTCTTGCCGTACAGGTTGAAGTCGTTGATGTACTGCGCGGAGAGGAATGTCTGAAGGGTGCCAAACAGGTCGCCCAGGTCCACGCCGCGGGCCTTGGCGGCGGTGCGATCCACATTCACATACAATTGCGGCACGCTGGCCCGGAACTGGGTGGTGACGTTCTGCGCGGCCGGCAACTGGCTCACCGCGGCCTGGAAGGCCTGCACCTGAGCGGCGAATTCGCGGATGTCCTGTCCGGCGCGAGCCTGCAGGTTCAGTTCGATGCCCGCCGACGTGCCGAGCCCCGGAATTTCCGGCAGGTTGAACGCGAAGGCCGTGGCGCCCTTGATGCCGAACAGCGCGCCATTCACGCGCGCGGCAATCGCGTCGGCGGAATTGGCGGAGCCCCGTTCCTTCCATGGCTTGAACTGCGCGAATACCGTCGCGGCGTCGGTCTGCTGGGAGAAGCCGAGCATGCTGAACCCCGCGAGGGCCACGTAGTTGGCGACGCCCGGATCGCGGCCCAGGATCCCTTCCACCTGCTTGACCACGGCCAGCGTGCGCTGCAGCGATGCCGCATCCGGCAACTGCACGGCGATGGCCATGTACCCCTTGTCTTCCGTGGGCAGGAAGGCCGTGGGCAGCTTGCGCCAGAGCAGGCCCGTGCCGAGGACCAGGAGCAGGAACACGGCGAGCCACGGGCGCGGGTGATCCAGCACGAATGCCGTGGCGCGCGTGTACCGGTGCCGGCCACGTTCAAACGTCCGGTTGAACCAGCCGAAGAACCCGCTGGTGTTCGCTTCGTTGGAGTCCTTGAGCAACAGCGCGCACATCGCGGGGGTCAGCGTCAGGGCCACGATGCCCGAGAGCACGACGGCGATCACGAGCGTGATGGCGAACTGCCGGAACAGCGCCCCGGTCACGCCGCCGATGAACGCCACCGGGATGAACACCGCGCACAGGGAGAGCACGATGGCCACCAGGGCGCTGGCCACCTGCGAAATGCCCCGGTCGGCAGCCTGGCGCGCCGGCAGCTTCTCGGCGGCCATGATGCGTTCCACGTTCTCGATCACCACGATGGCGTCGTCCACCACGATGCCGATGGCCAGCACCAGCGCGAACAGCGTGAGCACGTTGATGGACATGCCCAGCGCCAGCAGCCCGCCAAAGGTGCCGATGACGCTCACCGGCACGGCCAGCATCGGGATGAGGGTGGCCCGCCAGCTCTGCAGGAACAGGAACACCACCAGCGTGACCAGGAACATCGCCTCGACCAGCGTGATCACCACTTCATGGATGGACGCGGTGACGAACGGCGTGGTGTCGAACGGGATGGCATAGCGCACCCCAGGCGGGAAGCTGGCCGACAGCGCGTCCATGCGGCGCGCCACGGCATCGCGCACTTCCAGCGCGTTAGCGCCCGGCCGCGAGTAGAGCATCACGACCGCAGTCGGCTTGCCATCCAGGCGGCCCTGCAGGTCGTAGCTCTCGGCGCCCAGCACCACCTGCCCCACGTCGCGCACCCGCACCACGGCCCCGTTCGGGTCGGCCCGCAGGACGATATTCGCAAACTGGTCAGTCGTCTGCAGGCGTCCCTGGGCGATGACGGGAATGGTCAGCTCGGTGCCCGCGGGCGCCGGTTCCCGCCCCAGGCGCCCGGCGGGGTTGGTGGCGTTCTGCTCGCGCACCGCGTTCGCCACGTCGCTCACCGTGATCCCGAGCTTGGCCATCTTCCCGGGATCCAGCTGGATCCGCATGGCGTAGTTGAGCCCCGCGAAGGCGGTGGCGTCCCCGACGCCGGGCACGCGCTTCAGCTCGTCCAGGACATTCAGGTTCAGGTAATTGGTCAGGTACGACGCATCGTACTTGGGATCGTCGGACGTCAACGCGACCAGCGCGAGGATGTTCGAATTGGCCTTCAGGACGGTGATGCCATTCACGCGCACGGACTGCGGCAGTTGCGGCTCCGCCAGCTTGATCGCGTTCTGCACGTCCACCGCCGCCAGGTCCTGGTCGCGCGTCACGTCGAACGTGATGGTGAGCGACATGCTGCCGTTGCTGGAGTTGGACGACGAGTAGTACAGCAACCCCGGCAAGCCCGAAAGCTGTTCCTCAATGGGCGCGGCCACGGCCTGCTGCACGTCTTCCGCGGACGCACCGGGATATATGGCGCTCACCCGGATGGCCGGTGGCGTGATCTCGGGATACTGCGCCACGGGCAACACGAAGATGGCCAGCAGCCCCAGCAGCGTGATGACAATGGACAGTACCGACGCCAGGACCGGGCGTCGGATGAAGAAGTACCGGATGCCGTTGCCAGCGGCGTTGAGCCCCGCGCCGGTCATGCGCGCCCGCCGCTCCGCCCGGCTGGCCCTCCCGCAGGCGCGCCCGACGAGTCCGCCGGCACCGGCTGGACGACCGCACCGGGTCTCACCTTCTGCGTGCCGTCCACCACCACGCGGTCACCGGCCACCAGCCCGGAGTCGATGATCCAGTCATGGCCGGTCCACGGGCCGGGCACCACGTCGCGCACCGACACGGTGTCGCCCGCGCCCACCACGTACACGTACTGCGTGCCCAGTCCCTGGAGCACCGCGCGCTGCGGCACGGTGAGCGCGCGGGTTCGCTGGAACCCATCCAGCCGGACGTGCACGAAGGCGCCCGGAATCAGCACGCCACTCGCGTTGTCGAACCGCGCGCGGAACTGCTGCGTGCCGGTCGCGGAATCCAGCGATGGCGCCACGAAGTCCAGCCGCCCGACGGTGGGCAGCAGCGTGCTGTCCTCCCGCATGACGCGAACCCGAAGCGCCCCACCCGGTTCGAGCAACCGTCGGTCGGCGGCGTCCAGGTGCCACGCCCTCACCTGCTCGGCCGACGGCCGGAAGGTCACGTACACCGGGTCCACGCGGTCGATGGTCGTGAGCAGGTCCGACGGGCCGGTGACGCGCGCGCCGACCTGCAGTTGCGTCCGACCCACCCGGCCGGAGATCTCGGCGCGCACGCGCGTGTCGTTCAGGTCCTTGGTGGCCTGGTCGAGCACGGCCCGGGTGGCATCCACGGCCGTGCGGGCGTTGTCCACGTCCTGCTGCGCCACGGCGTGGCGCGGCAGCAACGGCTCCAGCCGAGCCAGCGTTCGCTTCGCGTTCTCGTACGTGGCCAGCGCGCTCTGGTACGCGGCCGCGTAGCGCACCGTGTCCAACTGGTAGAGCAACTGACCGGCGCGGACCGTGGCGCCCTCGGTGAACGGGCGCGCGATGATCACCCCTTCCACGCGCGCGCGGACTTCCACGCGCCGGTACGGCTCCACGACACCAGCAAACTCGAATGGCGTGGGGACCGTGTGGGACGCGACGGTCACGATGCCGACCGGCATGGGTGGCATGCCTCCCCGCCCGCCGGCGCCCATGCCCCCTCCCCCGCTTGCCCCCCCGCAGCCCGCCGCCAGGATCATCGCCGGCAGCAGCCAAAGTCCATGTGGCAAGAACCCGCGATCTTCGCGCCTGCGTTCCGTCAACCCGCCTCCAGAGTTTGGGCCAGAGTTTGCAACCTACGCGGGCGACGCCGTGAATTGCACTGGCCGAAAGGACGTGGGTGTTCGCGTATCGTAAACGCCGAGCGTAAACGCAAGGCGGCCCGCACCATACGGTGCGGGCCGCCCTGTCCTGATGACTCAACCGGGCGACGCGGTCAGTTACTCCCGCGCCGCGTCCCGTTGCCGGCCGTGCTGCCACCGGCGCCCAGGTCATTCCAGTTCATGATGGCGTTGAAGCCAAGCACGAAGGTGCCCTGTGTCTGCCACCGCCAGAAGGGGCGGATGGCGAACATCACCACGTGTCCCTGTCCGATGGGATCATCCACGAGCTCGGCGCGGCCCGCGAGCGCCGAGCCACCGGCCAGCACGCCCGAGAGCAACATCTGCGTGGTGTCGGTCGGGAAGCGCAGCACCACGCGCGGCCGCTGCTCGGTGGCGCCGCCACGACCACGCCCGAAACCACCAAACTCCCCGCGACCACCGCCCGCGGCCTGGACCCTGGGATCCAGCTCCGGGGGCACTGGTGGCGCACCCTTTGGTACGAACGCCGTGATGTTGGTCAGGGGATCAGCCATGGGCTGCGTGTTCTGGCTGTACGGATTGCCTCCACGACCGAAGGCAAATCCGCCACCGCCGCCGCCGGCGTTGAGCACGGGACCCGAATTGAAGTAAACCGGCAGTTGTGTGTCGCCAATGCCATACACCAGCGGGCTGTTCCGGTCGGCGATCAGCCCCCGCAGGATGGAACCGCGGACGAAGAGGTCCGGCGAAGTCTCCACCGTGACGCCGGGCGACAGGTTGTACGCGGGGAAGAGGGTGGACGTCCCGCCTTCCGTGATGAGCGTCCCGCCCTGTTCGACGAACTTGTAGAGGTTCATCAACCCCTGGATACCCATGCCGCCGCGGATGTCGGGGCTGGAATCCGGCGTGCCAAGGCTGGGATACTTGTCGCTCTTCTGGTAGGGCAATGGCATGGTGCCCGTCATCGGGATGCCGGCCACCATGGACTCCGCGCTGCCGCTCACGTGCGGGTAGATCACCACGTCATACTGAGCCCTGAGGTCGGCCATGTGCGCCAGTTCCTTGTCGCCCATGTACGTATAGGTGATTCCATACGTATCCAGCGCGGCGCGCACCCAGCCTTCGTCCTGCGTCCGCGACCAGCTATGCAGGTAGAGGATGCGCGGGATGTCCAGGTCATGCGCCGCCACGGATGGCGCCGAGGCGACGGCGTACCCGGAAAGCCCGAGTTGCACCAGCACCGGCCCCACGCGGCTGCGATCCGCGTTGTTGATGATGATCGCGCCGGCCCGGAAGTGGTGGCCCGCGGCGTCAAAGTCCTGTTCCGCCGCCTGCATGGCCACGTCCTTCAGCGCGTAGCGGAAGGTGATGATGTTGTTGTCGCCCGTGTGATCCACGATCACGGTGTTGCCCGTGCCCGCGATGCCGCCGGCGGCCTGCACGTGCCCGGTGATTGGCGTCATGGCCTGCGCCAGCAGGCCCTGGTCCGTGCACGGTGCGATGACGATGCCCCGCATGTACTGGAAGGTCCAGCCGGTGTCGTCGTACGGCGACGGGTTGCCCAGCGCGAAGTTCTGCACCGCGAAATACATGTCCGCGATGGTGCGATACGGCTGGTCCCCGCGGATGATGTAATCGCCGGGCTGGACATCGATATTCCCGGCCTTGAAGGCGCGCGTGGCGCGCTGGAACTCCAGGCCCTGGTCCATCAGTTCGTTCACGGCGTCCGCGGCGTCGGCCTTGCGGCGCTGGTTAGCCGGGATCACCCAGCCGTACACGGGCCCGGTCCGGGCCTTGTTCACCGCGTTGTTGTTCTTGACCCAGTAGTCATCCAGGAACAGTTCCTTGTCCCTGGCCACGCGGTGCATGGCGAACAGGATGGCCGACTCCTGGATATTGGTGTTGGCGCGCGGGCCCCAGAGGATCTCCTTGGGCGCCGGGTTCGGCCGGAACCATTCACGGCTCTGGTTGAACTGGAACCGGGCGGTGTCGGGGCCGTAACTCCGCACCTCGTAGAAGCGCCCGGTGGCGTTGTGCGAATGCACCAGGAAGAACAGGTAGTTCGGGGTCCAGCCATCATAGAATCCGTACGTCCAGACCCCGGGCACGCCGCGCTTGGTCATCTCCAGCACGTCGTTCTCAGCCAGCATCCACCATTCGTCAATGGTGACGGCGTCCACCGCCTCGTTATAGGGGCCGGTGCCCGTGGAGGCATAGAGCAGCGTCTGCGCCTCGTGCAGGTCGTGGAGGATGGTCGGGTGCCACTCCAGGCTCCACTTCTCGATGTTCTTCGTGAGGTCCAGCCGCTGGCCCATGCCGTCCCGGTTGTTGTCGTGCTGCACGTACTTGCCCCAGTACATCAGGGGCAGGCGCGCCTCACCGGCCGGCCGGTCCTTGTTGAAGTAATAGGTGTCCACGTCCTTGTCACGGCCGTCCATCTCCACCACCGGCGTGATCATCGTGATGACGTTGTTGCGGATGGCCTGGATGAACGGCGTCTCCTCCACCACCAGGCGATACGCCAGCTCCATGAGCATCTCGGGACCGCCGCGTTCCGGCGAATGGATGCCACTCGTGATCCAGTAAACCGGCTTGGCGACTTGCAACAGCTCCTTTGCCCGCTGGGCGCTGGTCACCCGGGGATCGGTGAGCGCGGCCAGGTAACCCTTGTACTTGTCCAGGTTGCGGATGGTCTCCTCGTTCCCGATGACCAGCACCACCATCTCGCGGCCTTCCTCGGACTTGCCGATGTTGAACAGCCGGGCGCGGCCGGGCGCCGACTGCGCGATCACCTGCAGGTAGTGATTCAGGTCTTCGGCGTGATCGATGACACCGTCCTGGCCGATGATGTGGCCCAGCACCTTGAGGGGCGTGGGGACCGTGGCGGAGGCGGGCAGGTGATCCACCAGTTCGGTGGAGATGCGCGGATCGGTGAGGTTCTGCTTGATGAGCGCCGTGTACTGGGCGTCCTGCTTCTGCTGCGCGACGGCGCGAGTTGCCGGCCACAACGTGGCCACGGCCAGCAACAGGCACGCGAACGCGTGCGAGTGGCCTCTGGTGCGAGACATCCTGCCTCCTGAACTATTGGGGGTTTGAGGGAGCGGGAGGACGGTGACGAGCAATGGGATGGCGACTGAAGGGAGGCACGGCCCGGCACGTACCAAGCCCAATCAATACGCGCGGGACCACGGTTCCGCGAGGGGTGCGGCGGCGCCACCACCGCACCCCGCCCCGGTCAGTTCCCGCCCAGCGGCACGAGCTTCATCCGCAGGTTTTCGATGAAGAACTCCATCATCCGATCGGTGTTCGGCGCGGAGTGCCCGCGGTCAGGGCCCACCTGCACCTCGAACGTCCGGCCCGCGTCCTGCATGGCCTGGATCATCTGCATGGAGTTGGTGGGATGCACATTGTTATCCGCCGTGCCGTAGTAGATGAGCAGGTGGCCCTTCATCTGGTCCGCATAGTGCATGGCGGAGCCCAGCTCGTAGCCCTGCGCGTTCTCCTGCGGGATCCACATATACCGTTCGGTATAGATAGTGTCGTAGTTGCGCCAGTCCGTCACCGGCGAGCCGGCCGACGCGGCCGCGAAGACTTCCGGATGACGCACCAGCTCCATGAGCGAGGAGTACCCGCCGTACGACGTGCCGTAGATGCCGACGCGGTCGCGGTCCACATACGGCCGGGTCCAGAGCGCCTTGACGCCCTCGGCCATGTCGTCCATCTCGGTCTGCCCGAGCTTGAGGTAGATGGCGTCGAGCTGCCGCTTGCCCATGCCGGGGGTGGCGCGCGAGTCCAGGTTCACGATGAGGAAGCCGTATTCCGCCAGCGCGTTCGGGCGCACGAAGGTCTCGCGGGACGTGTTGGCCGCCGACGCCGGCCCGCCATAGACCGCCACGAGCACCGGGTACTTCCGCGCCGGATCAAAGTTGGAGGGAAAGCTGATCATGCCGTGCAGCGTGGTCACGCCATCGGCCGCCTTGTACGTGAACATCTCCGTGGGCGTGAGCCCCAGCGCGCGGTACCTGGTCATGTCGCTGGTGGCCACCACGGCCACCTGCCGTCCGGCGGCATCCATGAGGCGCGTGGTGGGCGCCGTATCGTGCGTCTGCGCCACGTCCACGAAGTACCGATGGTCCGGCGAGAGCGACACGGCGTGCGTGAAGGCCGGGTCGGTAAGGCGCACATCGCCCGTGCCGTCCAGCTTCACGCGGTGGAGTTGCTCCTTCATGTAATTGTCGCCGTCGCGCGCCATGTAGTACAGCACGCCGGCCTGCTCGTCCAGGTCCACCACGCCGGCCGCCTCGAAGTCGTTGTGCGTGACGGTGGCCAGCAGCGTGCCATTCAGGTCGTACAGATAGTAGTTCCTGAATCCGTTGCGCTCGGACTCCCAGAGGAACCGGTGGCCATCGGCCAGGTAGCGCATGTAGGGCGTGTTCTCCACCCACCCCGTGGGCCATGCCTCCTTCACGATCGCGCGGCACTGCCCGGTGACGGGGCTGCATGCGCTGAACTCCAGCACATTCTGCCGCCGAGTGGTGCGGTTGAACGTCAGCTCCCGGCCGTCGGGCGACCACCCGACGTGGTACACGTAGTAGCCCAGCGCGTCGTTGGTGAAGGGGCGGCCGTCGCGCACGTCGATCCTGGTGGACTTGTGCGAGGCCAGGTCGTACACGAACAGGTCCACCACCGGGTTCGGAACGCCGGGCTTGGGATACGCCTCGGTGTCCACCGAGTCGTACAGGGTCAACTGCGACGTCTGCAGGTAGTAGTCCGGCACCTGGCTCTCGTCAAAGCGGTAGTACGCCACCTGCTTCCCGTCCGGCGACCACCAGAAGGCCGTACGCTGGCCCAGCTCCTCGCCGTACACCCAGCTCGCCGTCCCGTACTTGATGCGGCTGGCGACGCTCCCGTCGGTGGTCACCTGCACGGTGTCGCGTCCGTCCGCGTTGCGCACCCAGAAATTCCGGTCCTGGTAGAACGCAATGTGCGTGCTGTCGGGAGACAACTCCTCCGTGAATTGCCGCCCCCGCGCCGGCCCGCCGCGCCCTCCCCGGCCAAACCGGCCGCCGAAACCGTCGGCTTCCACCTTGCCCAGCTCGGTGGCGGAACCCCTGGCAACATCGTACCGGTACCGCATACCATTGTACTGATAGGTGAAGCTGGCACCGTCCGCGGCCCAGTCCGCGGACACCGCGCCGGAGACCATCACGTCGCGGAGCTGCGGGGCCACGCGCGTGTACTGGTCGTAGCCCGGCAGCGAGGGCAGCCGGCTCTGTGCCCGAAGCGCGGCCGGGAGCGCCACCAGCGCGGTGACGGCCAGGAGGGCGACCACCGTGTTGCGGCGGCGGAGAACGTGGGGCGTCATGGCAAGGGCTCCCGGGAGGCGGGGGTGGAGTGGCGGCAGCGGAGGGTTGGTGTGCCCCGCGGTACACCGTCGCGGAGCAGCGGCATTCTATGTCCCGGGGCGCAGGTCGTAAAGCCGAGGGGGCCCGGCCGCCGGACTGCCGGCCTCACCAGGCCCGTCCCCGGTTTCAGCGGGAGATCCGCAGCACGTCCCAGTACCCCTGGATTTCGCCCGCGTCGAACGCCGCCAGCGTGGTGGCGATGGGCGTGACCAGCATCTCCCCCCGCAGGTAGCCGCCGCCGCGCTGCCCCCCGTATCCGTAGCCGTAACCGTACCCGCCACCGCCAAACACCGCCCGGATGAACAGGCTCCCCGGATCCAGCGGCAGCGCCGCGACGTTGGCATAGAACCGGCGCCACGCTTCGGGATTCCGGAACAGGTACTGCTCCACGTTCGACGTGTAGAACAGGCTGACGCGGGCGCCGTGCTCCCGCACATAATCGCCCACGGCCCGGAGCGCCTTCGATCCGGCGAAATCCCCCACCACCGGCACGAGCAGGTTGGCGCGCTCAAACTCGCGGATCGCCTGATATCTGGCTTCGCTGCCCAGGTAGCCGCGATTCACGCCGGCGCTGTCCGTTTCCGTCACCATCGTGGCGTACCCGGGCATGAAGCGTCCGCTGCGACTGCGGGTGGGGTCGCCAGAGTAGGTGATGTCCGGCCCGATCTCCACAAAGGACTGGTATACATATGCGATGCCGTCGAGGTCTTCCGCCGAGAGCGGAAAGGTGTGGACCACGGTCAACTGCCGGTCGAGGTCCCGCAGGGTCAACGCCGGACACGCGGTATCCGGTACCGCAACGGCCAGTGCCCGCATGAGCACCGCGGCATCGACATCGGCATGCAGGGAGTCGGCCAGGGGGCGGCAGAAGAGGCGACCCAGGAAGTCGGCCCGCGTGGGCGAGAGGTCAAAGAGCGCCTTGTACATCAACTGCTGCAGCAACGCCTGGCGTCGGATATCCACGACGAACGCCAGGCGCGGGCGGAGTTCGACAATGTACGTGAAGTTCTGGTCGGGTCCCACGCCGAGGTACACGCCCCCCTTGGGTGTGCGCGCGTCGAGGGCGTCCAGGATGCGCTGGTAGTTCGTCTCGTTTGACACGAAGTTGTCGGACCGGAAGAATCCCCCCGGTTCCGACATCGAGGTGGAGAGGCGCCAGAAGGTGCTGTCGTCGAGCGCGGCGGGCAGCGGTCCCCGCACGCCGTCGCGGGGCGCGGGGGCCGACACCGCGACGAGGGCCACCAGCCCTGCCAGCACGGCTTG
Organism: Gemmatimonadaceae bacterium; assembly: GCA_035700805.1. Lineage (GTDB taxonomy): Bacteria > Gemmatimonadota > Gemmatimonadetes > Gemmatimonadales > Gemmatimonadaceae > JAGWRI01. Next base: position 865 of record DASSOG010000029.1, on the reverse strand, counting down.
TGGACGTAAAGACGGCGACCCCCACAGCGACCAGCGCACTCACGACCTCCAGGCCTTGGCACCTGCCGAACCATACCGTATGCAAAGGGCGACGGTCAATTTCCGTCGCCCATTCCCGCGGCCAGCACCCCAGGCGGCGCTCAGTGCAACGGTACTTGCGCCCACCCCACATGCGGGAAGACCAGCCCTGCCACCGCGCCGGCAATGACGCTGAAGCCGACGGCCATGTCGCGATCTCCCGGTGAGGTGATCGTGTACAGCGCCGCGGCCAGCACGCCGCCGAGGGCGGTGCCGACCAGCAGGCTCTTCACGTATTCGGGGTGTGCGCGTTCCACGCGGGTGATCTGGCTGATGGCGGCGCCCTGCACCGCCACGCGATCGCCGCGCTGCCGCAGCCACACGGAGTCCACCGACTGCGCATACAGCACACCGGTCATGATGGACTGGTTGGCGTGCACCCGCAGCACGACGCCTGACGGCAGCGGGGCAATGGCCTGGGCTGTGGCGGCAGGTGCCAGGGCAGCGACGCCACCGAGGGCGAGCAGGAGCGCAAGGAAACGACGCGTCATGGAGATTTCCGTGGGTTCGTTATGTGGGAAATGTGCACCGTGAATATTACGCACGACGGGCGTAAACGTTGGAGGGTGCAGAATTTGCGCGATTGAAGGCTGGCCGGCATGCGGCCGGTGGTCAACCCCCGCAGCCGATTACCCCACATGAAACAGTTCCACCGCGCGCGCATACCGCGGCCCCAGCACGCGCCGCAAGCCCGCGAACTCGCTTGAGCCCAGCTCCGGGTCGCGCGCGAGCACCGTCGCCGCCGCCTCCCGCGCCCGCTCCCCAAGGGCGGCATCGCGCATGGGAT
>DASSOG010000028.1:0-58700 GCA_035700805.1 Gemmatimonadaceae bacterium | reverse complement strand
AGACTTGGAGTCGTGATCCGCTTCCTCACACTCCCCAGCCCCATCGGACCGCTCACGATCGCCGCCACCGACCGCGGCCTCGCCGCCCTCTACATGGCCAGCGAAAAGCACGGACAGTCGGCCAGCGAACGCAGCACCTGGGTGCGGGACGACACAGCCCCCGGTCCCGCCTCACCCATCCTGGCGCGGTGCCGCGACCAATTGACCGCGTATTTCCAGGGTCAACTGCGGACGTTCGACCTGCCGCTGGACCCCACGGGCACCGATTTTCAGCAGCGGGTGTGGCGCGAACTCCGGCGCATCCCCTTTGGCGCGACCTCCACATACGGCGCCCTGGCCCGGCAACTCGGGAACCCCGGTGCTTCGCGCGCCGTGGGGTCGGCCAACGGCCACAACCCCATCTCGATCGTGGTGCCCTGCCACCGCGTGGTGGGTTCCGACGGCTCGCTCACGGGGTACGGCGGCGGCCTGGAGCGCAAGAAATGGCTGCTGGCCCACGAGGCTCGCGTGGCGGGCGGCACCCTGTCGCAGTTCCAATCCGCGTAATCGCAGTTCCAATCCGCGCAATCGCAGTTCCAATCCGCGCGATCGCAGTTCCAATCCGCGCAATCGCAGTTTAAAAGAAGTCCTGCAGCCAGAACTTGAGCTTCTGCACCCACTTCTCCATGCCCGCCCCGGCCGAACTCAGCCGCCGGGCCGTGCTCCCCGCCCCAAGAGCCATCCGGGTGGCGCCAAACTGTGCCAGCCCAACCACGGTGGCGAACCGCGGCGCTTCCACCGAGTCCGACAGCCCCCCGATGTGTTCCGCCGGTGATCCCACCCGCACGCCCGTGCCGAACACGTTCATGGCCAGATCGCCGGCGCCTTCCATGGCGGCGGCGCCGCCGGTCAGCACCAGCCCGGCGCTGAGTTTGCCGTCGTACCCCGCATCCCGGATGTCCCCGTGGACCAGGTCGAAGATCTCGTCCATGCGCTGGTGGATGATGTGCGCCAGCAGCTCGCGCGGAATCTGGCGATCGCCCTGCGCCACCGTGCTGGGCAACTGGATCACGTCCTGCGGGTCCACCAGCGGCTCGAACGCGCACCCATAGCGCTCCTTGATCCGCTCGGCGTCCGCCTGCGTCACCCCCAGGCCGTGCACGATGTCGTTGGTCACGTTGTTGCCGCCAAACGGAATCGTGCCCAGGTGGCGGATCTTCCCTTCGTGGAACACCGCGATGTCGGTGGTGCCGGCGCCCATTTCCACGAGCGCCACGCCCAGTTCCTTCTCGTCCTCCGTGAGCACGGCCAGCGCGCTGGCCAGCGGCTCGAGCACCAGGTCGCGCACCTTGTAGCCCGCGCGCTCCACGCTCTTGCGCAGGTTGATGGCGGGCGAGCTGCCGATGGTCACCAGGTACATCTCCACTTCCAGCCGCATGCCGCTCATGCCCACCGGATCGCGCACCCCGACGTTCTTGTCCACCGTGTATTCCTGCGGGATGGCGTGCAGCAGCTCGCGGTCCTGCGGAATGGGCTGGGCGCGCGCCACCTCGTTCGCGCGGTCGGCGTCCGCGCGATTGATCTCGTCGCCCGAGACGGCGACGATGCCCGTGCTGGTCATGGCCTGCACGTGCTCACCGGCAATGCCGGCGTACACTTCCATCACCTGGACACCGGCCATGCGCTCGGCGTCCTGCAGCGCGCGGCGGATGGAACGCGTGGTCTCCTCGATGTCCGACACCACCCCGCGTCGCATGCCGGTGGTGCGGGCCTGCCCCACGCCCAGCACCTTGATGGAGGGATGGCGCGGCAGCTCGCCGACAACCTCGGCGATGATCGCGGTGGTCTTGGCGGAGCCGATGTCGAGGCCGGCAACGAGGTGTTCAGCGTTCATTTGAGTCTGGCTATGACCTGGTCACGGTAGCGGAGATCCAGCTCGGCAACGCGCATCTGGCGCCTGGCCAGGTCGCGCTGCACCGGTATCACATCTTCCAATCGTGCAACAGTTACCCCCGGTTGAGCCCGGACGAGCAGCGAGTCAAAACCGAAGTCCAGCTCGTCGTCCATCCGTCGTACCTCGCTCAACCGCTGAAACAGCTCCGGCGCGCGCTGCCGCAACTCCCCGAGCAACCGCAGTGCCGCCGTATCCCGGCGCATCAGCACCGGCGCATCCACGCGCACCCGCGACGGATCCACCGGCAGCGGCAGCCCGGCCTGGTCGTACGGCTGGAGCCCCTGCGACGTCGGCACCAGGGCAACCGGCACCCGCTCGGCCACCGTGACCACCAGCGTCCCCGGAAGCTTACGCCGAATCACGGCGCTGCGCACCTCCGGCAATTGCGCCACCCGCGCTTCCAGCGGCGCCAGGTCGGTCCACACCGACATCGTCGTATCGACGTGCAACTGGCGCAGGATGTCACGCGGCGCCGTGTAGCGCGCGCCCTCCACCTGCACGCGACGTACGCGGAAGAACGCCATGTGCGACATCACCGCCGGCCCCCAGAACGGCGACGTCACCAGCAGCACCACCAGCGCGCTGATCCCCAGGGCCCGGCCGCGCGGCAACCGCCGGAGCAGCCTGCGCACGCGGCCGCCCCCGGGCGCGTCGACCTCGCTGGCCGACGACGATCGCCGGGCGCTCACCCAGCCCCCCGCTCCGCGAGGAGCGCCAGCAATTCCGACGCCGATCCCGTGATGTCGCCCGCGCCCATGGTGATGACCACGTCCCCCGGGCGGACCACGGCGGCCAGGGCACGGGCCACCTCGCTGCGCGGCCCCTGCCACGCGGGGCGCCCCCGGCCCTCTGCCACCAGCGCATCGGCAATGAGCGCCGACGTCACACCGGGAATGGCTTGCTCGCGGGCCGGGTAGATGTCGGCCAGGAAGAGCATGTCGGCCGGGGCGAGCGCCGCCGCGAACATCGGCGCAAAGTCGCGCGTGCGCGAATACAGGTGGGGCTGGAACGCCACCAGCACGCGCCGCCCCGGAAACGCCGCCCGAGCCGCGGCGAGCGTAGCGGACACCTCGGTGGGGTGGTGCGCGTAATCGTCAATCACGCTGACCCCGCTGGCGTCGCCCACCCGCTGGAACCGCCGCTCCACACCGCCAAACTCCGCGAGGCCGGGTGCCATCTCCTCCACGGTGTGCCCCTGCGCCATGCCCGCGCCCAGCGCGGCCAGCGCGTTGCGCACGTTGTGTTCGCCCGGCACGCGCAACTGCACCGACCCCACGCGCCGTCCGTCAAAGCGCACGTCGAAGCGTGTCCCGCCGTCGCCCACGGTCAGCGCGGTCGCGGTCAGCCGGGCGGTGCGCAGATCAAGGCCAAACCGCACCACGTCCGCCCCCGCGGGCAGGTCCAGCGACGCGGCCCCCGCGTCGTCGGCCGAGATCACCACGGCGCGCGCGTCCCGCGCAAACTGGGCGAACGCGCTGCGAATGTCGTCCACGTCGCGGTAAATGTCCAGGTGATCGGCCTCGATGTTGGTGATCACGGCCACCGTCGGCGCCAGCGCGAGAAACGACCGGTCATATTCGTCGGCCTCCACCACGTAGAGCCGCGTTCCGCCCGTGCGAAGATTCCCGTTCCAATCTGCCACGCGCGCACCCACCAGCGCGGTGGGGTCAAGCCCCGCGGCGGCCATGGCCTGAGCGGCCATCACCGTGGTGGTGGACTTGCCGTGTGTTCCCGCCACGGCCACCAGTTCGCCGCCGGCCACGGCCTCACCCAGCGCCTCGGCGCGCCGGATCACCGGGACGCCCGCCACGTGCGCCTGCTGGATTTCGGGGTTCGTGCGCGGGGCCGCCGAGGTCACCACCACCGCCCGCACACCGTCTATATGAGCGGGATCGTGTCCGGCGGTGACCGCAATGCCGAGGGCGCGCAAGTCGTCCACGTTGCCCGGCGCGGTATCACATCCGGTGACCCGAACCCCGCGGCGCGCCAGCAGCTCGGCCAGCGCGCGCATGCCCGCGCCGGCAATGCCCACAAAGTGGACGGGGCGCGGGTCGTTGGGATCAAGAAGCGGCATGCGTGGCGCGGGGAATATACGGAACGCAAGCGCCGGCGCTCAAGGTTCGGCGCGATCGCCCACCAGGGCGAGGATGCGCCGCGCGATGTTTTCGGCCGCATCGGGCCGCGCACGACGCGCCGCTCCCTCGCCCAGCGCGCGCAGCCGCTCGGGATCCGTCAGCAGGCTGGCCACGAGTGTCCCGAGCCGGACGCCGGTCAGTTCGCGTTGCGGCAGGTGGAGCGCCGCGCCGGCCCGCTCCAGCGCCATCGCGTTGGTGGACTGATGGTCGGCGGCCGCGGTAGGCAGCGGGACCAGGATGGAGGGAATGTGCCACGCCAGCAGTTCACTGGTGGTCATGGAACCCGCGCGCGCCACCGCGAGGTCGGCCGCGGCGTACGCGTCGGCAATGGGCGACAGGTACGCTCGCACACGCACCCGCTCGCCTTCGTACTGCGAGAACTCCTGGAAGGTCGCCTGGCCGGTCATCCAGATGAGGCCCATGCCCGGCGCCAGGCCGCCGGCAATCCACTCGGCCGCCGCTCGGTTGAGCGCGCGGGCCCCCTGGCTTCCCCCGTACACCAGCACGACGTGCGTGGTGTCCCGTGGAAAACCCCACGCCTCCCGTGCCGCAGCCCGCGGCGGCAGGACGTCCGGCGGCGGGGCGATGGGCGCGCCGGTGTCAATGAGCCGCTGACGATCCCGCACGCGCAGGATGTGCGCGGCCTCGGGGAAAGTGAGGTAGATCTCGCGGCAGAAGGGCGCGTATCGGCGGGCCGTGAGCCCGGGAAAGCTGTCGCCCACCTGCTGGACCATGGGGATGCGGTGCCACCGCGCAAATTCGAGCATGAGCCCCGACGCATATCCACCGGTGCCCACCACCAGTCCGGGACGCTGCTGGGCGACGAGTGCCGCAATCCGACGCCACGCCGAGTAGGCCCCCACGAGGGTGCGCCAGTTGTTCCAGGGCGTGCGACGGTACAGCGGATGCAGGTTGAGCAGCGCATACGGGAACTCAGCACCGGGCAGCACCTGCCGTTCGATGCCGCGTTCCGCTCCCACAAAGAACGGTTCCACGCGTGCATCCAGCTTGACCAGCGCGCGCGCGATGGCCAGCCCCGGATACAGGTGTCCGCCCGTACCGCCGCCGGCAAAGATCACGCGCATGACCGTCAGCCCGCCATCGGATCGGTGGCACTCGCGCCGTACACGCGTTCCCTGGTGCTGCCGATGTTCACCAGCACGCCCGTGGTGAACAGCGTCAGCACCAGGTTCGAGCGGCCATACGAGACGAACGGCAGGGTGAGTCCCGTGGTGGGCAGCAGCCCCACCACCACCCCCACGTGCAGCAGGCCCGTGAGCACCGTGACGAACGTGAGCCCCACGGCCACCAGTTGCAGGAACGGTGAGCGCGCCTGCCGCGCTATACGAAATCCCAGCAGGCCGAACGCGGCGAACGCGAGCACCACAGCCGCGAGCCCCAGGAACCCCCACTCCTCCCCGATGTTGCTGGCAATGAAGTCGCTGTACGGAAATGGCAGGAACCCGTACTGCTGGCGCCCCTGCCCGAATCCGACGCCGAACAGCCGTCCCGATCCCACCGCCACGAGCGACTGCTGCAACTGGTAGCTGACCGTGGCGGGTGCGGCCCCCGGGTCAAAGAAGCTGGTGAGGCGCAGCACCGCGTACTGCAGTCGCTCCGCCCTGCTCCACAGCAACGGCGTGGCCAGGGCGCCCAGCGCCACAAAATGCCCGATGCGCGCGCCACCCGCATACAGGATCACCGCCGTCAGCAGCGTGTACAGCATCACCACCGACAGGTCCGGCTCCAGCAGCGCCAGCACATCCAGCGCCCCGATCACGATCAGGAACGGCATGAGGCCTCGTGTGAGGTGCCGCAACTGGTCGCCCTTCTTCACGGTGAGCATCGCGACCCAGACGATCACGCCAAACTTGCCCAGCTCGGACGGCTGGAGCGACTGACCCAGCAGGAATCGCCGCGACCCGTGGATGGGCGTGGAGAACAGCGCCAGCGCCATGGTGATCAGGGTCAGCCACATGAGCGGCCACGCCCACCGTTCCCATCGCTGCGCATCCATCTTGGCCGCAATGGCAAAGGCGAGGATCCCCACCGCCGCCCCCTCCAGTTGCCGGATCAGGAAATACGCGCTCGACCGGTCCTCATTCATGGCCGCGATGGCGCTGGCGCTGTAGAGCACGGCCAACCCGAAGGTCAGCACGAGCGCCGTGATCAGCACCAGCCCCCTGGCCTCGGGTCCCATGCGCCAGCGTTCGCGCATGTCCGTGCCCAGCGCGGGGGCGTGGCGCGCGTCGAGATCCGGCGTCGTCGCAAACGATTCACCCGTGCCCGTATATCCGGTCATGTGCCCCCCGCGCCGGCGCGCGCCAGCCGCTTGAACTCCGCGCCGCGCTGCTCGTAGTTGTCGAACATGTCATAGCTGGAGCACGCGGGCGACAGCAGCACCACGTCGCCGGGCGAGGCGGCAGCACGCGCCGCGGCCACCACGGCCCCAAAGTCGGCGCCGGGGTCCATGCGCTGCACGGGCAGCGCCCCTTCCAGGTCGTGCGTCACCAGCGCGGCCGCCTCGCCATAAGCAATCACGCAACGCCCGATGCGCTGCAGTTCAGCCGCCAACGGGGTGTACGGCTCGCCCTTGTGCCGCCCGCCGAGCAGCAGGACCGTGGGATGTGCCATGCCCCGCAACGCGACCAGCGTCGAGGCCACATTGGTGGATTTGGAATCGTTGATCCAGGTCACGCCGCCCCATTCGCCCACCGGCTCAATGCGATGCTCCAGCGCGCGGAACTCGCGCAGGCCCTTCGCCAACTGCGCGCGGGCCTGGGGCGTCCGATGCGCGGCATCCGCGAGCATCACCGCCAGCGATGCCGCGAGCGCGTTGGCCACGTTGTGGTCTCCCACAAGCTGCAGCGCGCCGCGTTCAAGCAGGGGCTCGCCCAGCACCACGAGTTGCCGCGCCTTCCGGTCCAGCCACGCATCGGCCTGCCGGGCCACGGAGAACTCCGCGCGCTTCCCCACGGCATCGCCTGGAAGTGCGCGGGCGTCGGCATCGTCGGCATTCAGCACCCAGTTGGATGCCGCCGTTGCGTTCCTGAAGAGGAGCGCCTTGTCGCCGTAGTACGCCGCCAGGTTCTCGTAGCGATCCAGGTGATTGCCCGACAGGTTGGTCAGCACGCCGACCTCCGGGGCAATGGACGGCGTGTCGTGGAGCTGGAAGGACGACACCTCCAGCGCCACCCAGGGAACGGCGCCGGGCGAGAGCGCCAGTTCGCACAGCGGAAATCCGATATTGCCCGCGGCCTCGGCGTGCAGGCCCAGGCCACGCAGCAGGTGCGCGGTGAGCGCCGTGGTGGTGGTCTTGCCGTTGGTGCCGGTGATGGCGATGTACCGGAGCGACGGCAGGCAGCGCAGGCCAAGTTCTACTTCACTAATAACTGACACGCCCGCCGCCAGCGCCGCGCCAAGCGGTGGGGCCCCGGGCGGGACGCCCGGGCTGGTCACCACCAGCGACGCGCGCGCGATCCGCTCCAGGTCGTGCCGGCCCACGTCCACCTGCACACCCTGGGCGCGCAACTCCCGGGCCGCGGCCTCCAGCGCCGGACCGCTGCCCGCATCGGAGGCGTACACGCGCGCGCCGTGGCGCGCCAGCAGCCTGGCCGCGGCTCGTCCGCTGCGCGCCAGCCCGATCACCGCCGTCTCGCCTTCCAGCCACGCTGCTTCGAGTGTCACCGCGGAGGTGCGTGCCATCAGGCCATCACCGCACCTTGAGCGTGGCGAGCGCAAGGAACGAGCACATGATGCCCAGGATCCAGAACCGCACCACCACCTGCGCCTCGGGCCAGCCCTTCACTTCAAAATGATGGTGGATGGGGGCGCGCAGGAACACGCGATGCTGCTGCGCATACGCCAGCCCGTGACGCCGCCTGCGAAACTTGAACACGCCGCGCTGGATCATGACCGAAAGCGTCTCGCACAGGAACACGCCGCCAATGAATACGAGCAGGAATTCCGACTTGAGCAGGATGGCAACCGCCCCCAGCCCGCCGCCCAGCGCCAGCGATCCCGTGTCGCCCATGAAAATCTGCGCCGGATAGGAATTGAACCACAGGAACGCCAGCAGCGCACCCGCCATGGCGGCGCAGAACACCGTCAATTCGCCGGAATCCGTGAGGTAGAACAACCCGAGGTACCGGCTCCAGTCCACACGCCCAATAGCGTACGCGAATACCGCGAATGTGGCGAAGGCAATGGCCGAGAGCCCCGCCGCCAGTCCGTCCAGCCCATCGGTGAGGTTGACCGCGTTGCTGGTGCCAGTCAGCACGAAGGTCGTGAACACCACGTACAGCCACGCAAAGCCGGCCGAAATGGGCACCACCAGCACGTACTTGAAGAACGGCAGCGTGGTGGAGGCCCCCGGCAGGTTGGGCGCCAGCGGCCATTGCCACACGTACAGGCCCAGCAGCAACCCGATGCTCACCTGCCCCATCAGCTTGTACCGCTCCACCAGCCCCTGGTTCTTCTGCCCGGCCCGCCGCTGCCGCACCTTGAGCACGTCATCCAGCAACCCGATGGCTCCCATCGCAGCCGTGACGCCAAGCGCCAGCCAGATGTACCGGCTGCTGAGCCGGGCCCAGAGCAGCGTGGACACGATGCACGAGAACAGGATGATGAGCCCGCCCATGGTGGGCGTGCCGCCCTTCACCCGGTGCGTCTCGGGCGTCCCGTCCCGCACGCTCTGGATCACCTGCCCATTCCGCAACCGGCGGATGAGCATGGGCCCCACGATGAACGCCAGCAGCAGCGCCGTCACCGCCGCGCCCGCCGCGCGGAACGTGATGTAGTTGAAGAGATTCAACGCCCGAAAGCGGTGGATCAGCGGAACCAGGAGGTGATAGAGCATGGCGCGTCTGTGGCCGAGTTCGGGGAGCGGGCGATGGAATAATGTGGCAGTGTATCGGTGCGGCGATCAGTACAAACTTCGGGCTCTCAGGCGCTGGCGGCCCACGCGGCAATCGCTGGCACCAGTTGCTCCAGTCGGACACCGCGCGAGGCCTTGAGCAGGATCACCGCGTTCGGGGCCAGCCGGGGCGCCAGTGCCGCCCAGGCCGCGGTGGGGTCCGCTGCTGGAATGACGCGCGAAGGGGCGCCCCCGGCACGAGCCAGCGCGTCGCCCATCTCGCCAATGCCAACGAGCACTTCCACCGGCGACGCCAGCGCCGCCGCGGCCACCGCGTCGTGCACCCGATGGGTCTGCACCCCCATCTCCCGCATGGTCCCGAGCACGGCAACCCGCTGGCGGCCGGCCGCGGCACCTAGACGCGTCAGCAGCTCCAGCGCGGCCAGCATGGAATGGGGGTTCGCATTGTAGCTGTCGTTGATGAGGGTCAGGCGGCCCAACTGCTCCACGCTTCCGCGCATGCCCGGCAGCCTTGCCGTCGCCAGGCCGCGCGCGGCATCTGCAGCACTCACCCCGCACGCCGAGGCGGCTGCCATGACGAGCATGGCGTTCTCGAGCTGATGGCGGCCCCGCGCCGGCGGGCGGACTTCGGTGCCGGCCACCACCGCGACGCCAAATCCTTCGTCGTCCAGGTGCCAGCGCTCAGCGCGCAGGTCGCCCGCATCAAGCCCCGCCGAGACGACGCGGTCCGCGCGTTTCCTTGCCTCAGCCACCACCGCTGGCTGCCCCGCGGGCACGATGACCAGCGCCACGCCGTCGCACGCGGAAAGCTCCTCACGCATTACGCCATCCAGGTCGCCCAGCCCTTCCAGGTGCTCCTCAGCGATGGACGTGACCACCACGACATCGGGCTCGGCGATGGCGCGCAAGGCAGCGATTTCCCCCGGCTGGTTGGTGCCCATTTCCACCACGGCCACCTCCGCGTCGTCGGGCAGGTCCAGGAGCGTGCGCGGCACTCCAACCAGGTTGTTGAAGTTGGCCGCTGAAGCATGGACGCGTCGCGTGGCCGACAGGGCGGCGCGCAGAAGTTCGCGGGTGCTGGTCTTGCCATTGGAGCCCACGACGCCAACCACGGGGCCACCCCAGGCCCGGCGACGGGCGCGGGCCAGCGCGCCCAACGCGCTCAGCGTGTCGCGCACGACGTACACCGGAATGCGCAGGCCGGCCGCGCGATCGGCCGCGGAGATCACCACGCCCGCCGCTCCCCGCTCTTCCGCCGCGGCCAGGAATTCGTGTCCGTCAAAGTTCGGACCGGTGAGCGCCACGAACAGGTCGCCAGGCTGGACCGTGCGGGTGTCAGTCCAGACTCGACCCAGCGGTTCGCCGCCACGCGGGCCGCCACCGAGCGCGGCCGCCACGCGATCGCGCGTCCAGAACGACGCCGTCCGGCCGTCGCCCGAGCCGGCCGGCGGCATGGGGGCTTCGGCGCTCATGCGCGCGTCTCCAGCAGCGCCCGCACGATGGCCCGCTCGTCGAACGGATGCCGAGTGGTGCCCACCACCTGGTACGTCTCATGCCCCTTGCCGGCCAGCAGCACCACGTCACCCGGCTTCGCGATGCGCAGCGCATGCGCGATCGCCGCGCGGCGATCGACCTCCCGGATGTAGTCGGTGCGTTCAATGCCGGCCACGATGTCGTCGATGATCTGGTCCGGCGGCTCGGTGCGCGGGTTGTCGCTGGTCACGATCACCACGTCGGCGCCCTGCGCGGCGGCGGCGCCCATGAGCGGACGCTTGCCCCGATCCCGGTCCCCGCCCGCGCCGAACACGCAGATCAGGCGGCCGGCGGCAAAGGGACGCAGCGCGGCCAGCGCCCGGGTCAGCGAGTCCGGCGTGTGCGCGTAATCACGCAGCACGGCCGGGTCGTTGAACAGCCGCTCCATGCGCCCCGGTACCTGCGGCATCGTCGCGAGGCGCGCCGCGATGTCGGCGGGCGCCCGCCCCATGGCCCACGCGGCGGCGGCCGCGGCCAGGGCATTCGAGATGTTGAATCCCCCCAGCAGCGGGAGTGTCACGTCGTGCTCCTCGCCACCCGCGTGCAGCACGAAGTCGCTGCCCTTGGCGTGCAGCTCGGCCCCGCTCACCCAGACCTCCGCATCCCGCCCCTCCACGCTGAACCGCACCCGGCGTCCCCGATCCGGCAGTTTCGCCCACGCCTCGTCGTCCGCATTGACCACCTGCGCGCCCGCATCAGCGATCTGCTTGGCGAGCAGGGCCTTGGCGGCAAAGTAGCGCGCCATGGTGCCGTGGTAGTCCAGGTGGTCGCGCGTCAGGTTGGTGAACACGCCCGCGTCGAACCGGACGCCCTCCGCCCGATGCTGGTCGAGCGCGTGCGACGACATCTCCATGGCCACGGTGCGCACGCCGGCATCGGCCAGCGCCCGGAACACGCGCTGCAGTTCCACGGGGCCCGGCGTGGTCAGGCCCGATCCGCCTTCCAGGGGCGCGCCCTGCGAGCCCACGCGGATCCCGAGCGTGCCAATCGACGCGGCGCTCCCCGCCGGCTGGTCGAGGAGGTGGCGCAGCATGTGCACCGTCGTGCTCTTGCCATTGGTGCCCGTGACCGCGGCCAGCCGGAGTGCGCGAGCCGGCCAGCCGTACGCGGCCGCCGCGGCCACCGCCGCCGCCTGTCGTGTCTGGCCGGCGTTCACCACCAGCATCGGCAGGTCCGTGCGCGTGGCATCCTCCACCAGCGCCGCGGCCGCCCCGCCGGCGCGCGCGGCGTCCAGGAAGTCGTGACCGTCCTGCGCCGACCCGCGCACGGCCACAAAGAGCCCGCGCGGCTCCACGTGGCGGCTGTCGTCGGTGAGGGCCGGGAACGTGTCCGGCACGTGCCCTCGCGTGCCGGCCAGCAGGCCGGCGTCACGCAGCGCGTTGACGATGACATCGCGGGAAATCGACATCAGAATTTATAGATTAGCTGGACGAGGGACCCCGCCTGGGCCGTCGTGCCCGCGGCAGGCGACGTGCCTGGCGCGCTGCCGCTCACCAGGCGCACGCGAAATCCGGCCGCGTGCAGCGCCGCCACGGCCTCGCGCAACGATAAATTGGCGACGTCCGGCACGGGACGCGGCGGGGCAGCCGCCGAGGGAGCGGCTGCCTGGGCCGGAAGCGTGAACGTCACCGGCGCCGGGGCAACCGCCAGCTCGGCCGCGGCGGCAGCCCGCGCCGTGGAGTCACCCGCGGAGACCGTCGCGTCATCGGGCCCGGCGGACGCGCCGCGGGCCACCCGCTCCCCGCCCCGATCGGCCCGCGGCACCACCTCGTGCATCAACTGTCCGCGATCCAGCGCCGCATCGCGCGCCGCCAGCGCCGCCTGCAGGATGGCCTTGGTCAGGGGCGCGGCCGTGCTCGCGCTGTAGATGGAGCTCTGCGGGTTGTCGAGCTTTACGACAATGACAAACTGCGGCGCGTTGCCAGGGAAGAGCCCCACGAAGTTCGGCGTGTATGCGTGCGGCACGTAACGGCCGTTCTCCGTCCGCCGGGGCGTGCCGGTCTTGCCACCGAGCAGGTAGTCCGCCAGGTCGGCCTTCACCGCCGTGCCCTCCGATACCACGTTGAGCAGCAACTGCCGAACCCGTGCCGCCACCTGGGGCGAGATCACGCGACGCACCACTCGGCGGCGGTGCTGGTACAGCACGGTTCCATCCGGCGCCTGGATCTGCTTGATGATGGCGGGCTGCAGGAGTTCTCCGCCGTTGGCGATGGCCGCGTACGCCACGGCCAGTTGCATGGGCGTCACCGCCACTTCATACCCCATGGCCATGGAATTCGCGGACTGCGACGACCAGTCTGATGGCGGGCGCAGGATGCCGTTGGATTCCGACGGGTACGCCACTGACGTGGCCGTGCCGAACCCGAAGTCGCGGAGGGCCTGGTATTCCTGCGCCGGCGTCAATCGCTCCGCGAACTGCACGATGCCGACGTTGCTCGATCGCCGGATGACATCAGCCAGCGTCAGGTACGTCGGCTCCGGCCCCTCCTCACGATCATCGTGGATTGTCCGGCCGTGGATGGTGAGTTCACCACCGAACGACGGGACCGAATCGGTGGGCCCAACGAGGCCATGCGCCAGCAGCGCCGCCGCGATGATCGGCTTCATGGTTGAGCCAGGCTCGTACGGCTCGGTGAGCGCTGTCGCCCCGCTGGAGCTCGCGTCGCTGCGGCGACTGGCCATGGCCAGTACGTCGCCGCTGGTGGGGTCGAGGATCACGATATCCCCGCCCTGCGCGCCCATGGTGGCAACGGCCTGGTCCAGGGCGCGCTCGGAGATCTGCTGCAGGTCGGCGTTGAGGGTGAGCACCACGGTGTTCCCCTCACGCGGCGGCGTGCCCGGCAGCGTGGGCGACGTGAAGCTGCGCCCCGAGCCGTCGCGGACCAGCGCCGCCGACCCGTCCGTGCCGCGCAACAGCGAGTCGAGCGCCAGCTCCACGCCACCCACGGGATCTCCGTTCGCATTCACCCGCCCGATGATCCGCCGGCTCGCGTCGGAGCCCGGATACACACGGTCCGTGACGGGATCGGTGTACACGCCCCGGATGGCCGTGAGCGACGCCACGTCGCTCGCCAGGAACCGATCGGGAATGGCCACCCATCGCCGCGTGGTATCGGTGGCGCGCGCAATCCACTTACGATCCACGCCGGCCCGCGTGAGTTCGCGCGCGAGCTTCCGCCGGTCCAGCACTTCGCGCGGCGCCACGGCGAACTGCACCATGTCGCGGCTCTCGGCCAGGACTCGACCCGCGGCATCGCGGATGTCCCCGCGCCGCGCCGGCACCGAGCGACTGGTGAAGTGCTGGTTCTTCGCCTGCTCCGCCCACGCCTGACCATGCACCAGTTGCACCTGCGCCGCCCGCGCGATCACCGCCAGCGCCAGCGCGGCCAGCGCCAGGTGGATCAGCCCGATGCGACTATTCCTTATCATGCGCTCGCGGACGCGGCAGGGTGATCACGGTGCTGTCGGCTGGCACGTGCATGTTCATGCGCTGGAGGATGGGCGCCAGCCGCGTGAGGCTGGACGAATCCCGGATCTCGCCGCTGAGGCGTACCCGCGCGGCGTCCAGCGCGTCGCGCTGGCCTTCCATGGCCCGGATGGCGCGCTGCTGCCGGATGCCCTGGCTTCTCCGCCATATGACGCCCGTGGCAATGAGAACGAAACCCAGCAGGATGAGCGCCACGCGACCGCGCACGCTGCGCCCACCACGCCCGCCGCGCCGCCCGCCGCCGCTCACGCCGCGCGCCATGCCCTGAGCCTCGCGCTGCGCGCCCGCGGATTCCGGGCCACTTCGTCCGCCGACGGGCGCACCGCCCGGCGCGTCACGAGTTGGCCGAGCGCCACGCCGCCGCAGGTACATACCGGCTGGCGCGGCGGACACGTACACGCCGTACTCCAGTCGCGAAACGCATGCTTCACAATCCGGTCTTCACCGGAGTGGTATGCGATGACGGCAAACACGCCCTGCGGGTTCAGGCGGTCGCGCAACTGCGGCAGCGCCCGTTCCAGGCCCGCCAGCTCGTCGTTCACCGCGATACGCACGGCCTGGAAGAGCCTGGCAAAATCCGGCGCACCGCTGCGGGGCCCGAGCGTGGCCCGGATCGCGCCAACCAGGTCGTCACTCGTGGCAAAGGGGCGCGTGACCCTTCGCCGGCCCACTTCGCGCGCCAGGCGCAACGCGCGGCGTTCATCGCCGTACTCGCGGAACACCCACGCGAGTTCGCGTTCGTCAGCGCTGTTCAGGAACGTCGCCGCATCCTGCACGGCATCCGGTCCCATGCGCATGTCCAGCGGCGCGCCTTCGCGAAAGCTGAACCCGCGCGCGGCGTCGTCCACCTGGTGCGACGAGACGCCAAGGTCCAGGAGGATGCCGTCATACCGTTGCTCGGCGGCCACCGCCGACGCGAGGTCGGCGTAGTTCCCCAGCACGACCTGGAGCTGTCCCCTGCGCACGAATTCCGCCAGCCGGGTCGCCACCGCGGCAATGGCCTCGGGGTCGCGATCCAGCGCCGTGACGCGGACCCCGGCCGCCAGCAGCGCGGCCGTGTGTCCCCCGCCCCCGAGCGTGCCGTCGAGCACCTGGCGCGCGCCCTCCAGCACCCGCACCACTTCCGGCAGCAGCACCGGCGCGTGGTAGGCGCTGTCCCATGCGCCGGATGGATGGACGGTGGATTCGGTCTCGGCAATCACGGAAGGAAAGCAATCACGTCCGGGCACTGCGTACAAGCGACAAAGCCCGCCGGCGGTGCCGGCGGGCTTCGTGCGTGAGAAACAGACGGCTGCTACGGTGTCTTCTTGACCTTGCAGTACGCCTTGACCATCTGGCTCGTGACATCGGAAAGGTTCGACAGATACTTGAGGATGTTGGTGGCAGTACCGGGATCGACCGAGCCGCCTTCCGGCAGCATGAGCTGCGTGGTGGTGAAGAGGTCGTTGGCCCGGGTGGCCTTGGCGCAATCCTTGTCCTTCTGGTTGGCCGACAGGTCGCGATACAGCCCGACGCCCACCTGGAAGGCCGACACTGCGGCAAAGAACTTGGTGAACTTGGACGGGGCCAGGCTGTCGGCATGCATGGCGTACTTGTACGCCGTCTCAAAATGTTCAATGGCGTTGGCCGTGTCCGACTGTGCCTTGGTGAAGGCCTCCTGGGCCGGCGCAATCAGCATCGGGCCCCACACGGCCTTGTCGGCGCCCGCGGCAATGGCCTCGTCCGCAATCACGACCGCGCTGTCCGCCTGTCCGAGGTCCGTGTACGTCTGCGCCAGGAACAACCGGGCGTTGGCATTCGTGGGATCGAGGGCGTACGCCTTGCGCAGCGACGCGACCGCCTCGGGATACTGCTTGAGGTTGCGCAGCGCGATGCCGCCATAGTACGGAAGCTGCGGATTCGTGGGGAACTTCTCGCTGCCCTGCGCCGCGAACTGCGCCACCTTGGTCCAGGCGCTGTCGGTAAGGGACATGGCGACCTGACGGGCGAAGTACGACGAGTCGGCCAGCGTCGGGTCGGACTGCACCATCGCCTCGCCCGCGCTCACTGCGCCCGGGAAGTCCTTGAGGCTGGCCAGCAGCTTCCACTTCTGCTGCAGCATGGACGGGTCGCCCGGATTGCGGGACAACGCGTCGTTGGTGATGGCAAGCGCCTTGCGAACGCTCGCGGTATCGGGCTGCGCGGCCAGGAAGTTGATGATCTTGAGCGCGAGCGACTGGTCCTGCGGCTGCAGGTGATACAGTCGGAGCATGGCGTCCGTCTCGGCCGCCTGGTTCCCCTGCTTGTCGTACGCGCCGATGGCAAGCTGGATGGCGTAGACGTTGTTCGAATCGATCTTCAGGATCTGGTCGGTGACCGCGAGGACCGAATCGGGCGGGAAGTTGACCGCCTTGCTGGCGTACGCATTGGCCAGGCAGATGCGGGCCAGCGTGGACCGTGAGTATTTGTTGATGGCATCGCGCGCGTGGCCGATGGCATCGCGCGGCTTGCCGTCACGGAGTTCATCCCGGCACTTGGTGTAGCCGTCCAGTTGCTTGCGGGCGTCCGAGTATTCGCGCTCGATGACCTTGGCGGCGTCCTCGAAGTTCGCGGCAGCGGTCGGCTGCAGCGGCTGGGTCTGCGTCACGTCGGTGGAGAGCACCATGAGCGCGCCCAGCCACACACCGCTGGGCGTGGTGGATGCCTCGCAACTGATGATCTCATCAGCGTGCACGAGCTTGCCAAGCAGCCCCAGGTCCGTGAGGCTCAGGGCCGAGTCGGCGGCGTAACCGGAGGAGGTCAGCGCCTCGTTCACGGCCTTGTTCGGGATGACGTACAGGTCGCGCTCGCTGTTCTGGCTGCTGATGCGGTCGCGCAACTGCCTGGCCGCGTCCACGCCCAGCTGGCGTGGCGAGGAGTGACAAGTCCCCACCAGGAGCTCAGGAGTGTCGGTCGTACGAGTGCTGCGGCCACGCTGGTACCCGTACTGCGCGAGTACGGGTGCCGGCAGGCTGACCACGGCGGCGAGGCCGATTCCGAATGCCATCTGGCGCTGCATTGCCTTCACTGTTGGTTCCTCCGTACTCTGGATAGATCGTACCCGATGCGGCGAACAAGGGTTCCCCGCACCACTGGGCAGTGGGCGAAGAGGGACTCGAACCCCCGACTTCCTGCGTGTAAGGCAGGCGCTCTAACCAACTGAGCTATTCGCCCTGACGACGCCGGCCCTTCGGAAGCACTACTTGAGAATGGCGAGTGGAACGAGAACACAGTAACCGACAACCAGAAGGATCGGCGCAACCGTCTCGCCGCCACGCGCCAGGTCGGCGTAGCCCGCGAGGATGGTTACGAAGGCCAGACCCCACCAGCCGAGGGAACGGAAGCGGGTCGCAATGCCGGTTTGTGCCATAAACTTGAACACTACGGGCCGACAAGTTGACTGTCAAGACAAGCTCAGGCGTGGCGCGGGTTTATGGCCGGTTGGCACCCGGATCGGTCCCCGCGGGATCGCCCGGCGGTGGCCACGGCCCCAGCAATTCCTCCAGGGCGCTCGCCCGACGCGCTGCCTCCTCAGCGGCGTCGGCCGCTTCGAGCGCCGCCATCCGCCCCCGGTCGCGGCGACGGCGCGCCATCCACAGCGGGAACGCGAACAACAGCCCCAGCACCACGATCAGCGTCAGGTCCTCCATCAGCGCCAGCGCGCCAAACCGACGCCGTGCGGCCCGACGCCAGTCGGTCTCGAACCCGGCAAGCGTCACCCCGTCCGCCTGCCGCAAGGCCTGGTCCAGCGATCCGGTCTCCTTCCATGCGGCCAGCACTCGCGCCAGCCCGTTGCGCGGATCCAGTGCGCTCATGTGCTGCACGGCACTGGTGGCCAGCGCATACCCGGCACGGGCGGTGGTCGCGTCCTGCGCAAAGTAGCTGTCCAGGTCGTCGAGCATCGGCACCCCGCGCACCGCCAGCGCCAGGTTTGCGGCCCACGCATCGTGCGTGGTCAGCTCGCGCGCGGCAAACGACGCATAGCCCTCGTCAAACCAGCGTGGCGGCAGCGGCCCCAGGAACTCGTGCAGCGCCAGGTGCGCCAGTTCATGCCGCACCACCTCAATCGGGTTGCCTGCGTCGGCCCCGGCGCTGCTGCCCTGGAGCACGATCCGACGCTGTCCGGGAAACGCGATCGCCGCCCCCCACTCCGGCGCGCCGGGTCCCACCCACTCCCGGAACGTCTCGGCGTCGGGGGCAATGGCGATCAGCACATGCAGCCTGGGACGCGGCAAGCCCGGAAAGCTGTCACGGGCCACCGCCGCGCTGAGGATCGAATGCGCGAGGGTGCGATCGCGCGGATAACTCACCACCGTGAACCGACCGGCGTCCAGGCGCACCGGGGCGCCGGCCTGCGCCCGGAGCGGAGCGACCCCCGCCAGCATCGCGAGGGCGACCAGGCCGAAGACACCGGCCAGCCGACGGGCTAGGGTTCGCCCCCGGCCTCGACGGTCTTCAGCACCTCGGCGCACTTCTTCCCCCATGGATTGAACTTGTTCTGGGCGAAGCCGTCGCGCCACGCCTGCCGCGCCTCGTCCTGCTGGCCATTGAACCAGTACGCGCGCCCCAGTTCGTAGTGCGCCTCGATCAGGTTGGGTCCCAATCCGATCGTCTTCTGGAAGAACGTCTGCGCATCCTCGAACATGTCGCGTTCAAGGTAGATGAGGCCAAGGTAGAAGTGCGCGTACAGGGTGGCCTTCTTGTCGTTGTCCATGCGGATGGCCTTGGACAGGTGCTCAATGGCCTCGCCAAAGATCCCCTTCTTGTAGCAGATGTACCCCACATTGATCCGCGCCAGCGAATTCAGGGGTTCGCGCATGAGCACCTTCTGGAACATCATCAGGGCGTCGTCATACTTCTCCTGCAGCATCTGCGCCCACCCCAGCAGGGCTTCGGACTGTGGATCGCCCGGCGAGAGCTCGATGGCCTTGCGCAGCGCGGTCTCCGCGCCTTCGTAGTCGCCCAGCGAGAGCCGGCTCCACCCCTTTTCAATGAACGTGGATGCGCCAATGTGGTCGGCATGCACCACGGGGCGCGCCGCATTGAATTCGGGGGCCAGCGAGCCCACGGCCGCCAGCGCCTTCCACTTGTCCACGAGCTGCCGGACGGCGTCCTTCAGTTGCGTCAACTCCGCCGCTTCGTGCTCCACCGCCTTGAAGAGTTCGATGATCTCGCCCTTGAGCGCATCGCGCTCTGTCGCGGCGTTCGGCCCGTCCAGCCGCGCCTCCAGGGCCGCGTACTGCGCGCGGCGCTCCGCGAGGGTGTAATCAGCCATTGGGCAGCGCCTCGGCCACCACACGTTCCAGCGTCAAGCGCTCCTCCGACGAGAGCAGGCGTTCCACCTGCAGGTAGATGAGCAGGCGATCGTCCATCCGCACGATGCCGCGCAGGTACTCGCCCGCCAGGCCCCGGAAGATGGGGGGAGGCGGCGACAGCGACGACTCCTCGTAGCTTGTCACTTCCAGCACGGCGTCCACCACCACCCCCACGCACTCGTCGCCCGAGCGAAGCACGAGGACGCGCGTCTCCTCATTGCCGGGCACCACGGGCAGGTTGAACCGCCGGCGCAAGTTGATCACCGGCAGCACGGCCGCCTGGTACTCGATGATCCCCTCGATCCACGGGGGCACGTTGGGCACGGTCGTGGGCGCCTGGTAGCGGAGCACCCGCTCGACGGAAAAGATGTCGGCGGCAAAGAGGTCCGTGCCGAGGCGAAAGCAGACGATCTTGGACGTACGGGACTTGCTCATGCGTTCTCCAGGGCCGGTTCGGCGCGGCAGGCGGCCACGAGCGCCCCCGCATCCAGGATGCCGACGAGTTCCTGCGCGCGCCGTGCCACTCCCACCAGCACGCGATCCCCGAAGTCGAGGGGCGATCGCCGGATCTCGTCGGGAGAAATCACGAGCACGTCATCCACGTCGTCAACCGCCAGTGCCACCCGGCCTCGCGCCGTGACGAAAATAAGCGCCGCGCGGTGGCGGTCGCCGGCCAGCCCAAGCGGCCCGGCGGGGGCATACAACGGCACTGTCGCGCCGCGCACGGTCATGACGCCGAGCATGGTGGCGGTCATCTCGGGCATGGGCTGCACATCGGCCACGTCCAGCGCCTCCTCCACGGCGTCGAGCGGAAGCGCGAACAGTTCGCGCGCCACGCGGAACAGCAGGTATTCCACCGGCTCGGCGGCGGGAGCCTCGGCCTCCGCCGCGCGGGCGGGAGGCGTCGAGACTGGCTCGGTGACCGACGCGACCACGGACTCGGCAACGGGCTCGGTAACCGGCTCCGCAACGGGCTCAGCAAGGGGCGTGGCAACCGGCTCGGTGACCTGCTCGGCAACGGGCCCGGCAACGGGCGCCGCCGCCGGCTCGGTGGGTGGCGCCGGGTCAGGCCGCTGCGGTCGATCCAGCCAGTCGCGATATCGAATTCCGTGTTTCTTCATCGCCGATCGTCCGCCACCTCATGCACCAGCGCCTCGTCCACACGCGGCGCGCCGCGCATGGCCCCCACGAACAGCGCCTGCATTGCCACGTTGTTCACCACCCGCGGGACGCCGCCGCTTCGCGCCGCCAGAGCCGCCAACGCCAGCTCGGTGAAGATCTCGTGCCTGGCCCCGGCCACGCCCAGCCGGTGCAGCGCATAGGCGCGCACCTCGGCCGCGTCGAGCGGTTCCAGGTGAAAACGGAGGCTCACCCGCTGGTCAATCTGGGGACGCTTCACGATACGATCCCGCAACTCCGGCTGCCCCAGCAGCACCACGTGCAGGTGCTTGTCAGTGCGATCCTCGAAGTTGGTGAGCAGGCGCAGTTCCTCCAGGAGGCCCGCGCTGCCGAGCTGCGCCTCGTCCACCATCAGCACCGGCCGTTTGCCCTCGGCGTGCAACGCGGCCATCTGTGTGCGCAGCCTGGCCACCAGCGCCGGCTTGCTGCGCGGCGGGCTGGCCACGCCGGCGGCCTGCGCCACGAACTGCAGCAGCTGGGCGCCGGTCATGCGGGGATACGCCACCACCCACGGGTCGTACGCCGTGCCATCGAGCCGAGCGCGCAGCGCCTCCACCAGCATCGTCTTGCCGCAGCCGATCTCCCCGGTCACCAGCGAGAGCCCGCCGCGCAATTCCGTGACGTCATAGAGCAGCCGGGCAAACCCTTCGTCGAACACGGGCGAATGGTACGTGAACGCCGGATCGGGCGTGTTGGCAAACGGCCGGCGCAGCAGGCCCCAGTGTTCGTCGATCACGCGGGGCTCCCGAGCGAGGCCAGCATGTCCACGATGGCGCCGGCCACGGCGTCGAGCGTGGCCACGCGGTCGGCACCGGCGGCCTGCAGCGCGGCGTGGGGCATGCCGTACACCGTGGAACTTTCGCTATCCTGTATAACCGTGCGCCCCCCCGCGGCGCGCACGGCCCGGGCGCCATCCGCCCCGTCCCGCCCCATGCCCGTCAGCACCACCCCCACCGCGCGGCCCGCGAACACCTCCGCCACCGAGTGAAACAGCGGATCCGCGGCGGGGCGCACGCCCCACACGGGCGGCGACTTCTCCAGCCGGATGGCCGGCACGGCGCCGCCGGCCACGCGCATGTGGTAGCCGCCCGGGGCGAGGTACACGTGGTCGGGGAGCACCTCCTGCCCCTCCTCTGCCTCGTGCACGGCCAGCCGCCCCATCGCATCCAGCCGCTGCGCCAGGCTCCGGGTAAACCCCGGCGGCATGTGCTGCACCACCAGCACCGCGGCACCCAGGTCTTCCGGCAGCACCGGCACCACGCGCGTGAGTGCGCGCGGCCCACCCGTGGACGCCGCGATGGCCACCGCCCGCGGCTGGCGTCGCGCGTCGCGCGCGCTCCCGCGGCCCGGCAGCGGAGACGCCGGCGCCGGCACCTCCAGCCCGCGGAGGTTGGCCTGCGACGCCGCGCGCAACGCGTTGAGCAACCGCACCTGCACCACCTCGAGGTCCAGGCTGATGGGCCCCGACGGCTTGCGCACGAAGTCCACGGCGCCCAGTTCCAGCGCGCGCAGCGTGGCGTTGCGTCCATCCATCGTCTCCGCGGCGCTCAGCATCACCACGGGGCGAGGCGCCTCCCGCATGATCCGCTCAAGCGCCTGCAGCCCGTTCACCTGCGGCATCTCGATATCCAGCGTGACCAGGTCCGGCTTGAGCGCATGCACGCGGGCCAGCGCGTCCTGCCCGTCGCGCGCGGTGCCGACCACGGTGAACTCGCCCGAGCCCTCCACCAGCTCGGAGATCACGCGCCGCATGAACGCGCTGTCGTCCACCACCAGCACGCTGGGCTTAGAGGACACGCGTCCCTCGCGCGATGGAGCGGACCTCCATGCGGCCGTCGGTGGCGCACAGCGTCACACTGCGTCCGTGGTCCTTGCCCACATCCTCGGCGGTCACCGCGATGCCGGCGTCGGCCAGCGCCTTGCGCGCCGCGTCGATGTTCCGCGCGCCGATGGTCGGGGCCCCGCGCGGCAGGAGACTGGCGAACATGCTCGCGCCCCCCGCCAGCCGCGCCGACATCCGGGCGCGATCGGCACCCAGCGCCACCATCTGCTCGACCAGCGCGGGCACGGCCGTGGCCGGCACCCGCGCGGGGTTGGCCCGCGACTCCGCGGTGGTCGCCTCGGGCAGCAGCACGTGCGCCAGGCCGACCACGCCGGCCTGCGCGTCGTACAGCGCGATGGCCACGCACGAGCCGAGCCCGAGCGTCGTCAGGGTGCCCGCCGCCGCGGCGGCGAGTTCGGCAATCCCCACGCGGTGTTCCGTCATTCTGCTCGCTGAAAGATTCGTTCGCGCCCGTTCACCGGCTGGAACAGCCGACGGGCGCGCCCGAGCAATGTCTCCACCTTGCCCAACACGAGGAAGCCCCCGGGGGCAAGCGCCGCGTGAAAGCTATCGAACAATCGGTCCTGCGACGCGCGGTCAAAATAGATGATGGCGTTCCGGCACACGATGAGGTCGTTGACCGGGCGGGGCGGCTCCTCGGCCAGCATGTCGTGCCGCTGGAAGCGGACCACGCGCCGGAGCGCGGCGTCCAGCGTGAAGGGCGCCGCCGCCTGGAAGAACCGGCTGCGCCACTCGGCCGGGGTCTCGTCAAAATCACGCGGGTCAAATTCGCAGCGTCCGGCCGCCTCCAGGCTGCGCCGGTCGATATCGGTGCCCAGGATGTCCACCCGGGACAGCCGCGGCAGGTCGCCCTGCGCCTCGGCGTGCAGGCCGAACAGGACCGCCAGCGAATACGGCTCCTCACCTGAAGCGCACCCCGCGCTCCAGACGCGGATGCGCGGCGTGGCCGCGGCCCAGAGCGGCGCCACGACTTCGCGCAGCATGGCGTGGTACACCTCCACGTTCCGGAACAGTCGCGTGACGTTGATGGTCAGCGCGTCGAGCAGCAGGTCGTACTCGTGCGCGTCCTGGTCCAGGAGCGCCGCGTAGTCGCCGAACTGGTGCACCGCGCGGGCCCGCATGCGCACCCCCACGCGACGCCGCAGGCACGTGGCCTTGTAGCCCGCGCAGCAAAGTCCCCGATCGCGCGAGATCTTCTGGAGCAGCGCCGCGAACCCGTCGTCCGGCGGATCGGCGCCCGGCATCAGGGTGTCTGCCGGACGGCGTCCAGGTTGGTGCGGACAATGGCGTTCGCGGGATCCAGCGCCAGCGCGCGCTCCCACAGCCGCACGGCCTCGGGCTTGTCCTGCTGCCGAAAGCGGATGTTGCCGAGCTTCAGGTATACGTCACCACCCAGCTCCGGCGCGAGCTTGATGGCGTGCCCATAAGCGTCTGCTGCTTCGTCGAACTGGCCGACCCGGTACGAGACGTCGCCCAGGTTCTTGTGCACCTGCGGCACCCCGGGATCTTCCGACAGCGCGCGCTCGAGCGCCGCGGCGGCTTCGTCGCCCGCGTTCTGCCGCTCGAGCACCAGGGCGAGGTCATTGAAGAGCAC
Organism: Gemmatimonadaceae bacterium; assembly: GCA_035700805.1. GTDB lineage: Bacteria > Gemmatimonadota > Gemmatimonadetes > Gemmatimonadales > Gemmatimonadaceae > JAGWRI01. The sequence goes on along the minus strand of DASSOG010000028.1, from coordinate 34,787 downwards.
GGCGCTGTGCGGGTGTGCACCCACCGCCTCGTCCAGCAGCGCGCGCGCGCGCGTCAGGTCGCCGAGCAGCGCGGCGGCCAGCGCCGAATAGTGGAACCACGCCGGCGACGGGGAGCGATCCCCCCAGAGCGCGCGGACCGCGGTGAGCGCCTCGTCGGCGCCCGCCAGGTCTCCGCTGCGCAGCGCGGCGATGCCAATGGACGTCTGCACCTGCGGGTTCTTCCCGTTGCTCCGACGCGACGCCTCCTCGTACGCGCGCCGCGCGTCGGCCAGGCGGTGCAGCCGCTCCAGCGCATATCCCATATTGTGATAGACGGCGGCGGCGGCCCCGGGCCTGGCCGTCGCCTCCTCGTACGTGGCCAGCGCGTCGTTCCAGTGTTCCTGCCGAAGCTGCACCAGCCCGATGTAGAAGGTGGCGGCCGCATCGTTGGGCTTCAGCTCGACCACGCGACGCAGTTCGCGCAGGGCTTCGTCGAACATGCCAGTCTTGTAGAAGGCGACGCCCAGGTTGTAGTTCTCCTGGACACGCGCCTCCGTTGGCGCGGGCTCGGCCGCCTTGGAGGTGCCGATGCGATGGACAAAGCCCGTGCTGGCCAGGCCGTAGAGCACCTTGCCAACATCGAACTCGCCGAGTCCCGAGGCGTCGATGATCTGCTGCACGTCGCGCTGTCCGTCCACCAGGTCGAGCAGGGCGCGCTGCTCCTGCGTGAGCGCGACATCGCTGGACTGCAGCTTGGGCCGGTCCACCTCGAAGACAATGTCGAACGTGGGGATCTTCTTCTCCACCAGCGTCCACTCATCCACGCGGCGGGCCCCCTCGAGCAGCAACGACTCCGGGCTGATGGACACCAGGAACTCCTGCTCCTCGGGGCGGACGTCGGCCTCGAAGTTGAACGAGCCCTGGTTCCACGTGAACAGGAAGTACACCGCCTCCTCGATCTGTTCACGGATATGCTGGGCGAGCGCGTCGCGCGACAGGTAGCCCATGTCCATGAGCAATTCCCCCAGGCGGCGGTCGCGCTGCTTGTCCTGCGCCGCGATGGCCGACTGGAGCTGCTCGGACGTGATGATCCCGTTCTTCACCAGCAGGTCGCCCAGCCGGTCGCGCCGGTTGACGATGGACGCGAACGAGATCCGCCCCTTATCAAAGTAGATATAGCCAAAGTTGGTGCGGTGGTTCACGCTCAGGCAGCCGGTCTTCTTCCCCATGGCCAGGAGCTGGAGCACGTCGGGGAGGCTCGCCTCCTTCAGGCTTCCCTTGATCGCCATGTCAGCTCCACTCCTCCACCACGCGCGAGGCGACGTCGGTCCACTCCCACACGACCTTCTCGTCGTCCAGGAAGAAGGTGTCCTTGGCCTCGCGCACCGCGGGCGCGGCGCGCGGGGGCGTGGGCCGGTGCGTCGCGCCCTTGGCCAGCCCCTCCAGTTCCCGCCGCGCCACGTCGAGCGTGAGCGCCGTGCCTTGCGCATCCGCGGCCGCCGTCAAACGCGCGACGAGCGCGATTACCTCGGGCACCCCGGCGGCGGGACGCGAGGCGAGGTACGCCACCAGCCCATCGTCGTCCGCGCCGGGGGCCCGTCCAAGGAAACGCCGGCAGAGTTCCGCGCGCAACGCCTCGTCGGGCGGCGCCAGTTCCACCGTCAGGCCGCCCTCAAAGCGCGAGCGCAAGCGCTCGTCCAGTCCGGGCAGGTCCCTGGGGGCGCGATCGCTGGTAAAGGCCAGTTGCTTGCCCGCGCCCAGCAGGTCGTTGAACAGGTGGAAGACCTCGTCCTGCGTACGCTCCTTCCCCGCCACCACCTGGATGTCATCCATCAGCAGCGCGTCCACGCTGCGGTAGCGCTGCTGCCACTGATCCACGCGCCCATCGCGCAGCGCCGCGATGAATTCGTCGGTGAACTGCTGGCCCGACACACACACCACGCGCGCCGCCCCGCCGCTGGCGTTCACCAGTTCATGGCCCAGCGCGTTGAGCAGGTGCGTCTTGCCCGCGCCCTCGTGGCCGACGATGATCAGCGGGTTGTAGCGCGTGCCCGGCTCCGCCGCCACGGTATCCACGGCGCGCACCGCGAGCTGGTTGCCCTGCCCCTCGACGAAGCCCGCGCGCGAGAACTCCACCGACGGCGCCGGCAGTTCGGGACCGCGGCTGCGGGCCGCCTCGGCCAGCTCCTGCGCCTCACGCAACCGCTCGGGGTCGCGGAACACGCTGTTGCCCGCCAGGCCGGGGTCGGCCGCCACCGCCTCGGATTCCAGTTCCTTGAGTCGCTTCACCGCGGCCCCGAAGCCGCGCAACACCGCCTCGAAGTTGGCGGGCGGTGTGGGTTCGTCGAGCAACTGCTCGAGTGACGCCGTCCGGTACCCGGCCGACTTCCAGCCGGCCGCCGCCTCGGCCACCCGGGTCTTCCACCCCTCCACATGTTCCGCCACGGCGATGGCCACGTCGGACAGGAAGGCCTGGAAGTCCATCGAGCTGCGGGTGGGAGTGGCCGCGGGCGCCGGCGGCGGCTCCTGGGCCGCGGCCTCGGCACGGGCCGCATCCTCATCCAGCAGCGTCAGGACATCCTCGGCGCGCACCGCCTCCCCGCCCAGGGACTGGAAGGCCAGCACGCGGTTGAGCAAACCCTGAAGTTCGCGCACGTTGCCCGCGTCCACCTTGCCCACCTGCTCCACCACGCCGGGGCCGAGCTCCACCCCCCGCTCCCGGCACTTGGCGTGCAGGATGGCCACGCGGGTCTCATAGTCCGGGGCGCCAATGTCCACCACGAGTCCGCCGGCGAGCCGCGTGGAGAGCCGCCGGTCCACGTCGGAAATCTCCTGCGGTGGGCGGTCGCTGGTCATCACGATCTGCCGCCCGGTGCCCTGCAGCGCCTCGAGCAGGCGCAGCAGTTCCGACTGCGTCTCGCGCCGCTCGGTCAGGAACTGGATGTCGTCCAGCAGCAGCACGTCCACCCGCCCCCAGCGCTGCTTGAACCGGTCGGTCTTGCCAGACTCCACCGCGCTGTGCAGTTGCTCGACGAAGTCATCCAGCGAGAGGTACTCCACCTTGAGCGGCTCGGCGGCGGCGCCGGCGGCGTCCCCGATGGCATTTCCGATGGCCTGCAGCAGGTGCGTCTTGCCCACGCCCGACGCGCCGTACACGACGAGCGGATTGTAGTTCAGCCCGGGCTCCTTGGCCACGGCGTGCGCCGCGGAGACCGCCATCTTGTTGGCCGCCCCCACCACGTAGTTCTCAAACCGCATCCGGGCATCGACAGGCACCGCCTACCTCGACGTTCCGCCGGAACTCAGGCGCTTCAACACGAGCTCGGACACGCCACGCAGGGTCTCGAACACCCCGGGCCCATGCAGCGCGTCCGCGGGAAAGTCCGGGACCCCACGGAAGTTGATGGCCTCGGACAGCTCATCGGTGGTGGCAATGAGGTCGCGCGGCAGGTCCTGCTTGTTGTACTGGATCACCAGCGGGATGGTGCGCGCGTCCACCCCCTGCTCCGCCAGGTTGGCGTGCAGGTCCTGGAAGCTCTCGATGTTCTCCTCCATCTGCCGGATCTGGCTGTCCGCCACGAAGACCACCCCGTCGGCGCCCTGCAGGACGAGTTTCCGCGTACTCTGATAGTACACCTGCCCGGGCACCGTGTAGAGCTGGAACTTGGTGGTGAACCCCGAAATCGTGCCCAGGTCCAGCGGCAGGAAGTCGAAGAACAGCGTGCGGTCGGTCTGCGTGGCCAGCGACACCATCTGTCCCTTGCGGTCGTCCGGCACCTGCCCATGGATGTGGTGCAGGTTGGTCGTCTTGCCGGACCGGCCTGGTCCGTAGTAGACGATCTTGCAGGTGATCTCGCGGGTGGCGTAGTTGACGAGCGACACGAGGTGGCGAAGGTGGGGGTCAGGCGCGCCCGAAGAGGGCGGCCAGGTTGCGGTTGAGGTCCCGCTCGAAATGCTCCGCCAGCACCCCGTCGACGGCGACGTCTCCCTCCGGCGCCGCCGCCGCGAGGTTCGCGACGAATTCGTCAAAATACAGCCGGACGAGCCCGAGCGAGCTTTCCTGGTCGAACACCGTCAGGAAAATGTACGTCCCCCGCCGCGTTCGTGCTTCCGCCAGGAAGAGCTGGCGATCCTGGCCCGCGTGGTGCAGCCCGGTGAACGCCCGCCCGTCGAGCATGCGACCCAGCTCGCCGCCCGAGGCCTGGATGGCCGCGGCCAGCGCACACGCCGATGCCACGTCCAGCGACCGCGTGAAGCCATGCTGGGCCAGCACCTGGCCGCTTGGCAGCAGGAGCAGCGCGAGCGTCACCCGCGCATCCTCCACGAACCGGGCGAGCGGCGCCTCAATCCACGCCTCCACCGCGTGCGTCGTCACGCGAGCCCCCGGGCGGCCTTGAGCAGTTCCACGCGGACCAGCCCGATGTTGGCCGAGGACGAGGTCACGGCCACCACCACCAAGTCGTGACGGCCGGCCGCGCAGATGCGCCCGTCGGCGGCTTCCAGTTCCATGAACGCCACCTCGCCCAGCCCGGCGGCCTCCGCCGACTTCCGCGCCTTGCGGTGCAGCGAGGCCGCCAGCGCCGCCACGCGCGCGCCGTCCTGCCCGAACTGCAGCATCGAGTCGATGATCATGCCCTCGTGTTCGTCCACCAGCAATGTGGCCGAAACACCCCGAAGGCGCATCAGCGAACCCAGCATGGCCTGAAACGGGGAACTCACGCACCACCTCCCGCGCCACCGGTCCGCGCCAGCCACGTGTGCGCGCGCTCCACGCAGCGATCCAGCAACCGGCGCACGAGCCCCAGCGGCGTCGCCTTCGACGCCGCGAGCACCAGCAGTCCGTCACCCGCGGCGGGCGCCATGGCCACCACGGCGGCTTCGGTCTCGAAGGTGATGGACCGCCAGGCGCCGATGTCCAGATGCTGCGTGGCGCGCACGGCTTCGTCAGTCACGCCGCTCAACTGCGCCCCCACCTCCGAGGCCACGTCCACTCCCTCCGGCGTCAGGTACGCCCCGGCCAGCACCAGCCCGGACGCGTCGAGCAGCAGGGCCGTCCGGTCGTCGGTCTCGAGCACGCGGGTGAACAGCAGCCGCGGATCGGCGGTGGTCGTCTCTGCTTCCAGGTCAACGGCAGCGCGCGAGACGGAGCTGCGGTGCACGGTGTCCAGCGCGGCTGCCACTCCGGCGTCGGGGGTGTCCCCCCGCGCGGCCGCCCGTCGCAGGTAGTCTTCCGCCTCGTCAAACCGCTGCTGCTGGAAGCACACATACGCCATGCCCTTGAGTGCTCCCGTATGGTCCGGGGCAATGCGCAGGGCCATGTCCCATTCATCAAAGGCGCGCTCCAGCTCGCCGGCATCCACGCAGATGCGGGCCAGCAGGTCGTGGGCGTCGGCGTGATGCGGGTGCCGCTCCAGGCCGCCCAGCGCCACGCGCCGAGCCGCATCCACCTGCCCCTGGCGTCGCAGCGCTTCGCCCAGCGGCAGGAACACCTGGCTCGACGGATCGCGCGCCAGCTCGTCACTCCACCGGCTGATGTCGTCAGCCATCGGCGTGCGCCTCCAGCAGGTGCGTGAGGCGCTGCAGCGCGTCCAGCGCCGCGCGGGCCCGCGCGGCATCGGTGCCAGTGGCCGACAGGCGCAGGAAGTGCTCCCAGCTCCCACGCGCCGTGGCGAAGTCACCCACGCGCGCGGCGGCAAAACCCAGGTCCAGGTGCACCCGGGGCGTGAGCGGGTCAGCGTGCACGGCCCGGCGCAATTCTTCCGCGGCGTCCGCGTGGCGATCGAGCTTCACCAGGGCCCTGGCGGCCAGCAGTCGAGCCTCGGTGCCATCGGTGGCGGTGCGTGCCCGCGCCGCCTCCAGCGCTCCCGCGTAGTCACCGCGCAGGAGGGCCTCACGCGCGCGCGCCAGCGCCGACTCGCTGTCCTCGGGCGGCGCCGCCACGCCCCGGCTCGACCGCACCGGTGCCTTGATGACGATGACGCCGGTGGTGGCCAGCCCGTATGCCACTTTGGCAATCTCGAATTCCCCCCGTCCCAGTCCGGCGGCAATGCCGCGCAGGTCGCGCTCCCCGTCAATCATCGTGAGCACTTCCCACTCGTGCGGCAGCAGGTCGAGCTGCGCCTCATGCCCGTCGCCGGCGGGCGCGAACGCGGGCACCACCTGCAGGTTCGGCACCGTGTCGGCAATGCGCGACCATTCGTCAATGCGCCGGGCGCCCTCCATGAGGAGCGACTCGGTGGATACGCTGATGCGCGTGTCGGCCGGCAGGGCGTGCTCGGCCACCTCCTCGAACGAGAAGAACCCCTCGTGCCAGGACATGAGGTCGAAGACCACGCGCTCCACCTGCTGCCGGACCTGCCGCTCCAGCTCGCGCTGCGAGATGGCGCCCACGGCCACCAGGGCGTCGGCCATGGCCGCGGGGGTCGGCTCCGGCCCCACCTGCTCGCGCGCCGCCGCGGCGTCCGCCTCGGTGACCTTGCCGGCCGCTATCAGCATCTGCGCAAGCGTCGTGGGCTGGCTGCGGATGCCCGCGTGGATCACGCGCCCGTTGGCAAAGTGCACCACGCCCGCGTCGCCGCGCAGTTCGGACGTGACGCGCAGCGTGCCCGTCTTCCGGCTCAGGTCCAGGAGCTGGAAGACATCGTGAATACCCAGTTCGCGCAGCGGACCTTCAATGGCCATGGGTCAGGCGGAGGTGCGATTGGTGAAAATACGCTGCAGGTCTGTGGCGGAACGGATCTCGCGGCGCGCCCGGCGGGCGAATTCACTGCCCGAGGCCAGGGTGCACACTCGCTCCCAGCGGTCGATGGCCTCGCGAAACCGGCGTCGCTCGGCCAGCAGCACCCCCTCATGATACAACGCGCCCACGTGCTGCGGGTCGAAGCGCAGGACCCGCCGGAACGCGGTCACGGCGTCTTCCTTGCGCCCGAGCATCAGCAGCGTCTCGCCCAGCGCGATGAGCGCGTCAAAATGGTAGGGATCCCGCTGCAGCAGATCCACCAGCAGGGCCAGCGCGTCGTCGGCCCGGCCCGTCATGCGCTGCAGCCTGGCCAGCTCGAGCGTGGCATCGGCATACGTGGGCACCGCCTCCAGCGCCGCCAGCAGTTCACGTTCGGCCTCGGCCAACTGGCGCTTGTCCACCAGCAGCCGAGCCAGCTCGTAGCGCACGCCGGCAAACTGCGGGTCCAGCTCCAGCGCATGGCGGTAGGCCGCGATGGCGCCTTCCAGGTCGCCCAGGCGGCGCGCGATGTCGCCCACCTGCTGGTGGACGTCCGCCCGCATCGGCGCCACGCGGCGCGCGTTGTCCAGCGTGGCCAGCGCGGCCGCCGGGTCCCCGGCCGCGGCCCGCACCGCCCCCGCGAGCATCAGTGTCTCAATATCTTCCGAGGCCTGCACGATCAGGAGGTCCACCAGCGGCATGGCGTCCGCCGCGCGGCCCAGCCGCAGCAGCGACCGCGCCTCCCCCCGCAACGCCGACGGATCGTCCGGCAGCGTGCGCCGCGCCTCGCGGTACCGCTCCAGCGCCTCGCCGTGCAGCCCCTGGCGCGCGAAGGTCTCGCCCAGCAGCACGTTGCCCGCCGCGGGGTCAGCCCCCCGCGAAAGCGCACGACGTGCCTCCACCTGCGCCCGGTCAAAGAACCCCTTGGACAGCAGGTCCGACGCCATGGCGTACGGGTCCGCCTCGGCGGCCACCGGCGCCGGCACCGGCGCCGGTGCCAGCCCCGTGAACACCGAATCCAGCACGCCCGTCTCGAACTCGAACTCCTCCACGCCCTCGGCGGTCCGGGTGGCGGCACCCAGGTCCGGCTGGATGGAGATATCTGGATCTTCGTATTGGAGGTCGATGGCCAGCTCGAACTTCTGCCCCACGTAATACGGATCCAGCTCCAGCGCCTGCTTGGTCTCGCGCAACGCGCCCTCGAAGTCGCCCAGGTTGGAGAGCGTGAAGCTGAGGTTGTAGTGCGCCTCGGCGTACCCGGGACGCGACTGGATGGCCCGCGCAAACGCGTTGCGCGCGTCCTCGAACTTGCGCAACTCCGCCAGCACCAGCCCCACGCCGTTCCAGGCCACGGGATGCTCCGCTTCCGCGCCAAGCACCTGGCGGTAGGCCCCGAGCGCGAGCTGCAGACGACGGGCCTTGTGCAGCAGGAGCGCCAGGTTCAACCGCGCCTTGAGCAGCCCGGGCTGCGCCTCAACCGCCGCGCGATATTCCGCCACCGCCCCCTCGCCGTCGCCCTTCTGGTACAGCACCACGCCCAGGTTGTTGTGCGCCAGCGCATAGCCCGCGTCGGCGGCAATGGCCAGCCGGTAGCTGGCCTCCGCCTCATCGTACCGGCCATCCTGGTGCAGCGCGACGCCCCGCTCGTTCAGCAGCTTGGGACTCGACGGCTGTCCCTGCAGCAGTGAATCATAAAGTTCCAGGGCCGCGGGCACGTTGCGCGCCACCAGGTGCACCTCCGCCATGGCCTGCCGCACCAGGTCGGCGTCCTCCCCACGGTCCAGCGCCAGCCGATATTCGCCCAAGGCTTCGTTGTAGTACCCCTTCTGCCGGAACGCGAGCCCCAGGTTGTAGTGGGCGAGCACGCCGTCGCGCGCGATCTCCATGCGCTTCGTCGTCCGCCCGCCCACCAGCGCCTCGTACCGTTCCGGCTTGTTCTGGTCGATGGACAGGTTGGCCTGGGCTCGCGAGAGCGCGGGATTCAGCTTGATGGCACGCTTCGTGGCCGCCTGTGCCTCCTCCTGGCGCCCCAGGTCCCCCAGCACGAACCCCTTCAGGTACAAGGCGTCGTGGTTCTCGGGGTTCAGCTCGAGCGCCTGGTCCAGCGACCGCAGGGCATCCTCATTGAGCCCGCGGTTGTAGGCGAGCTCGCCCAGGTAGAAGTGCACCAGCGAACTCCCGGGGTCGAGCGCGCAGGCCCGCTCCAGCCACTCCTCGGCCACGTCCGTGTGCTCCAGCGCGCGCTCGGACAGGCCGAGCTGGAGCATGGCGCCCACGTCATTGGGAGCGTAGCGCAGCAGGGCTTCAAACTCCGGCACGGCCTTCTCGTGTTCCCCGAGCAGGGAATACGTGCGCGCCAATTCCCAGCGCGCCTCGCGGTCCGTCGGATTGGCGCGCACGCGGTCGCGCAGCTCCGGAACGCGCCGATCGTAGTAGCCCGTGTTGAAATACGCGATCTCGAGGTTGCGCTGGGCCACCTGCATCTTCGGATCCAGCTCGAGCGCGCGCATGAAGGCCTGCACCGCTTCTTCGTGCAGCCCCTTGTTGAAGTACAGGACGCCCAGGTTGTTGTGCGCGCCGGCGTCCGACGGATCAATCCGCCGGGCAAAGGACCGCAGCACCTCGCGATCACGCTCCGAACTCACCGGCGGCGACGACATCTCACCCCATGCGGATGGCGCGCAGGATCGCCTGCAGCGACGCCGGGTCGGGCAGCAGCAGGAAGAATCCGCGCAATCTCGTGGCGTCGTCCTTGAGCATGAAGTCGCTCTCGACGCAGAACACGTAATCACGATTGCTGCCGAACTGGAGGTACGCCGTGGTGAGCACCGCCGAGGCCATGTCAACGGCCAGCGCCGGCGGCGACGGCAGCAGCAGCATCCCCATGAACTCGCTCAGCGCGTTCATGTACGCGCTGCTCAGGATGTTCCCCGCCTCCTGGATGGCCGAGCGTTCGAGCTCGCCCAGTTCGCCGGTGGGGTTCGGACGCCGGAGCATCATGGACGCGAGTTCCACGGCCGCCGGCTTGGGGAACACCAGCAGCGCGCGCCCCGAGAGGTCGCCCAGCATGTGCAGCAGCACCGCCGCCACGGGCTCATCCTCCCCGACGACCAGCGACGGCACCTCCTCCAGCCGCTTCACGTTGATGCGAGGGACGCTGATCATGATGGTGCCGTTGATCATCTGCGACAGCGCGGTGGCCGCGTGGCCGGCGCCAATGTTCGCCACCTCGCGCAGCGCATCCAGCTGCAGGGCCTTGAGATTCTGAAGCTCTTCCATGAACGCTCCGTCAGGACAGACTGCCCACATCGAGGATCAGCGCCGGCGACCCATCGCCCAGGATCGTCGCGCCACTGAAGGCCTGCACATCCGACCGCACCGGATCATACTGCTTCACCACAATTTCCTCCTGCCCGGCCAGGCCGTCCACCACCAAGCCCGCCCGCCGGTCGGCCAGCTCCACCACGATGACATGCTCCCGCCCCGACGCCTCCCGCGGCGGGAGGCCCACGATCCGGCGCAGCCGCATCAGCGGCAGCACGTCCTCGCGAAGCGTCATCACCTCGCGCCCCCGCAAAGTGGTCAGCGACTCGGCCTGCAGCTCCACGGTCTCGCACACATGCGTCATCGGCAGCGCGTAGGTCTCGCCCGCCACCCGCGTGAGCAGCGCCCGCAGGATGGCCAGCGTCAGTGGCAGCCGCAGGGTGACCGTGGTGCCCACCCCGGTCTGCGACTTGATGTCCACCGACCCGCCCAGCGCCCGCACCCGCGAGAACACGGCATCCACGCCCACGCCCCGCCCCGACAGGTCGGTCACCTGCTCCGCCGTCGAGAAGCCAGGGCGCGAAATCAGGCGCACCAGGTCCTCATCCGTCAACTCGACCTTGCCCGCGTCCACCAGGCCGGCCTCGCGCGCCTTGGCCAGCACGCGCGCGCGATCAATGCCGCGCCCGTCGTCCGCCACCCGGATCACCACCGCGGAACGATCGCGCACCGCCGACAGCACCAACTGGCCTTCGGCAGGCTTGCCCGCGCGCACACGCTCGTCGGGGCCGGCAAAGCCGTGGTCCACCGCGTTGCGCAGCAGGTGGACGATCGGGTCGCCAATCTCGTCGAGCATCGAGCGATCCAGTTCGATGTCCTTGCCCTCGATCGTGAAGTTGATGCGCTTGTTCAATCCGCGTGCCGCGTCGCGCACCAGGCGCGGGAACCGGTCGAACACCTGCCACACGGGCACCATGCGACTGGTCACGATCTCGTCGCGAAGGTCGGCAATCAAGCGCGAGGCCTGCGTCAGCGTCTCGTTCAGCGCGGGGTCGTCCAGCGTCGCCCCGATCTGCTGCAGCCGGCCGCGGGCAATCACGAGTTCGCCAATCAGGTTCATCAGCGCGTCGAGCCGACGCAGGTCAATGCGCACATGACGCGCGCTGTGCCCGGCGGTCGCGGGAGTGGGCGTGGCGTCCGCGTGGGCGGGGGTGGCGGCCTCCCCCACCGCCATGAGCATGCCCGAAGGCCGCGCGGCCGCCTTGGTCTCGGGCACCGCCTGGGGCGCCGACGCCGAAGCGTCGCCGGCCGCCTCCACCTCCACCGCCGCCACATCCCCCGCCGAGCGCACCTGCTTCGTGATCTCCGCGGCCGTCGCCTCCGTCTGCAACCGGACGGCGAAGTCGAGATCGAACTCGTCCCCCTGCAATGCGGCTAGCGACGGCGACACGCCCGTGATCTCGCCCAGCCGTTTCAGGGTCTGCACGATCAGGAACGCGCGCACGCCGCGCAGCGGTGTTTCCTTGGCCAGCCTCACCCGCACGAGGAGGCCCGCGCCGGCCGGCGCTTCCGCCGTCCACAGCGACTCGCCGAAGGGCACGGCCGCAATGGCCGCCGACGTGCGCGGCGTCGCGTGCCCCATGGCGCGCAGGCGCGCGAGCACCGGATCCGCGCGCACGTCGCCCAGGCGGCCCTCCACCGAGGCCTCCACCGCCTGCTCAAGCACGTCGGCCGCGTGAAACAGCACGTCCATGACCTCCGGGGTGATCGCCAGCGTCCCGCGCCGCACGCGGTCGAGCAGGGTCTCCATCTCGTGTGAAAGTTCGGCCACCACCCCGTAGCCCATGGTGGCGCTCATGCCCTTGATGGTGTGCACGGAGCGGAAGATGGCGCTCACCGGCTCGTCACCGCCGGCACCGCGCTCCAGCTCCAGGAGCCAGTGGTTCACCGACGAGACGTGTTCCCGGCTCTCGGTGAGGAAGAGTTCGGCGTACTGGCTGGTATCCAACGCGCCGTCAACCCAGCACGCGTTGCACGGCTTCGAGGACTCGGCTCGGCTGGAAGGGCTTCACCACGAAGTCCTTGGCCCCCGCCTGGATGGCCTCCACCACCAGCGCCTGCTGTCCCATGGCGCTGCACATGAGGATCTTCGCCTGGGGATCGAACTTCACGATCTCCCGCACCGCGTCGATGCCCCCCATGTCGGGCATGACGATGTCCATGGTCACGAGGTCGGGGCGCAGCTTCTTGTACTGCTCCACCGCCTGCACCCCGCTCTCCGCCTGGCCCACCACCTCAAACCCGGCGGACTGCAGGATGTCGCCCACCATGGTCCGCATGAAGATCGCGTCGTCGCAGACCAGCACTGTTTGACTCATGATTCTCCCGTGTGGATCGACGCCCCGCGAACCTGCTCCGCCCGCCGGACCGTCGGACCGCTGTTTCACCCTCGGGAAAGCCCGCCGGCCTCCCCTACAACAACACCTGTCGCATCAGGGCCCTGATATCAATTACGATGACGACTGTGGGCCCCAGATGTCCCAGCCCGAGCACCACCTCGTCTGGCCGGTCCTCAGGCGGGGGCTCCACCGTCAGCGGGGTCACGTCCATCACGTCGCGCACCACCACCCCCAGCCGCCGTCCCTCCGCCTCGATGAGGATGATCGAGCCCTCCGTGGTGGGCGTGGCGTCCCGCTCCAGCCGCATCCCCAGGTCAATCACCGTCAGCATCGTGCCCCGGAGGTTGACCAGCCCGTTCACCCACGGCGGCGTGCCCGGCAGGCGCGTGGCCTGCCGCTGCGGCACGATCTCGCGCACCAGCCCGATGTCGCACCCGTACACCGCTCGCTCCAGGCGGAAGAGCAGTGTGCGCACGACCAGCGATTCAGCCATCGACGCGATAGAAGCCAAGATACTCCAACGGATCGAGGTCGCCGATACCGGCGTCAGGACCAGCGGCCGCCAGCAGCGCGGTCCGCAGATCCTCGGGCAGGGGCGAGCGCAACTCCACCGGATCCCCCGTCACCGGATGCCGGAACGCCAGCCACGCCGCATGCAGAAAATGCCGAGTGGGCGCCAGCTTCACCAGTCGCCGGCCACCACCGCCGCCATACGTGTCATCCCCCACCACGGGGTGGCCGATGGACGCCAGGTGGACGCGGATCTGGTGCGTACGCCCGGTGTGCAGGTGCGCCCGCAGCAGGTCCACGGCATCGAACCGGGCCAGGCGGTAGAACGTCGTCTTCGCCGCGCGGCCGTCCGCCACCACCGCCATGCGCTTGCGGTCGTTGGGGTCGCGGCCCAGGGGCTTGTCCACGGTCAGGCGGTCGGCGGCGAGGTGCCCCCACGACAGGGCGGCATACCGCCGGACCACCTCACGCCTGCCCAGCGCCGCGCCCAGGACGCGGTGTGCGCGGTCGGTCCTGGCCACCAGCAGCAGGCCGGACGTCTCCTTGTCCAACCGGTGCACGATACCGGCCCGATCCTCGCCGGCGCCTGCCGAGAGGGCGCCGCCTCGCCCCTTGAGGGCATTCACCAGCGTGCCGCTCCAGTGGCCGGGCGCCGGGTGCACCACCATGCCGGCGGGCTTGTCCACCACCAGCAGATCGTCGTCCTCGTACACCACGGTGAGCGGGATGTCCTCCGCCTGCACGTCCCGTCGCACCGGCGGAGGGATGGTCACGTCCACGGCGGCACCGGGTTCGGCGCGAAAGCTGGCCCGCTCGCGCCGGCCGTCCACCAGCACGTGCCCGCCGGCGATCAGCGTGGCCGCCTGGGTGCGCGACAGATCAAGCTGGCCCGCCACGAGTACATCCAGGCGCGGTGCATCCACGGGCACCGCGAATCGCACCAGCCGCGACTCGGGGTCACTCACGCTGGGCGGATTCCCGCCGGTCCTCGCGCCAGAGGGCCAGGGCCAGCAGGCAGGCGCCGATGGTCACGCCGGAGTCGGCAACGTTGAAGGTCCAGAAGCGCACGGTGCCCACGCCCAGGTCAATGAAGTCCACCACGCCGCGCCCGGAGCGCAGGCGATCCAGCAGGTTGCCCGCCGCCCCGCCCCACGCCAGCCCCAGCGCCAGGACCTTGAGCCGCGCCGTGGGACCGGCGTCCCGGTACATCCGCCACAGCACGATGAGCGCCAGCGCGGCTACCGTGCCGAAGATGACCCGCGAGTACGCGCCCAGTGACATGCTGAACGCCGCGCCGCGATTGAACGCCAGCGTGAACCGGCCAAACGACCCCAGCACCGGGAATGGCGTGTACGGCGTGAGGTAGCGCACCGCCAGCCACTTGGTGATGGCGTCGAGCACCAGCACGCCGCCGCTCGCGCCCCAGAAGATGCGGGTGGTGGTGGAGTTGGGTGTCATGGCGCGCCGCTCAGGGCGCTTCGCCGGCCGGAGCATCGAGCGGCGATGCCCGCGGGACGTCCGTCGGCGCCGCGGCGGCAGTGGCCTCGCGATCCTCGGTCCAGAGCACCAGCGCCAGCAGGACGGCCCCCACGGTCACGGCGATGTCGGCCACGTTGAACGTCGGCCAGCGCGCGGTGCGCAGCCCGATATCAATGAAGTCCACCACGCCCAGGCCCGACGTGATGCGATCGATCAGGTTGCCCAGCGCGCCACCGCACACGAGGGCCAGCGCCACCGTGCGCATCACCTGTCCGTCGCGCGTGGCGGCGTACAGGCGCGCCAGGACCGCCAGCGCCACGACGGTGAGCACCAGGAAAATCCACCGGGAGTGCGCGCCAACGCTGAAGCCGAACGCGGCTCCCGGGTTGTACACGAGCGTCAGGCGCACCGAATTCCCCAGCACGTCGTGGGGAAGCTGCGGCAGCGGCAGGAACCGGAGCGCGAGCGCCTTGGTGGCGGCGTCCAGCGCCGTCACACCCAGCAGGACCGGCCAGAATCGCAGGGCCTTACTTCTTGGCATCTTCCTCACGCTGCTTGCATTCGATACAGAAACGCGCATGCGGCAGCGCATCCAGGCGATCGTACGCGATCAGGTTGCCACACGAATGACAGTGCCCGTAGGTCTCGGGCGCGCGGTAGAGCCGCCGCAGCGCCTCGTTGATGTGCCACAGGAATCGCCCTTCCTGGCTGGCGAACAGGAATGCCTTCTCGCGCTCCCACGCGTCGCTGCCCTGGTCGGCCATGTGGAACGAGTAGCTGCTCAGCCCGCCATCGGCCGACTGGGGGGTCGCGCCAAAGGTGTCGTCGTACTGCCCCAGTTCCTTCAGGGCCCGCCGACGCTCTTCCACCAGCCGCTTTTCAAAGTGCTCCAGCTGCTTCTTCGGCATCCCCTTGGACTTCTTCACGCTATTGGTGGCCATGCTAATCCGCCTTGGTTATGGCAATGCCCGCCGCGGCGCCGTCGAGCTCCACGGCCTGCATTGTCGCCTGGTCATCCGTTGCACCGTCGCCACGCCATTCCACCCGCGTCGCCAGCACTTCCCCGCCCACCCACGCCTCGTGCGCCTTTACCGCCGCCTGCACGTCGGCGTCGCCGCCGACATACAGCACGATCCGGTCGCTCACCGCAAGCCCCGAGTCCTTGCGCAGGCGCTGCACGCGACTCACCAGCTCCCGCGCCAGCCCCTCGCGCCGCAATTCCGGCGTCACGGTGGGATCGAGCGCCGCAAGGAAGCCATTCTCCTCCTGCACGACAAGGGCCCCCGAGGCCCGGCGCAGGATGGTCAGGTCCTCGGCGTCCAGCGTGTGCGTCTGCCCCTCCACCGTCACGGCCAGCGCCTCGCCCTGGACAAATCGTCGCAGGGCATCGCCATCCAGCGCCTGCACCGCGCGCGCCGCCAGTGGGGTCGCCTTGCCAAACTTGCCCCCCAGCGCCCGGAAGTTGGGCTTGGCCTCCAGCCGCACCAGCGCGTCACCTGTCCGCGCGAACTCCACGCGCTTCACGTTCAATTCGGCGGCAATCAGGTCCACCAGCGGCGCCAGCGCCTGCTCCGGGACATCGGGCGCCACGCACACCAGCCGCAGGAGCGGTTGCCGCACCTTGATGCCCGCGTCCTCGCGCGCCGAACGGCCCAGTCGGGCCAGCGTCCGCACCGCGGCCATGGCGCGCTCCAGGTCGAGGTCGCGCGCGCCGGCGTCCGCGCGGACGTACGGCGCCAGGTGGACCGATTCGCCTACCAGCTCGCGATGCATCCAGTCAGTGACGAACGGCGCCACGGGCGCCAGCAGCCGGCATACCACCGCGAGCACCTCGTGGAGCGTGGCGAACGCGGCGCGGTTGTCGGCGCCTTCCAGTTCGTAGAAGCGGCCGCGACTCAACCGCACGTACCAGTTGGCCACGTCGTCCTCCACGAACCGGATGAGCAGGCGCGCGGCCGCCGTGGCGTCGTAGCGCTCCAGCGCGGCATCCACCTCGGCTTCCACCGCCGCGAGCCGGGACAGCATCCAGCGATCCATCGGCGGTCGGGCCGCGGGCGCCGGATCGGCGGGCGACGGCGACCACCCGTAGTTCGCGTACTGCGCGAACATGCCGCTATACACGTTCTTGAACGTGACCAGGAAGCGCACTGCCTGCTCCCGGATCATCCGCTCGTCGAACTTGCGCGGAACCGACACGTCCGCTGATGCCACCATGAAGAGCCGCACCGCATCGGCGCCAAATTCGGCCAGCACCGCCCACGGGTCCACCACGTTGCCCTTGCTCTTGGACATCTTCTGGCCATCGGCGTCCAGCACCAGGTCGTTGACCACCACGTGGCCGTACGGCGCCGCGCCCGCACCCGGCACGCGCGTCGCGGTCCCCGCATTGTTCGGCAGCGCGTCATCCAGCCCCGTCGCGATGGCCAGGAGCGAGTAGAACCACCCGCGCGTCTGGTCCACCCCCTCCGCGATGAAGTCCGCCGGGTAGCGCCCCTCGAACGCCTCGCGGCTGCCCGGCTGGTGGGGGTAGCCCCACTGCGCGAATGGCATGGACCCCGAGTCGAACCAGGTATCAATCACCTCCGGCGTGCGCCGCATGGTGCCACCACAGCCCGCGTGCGCGCACGGCCACTGATACTCATCCACATATGGCTTGTGCGGGTCGAACGCGTCGCCCAGCGGCGTGCCGCTCCGCCGTGCCAGCGCGTCAAAGCCACCCATCACCTCCACGTGCGAGTCGTCGGCGTCACAGACCCACACGGGCAGCGGCGTGCCCCAGTAGCGGTCGCGCGAGATGGCCCAGTCAATGTTGTTCTTCAGCCATTCGCCAAACCGGCCCTCACCCACCTCCGGCGGATGCCAGTCCACCCGGGCGTTGCGCGCCAGCATCTGGTCGCGGAACGCGGTGGTCCGCACGAACCAGCTCGTGCGGGCGTAATACAGCAGCGGCGTCCCGCACCGCCAGCAATGCGGATATGAGTGAACCTGGGTACTGGCCTTCCACAGCACCCCGCGCCGCTTGAGCTCCTCCACGATGATCGGGTCGGCGTCCTTCACGAACAGCCCGCCCACCAGCGGCAGGTCCGCCGGGAAGCGCCCCTGCCCATCCACCGGCTGCAGGAACGCCAGGCCGTGGCGCTGCGCCGCCGCGTAGTCGTCCGCCCCGAACGCCGGCGACATGTGCACCACGCCGGTGCCGTCTTCCGCGGAGACGAATTCCTCGCCCAGGATCACCTCATGCGCGCCCTCAGGGTACGTCAGCCAGTCCAGCGGCCGGCGGTAGTGCAACCCCACCAGGTCGGTCCCGCGCATCGTGCGCACCAGGTCCCACCGCGTGGCGTAATCGTCGCCGAGCACCGCCTTCACGCGTGATTCGGCCAGGATCACGGTCCGCGGATCCTTGCCACCGGTGCGCACCAGCTCCAGGTACGCCAGCGCCGGGTGCACCGCGAGCGCCGTGTTCGACGCCAGCGTCCACGGCGTGGTGGTCCAGACAAGGATGCGGCGGCCGGCTACCCCGGCGGCGGCTTCGTCCACCAGGTCCAGCGCGAGATACACGCTGGGATCCTCCACGTCACGGTAGCCGAGCGCCACCTCGTGACTGGAGAGCGCGGTGCCGCAGCGCGGGCAGTACGGCAGGATCTTGTGGCCGCGGTACAGGTACCCCTTGTCGTAGAGCGTGCGCAGCGCCCACCACACGCTTTCCACATACTCGTTGTGGAATGTGACGTACGGGTGGTCGTAGTCCAGCCAGTAGGCAATGCGCTGGCTCAGGCGTTCCCACTCCCCGCGGTACGTGAACACGCTCTCGCGGCAGAGCCGGTTGAATTCCGCCACTCCCAGCGCCTCGATCTCCTGCTTGCCGCTGATGCCCAGGCGCTTCTCCACCTCGATTTCCACCGGCAGGCCGTGCGTGTCCCAGCCGGCCTTGCGCTCCACCCGGAACCCCTTCATGGCGCGGTGCCGGCAGAACAGGTCCTTGATGGTCCGGGCAAACACGTGGTGGATACCCGGTTTGCCGTTGGCCGTCGGCGGACCTTCGAAGAATACATATGGCGGGCGGCCGCGGGCCGCCTCCAGCGTCCGGGCAAACAGCCCGTCGGCCTCCCAGCGCCGCAGCAGCTCACGCTCCAGGTCGTCGGCCGCGCCCTCCGGCGGCAGCATCGCGAACTGCCGGGCGCCCGGCACGCCGGTCACAGGCGCTCCAGGACGCCGCGCACCAGCCGGCCCAGCGTGGGCTCGGCGGCCGTGGCGGCCGCAATTACGTCTTCCAGCGTGGTGCGCGTCAGCCGGTCGGCCACCGCCAGGTCCGTGATGATGGACAGCCCCAGCACGCGCATCCCCTCGTGCACCGCCACGATTACCTCCGGCACCGTGGACATGCCGACCACGTCCCCGCCCAGTTGCCGCAGCATGCGATACTCCGCGCGCGTCTCCAGGTTCGGCCCCGGCACGGCCACGTACACGCCTTCGCGCAACGTCATCCCCTCGGCCTCCGCCACGCGTCGCGCCAGCGCGCGCAACGCCTCGTCGTACGGCGCGGACATGTCGGGAAAGCGCGGCCCGCGCGCGTCGTCGTTGGGCCCGATGAGCGGGCTGTCACCCATCAGGTTGATGTGATCGCTCAGCAGCATCAGGTCACCCACGGCCCAATCCGGGTTCATCACGCCGCAGGCATTGGACACGATGAGCACCGGCGCCCCCACGTCGTGCAGCACCCGCACCGGCAGCGTCACCTGCTGCAGCGAATATCCCTCATACCGATGGAAGCGACCCTGCATGGCCAGCACCGTCTTGCCGGCCAGCGTGCCACACAGCAGGCGACCGCGGTGCGCTTCAACCGTCGGCACCGGGAAGCCGGGGATCTCGGCGTACGGAATCACCGCCTCCACCGCGAGATCCTCCGCCAGCCGGCCGAGGCCAGTGCCCAGGATGATGGCAGCGTCAGGCTGGCGGGAAAATCGGGCGCGGATGACGTCGGCGGCCGCGGTGACGCGGCCGGCCAGCGTCTCAGGCGCCGGGGCGTGTGCAGCAGCAGCCATGGACAGCGCCGTCAGGCGTCCGGCGCGGCGGGCCCTGTGCTCCCGGGCTCCGCGAGGCCATCGGACGCGGCGAGGTCGGCGAGCTGCCGCTCGATGAGGGCGCGGAACTGCGCGACGAACGCGCGCCGCTTGCGCTCCAGCGCAACCACTTCCTGCTCCAGTTGGCGCGCCTCGGCCCGCTTTTCGTCAATGAGCCGTTCGCCCTCGGCGCGTGCCTCGCGGATCACGAGTTGCGCCTCGCGGTCCGCCTGCTCGCCCATCTCCGCGCGGAGCTGCTGCGCCGAGACCAGTGCATCATTCATGGCCTTGTCGCGCTCGCGAAATACGCGAAGCTGCTCGTGGAACCCCTTGGCCTTGGCTTCCAGCTCCTGGTTGAGCCGAGCCAGCCGCTCCAGTTCCTCGGCCACCTGGTCCCGGAACTGGTCCACGCGCTCGCGGTCATACCCGCGCATCGCGCGCCCGAAGTCATAGCGCCGCACATCCAGCGGCGTGAGGTGGAACGTTTCGTCAATCATGCCCTGGCTCCGAAGAGTATCGTGCCCAGCCGTACGCAGGTGGCGCCCTCCTCCACCGCGACCTCGAAATCGTTCGACATCCCCATCGACAGCTCCGTGGCCTCGTGTCCTGCCGCACACAGCACGTCGCGCGCCTCGCGCGCGCCGCCAAAGGTGCGGCGCAGTGTCGCCTCGTCCGCGTCCAGCGGCGCCATGGTCATTATGCCGCGCACCCGCAATCCCTCCAGCCCCCGCAGGCGCGCCGCCTCGCGGGCCCACTCAGGCCGCGGATAGCCGCCCTTGGAATCCTCACCCGACACGTTCACCTGCATCAGCACGTCGAACCGACGTCCCTGCTCGCGTCCCATCGCGCTGATCGCGTCCGCCAGCGACGCCCGATCCATCGAATGCGTCAGCACGAACCGCGGGACCGCCTTCACCTTGTTCCGCTGCAGGTGCCCGATCAGGTGCCACCGCGCGGCCACGTGCACCGCGTCCATCTTGCCCAGCGCTTCCTGAACCTTGTTCTCGCCCACGTCCGGCACCCCGGCCTCCACCGCCGCGAGCACCGCGTCCGGGCCGTGCGTCTTGGTCACCGCCACCAGTGTGACCACCTGGCCGTGCCCGCCTCGCGCGACCGCGGCCGCAATCCGACCGCGCACTTCCGCCACCCGATCTGGCAACTCCGGAAACGGCATAACACTAGAAATTACCGGAGGTTACATAGTGAATCAAGGGATGCATCGCCGCGCCCGGCGGCCCAGTTCACCACGTATGCCGGGCACCGCATCAGGTGCTGGAAATACCCGGTCACCGGATCGGTGGAAGCTCGCACCGGCTGCGCGAGCACACCGGCAACGTCGGCGGCCAGCCGCCGGGCGGTGACGACATCCGGCGTGACGACACGCCCGGAATCCGACCCGGCCGCCGGCGCGGCGAGCACAAAGGTGAGCCCATTCGCCGTCCAGCGCGTGCCGAGTTGCTCACGCGTGTCCCGCTCGACATATACGGAAACTGCCACGGGCCTCCCCAATGCCACGGCCCGCCGGACCACCATCGCGCCGACGTCGGCATCGCCCTCGCCCTGCCCCCATGCCGCCACCGCCCGCTCCGGCAGCAGCGAGTCCCGCCGGTACAGCTCGTCGCGATACCACCCCGCCGGCAGCAGCGGCAGCGTCACCACGGTGACATCGCGCCGGTAATGCTCCACCTGCTGCAGGTACCAGAGCGGATACGTGTCATTGTCGCCCGCCGCGATGAACACGCCGTTCGGCGGCGTGGCATCGAGCAACGCATGGGCCCACGCGGCAGGCAAGGCGGCGTCCGGCTCCACGCGGCGCGAGACGGCCCAGCCGTTCAGCGCGATCGGCAGCGCGGCAATTCCAACCCCGGTCCACGTCGGCCAGCCCACACGGCGCGCCAGCATCACCGCCCCGTAGCCGGCCCACAGTCCCCACGCCCAGAACCCCAGCGTGAAGAAATAGTCCCGTTCCCGCGCTTCATGCTCCACCCACGCGGGCAGGATGCCGCCCCCGATGGACGGTCCGGCCTTCAGGTTGAGGTACGCGGCAACTCCCAGCGTGCCGCACACGAGCAGGGTCAGCAGCGCCCGCCAGGTGCGGCAGTCATCCAGCCGGTGACGCGCGGCGCCGTACACCCCAAGCGCCAGGAACGCGAGCGTGGCCAGCGTCCGCCCCACGCTGGGCAGCACCGTCGGGCCCAGCGACAGCCCCACCTGCCAGTCCGCATACTGTCCTACGTTCGCCAGTTGCAGCCAGGCCGGCGCCTGCCGTGGCCACATGCCCGCCACGGCGTACTGCCGTCGCGCGATCACGTCCGCCAGCGCACCCCACGTCGCCGGGTTCCCCTGGTTGATGGCCGGATCCAGCCGCGCGCGCACCATCATCACCATCACGACCGAGACAGCCATCGCCGCCACGAGCAGCAGCGACGCCGCCACTCCGCCGGCCCGGCGCACTCCCACGCGTGGCGCAATCACATACGCCCCCGCGGCACACGCCAGCGCGCCGAGCGCGACAATCGGCAGGCTCATCCGGCCGGCGCCCGCCGTGGCCACCCACACGCCGGCCAGCAGGAGCGCGCGGTCCCAATCCACTCCCTCGGGGCGCTGCGCCACCAGCACGATGGCGGCCGGGGTGGCCACCAGCACACTCAGGTGCAACGGCACCGCCAGTGCGGTCAGGTACGCCGTGAGCACCAGCCACCGGAATCCCGGCTCCCGCCCGGCGCGCTCAGCCGCGGCCAGGGTCAGCATGGCCAGCAGCAGCGCCGCGGCGTACACCTCGGTCTCGGTGGCGTTCAGCCACACGGTGGACATCGCGCCCGCGCAGAGGGCGGCGCCCAGTGCCGCGGCGGCGGGCGCGGCCGTACGGCCCCGCGCCACGATCCACGCCGCCACGCCGGCGGCGGCGGCGGTGCAGGCCGCCGAAAGGAGGTTGGTGGCCGCCGCGTAGGACAGCAAGGGCGCCCAGGCCCATGCCCATATGTGGAGCAGCATGACGAACAGCGTGGTGCCCGGCGGGTGCGGGATGCCCAGCGCATGCGCGGCGGCAATGAACTCGCCCGCGTCCCAGAAGGTGACGCCGGGGGCCAGCGTGGCGGCGTACACCACCAGGAGCACGGCCGCCGCCAGCGCGGCCGCGCGGCGCGCCGTCAGGTGGCCCCCTCGGGCATGGCGTCGTCGAACCCGTCCTGCGAGGCCAGCCCGGCCAGGCGGGCGCCCACGTGCCTCGGGTTCACGTCCCGCCACAGCCGGCCCTGCGAGGCCACCGCGATCTGCCCCGTCTCCTCCGATACCACAATCACAATGGCATCCGTCTCCTCGGCCAGGCCCATGGCCGCCCGGTGCCGCGTGCCCAGCGCCCGGTCGCTCAGCGCGTGCTGCGTGAGCGGCAGGATGCACGCCGCCCCGATGATCGAGTCGCGCCGCACGATGACGGCGCCGTCGTGAAGCGGCGAATGCGGCGTGAAGATGGTGACCAGCAGGTCGGCGGAGATCCGGGCGCGCATCCGGGAACCAGTCTCCAGGTACTCGTCCAGGGGCACCTTCCGCTCCACCACGATGATGGCGCCCAGCCGAGCCTGGCTCAGCCGCTCCACCGCCTCGGCAATCGCATCGCTGGCGCTGCCGATGTCCAGCGGCGCCAGGAAGCGGGCCATCGGCCCCCGCCCCAGGTGCGCCAGCGCCGCCCGCAGCTCCGGCTGGAACACCACCAGCGCGGCAAAGACTCCATATGAAAACAGGAGTTGCAGGAGTTCCACGATCATGCCCAGCTTGAGCAGCCACGCCACCGCGTACGCCGCGAAGAGCAGCAGCACCCCGACCATGATCTGCACCCCGCGGGTCCGCTGGAAGAGCAGCAGGATCCGGTACATCACCACCGCGACAATCACGATCTCGATGGCGTCGCGCCACCCCGGGTGCAGCAGCCGCAGGTCTTCGAGAATGCTCATGTCTCCGCTCCCGCCAGCGCGGCCAACGGGGACTCGGCGCGCAGCACCGCCCACGCCACGTCCAGCGACTGCCGCGCCGCCGCCACGTCGTGGACGCGGAACAGCCGCGCCCCCCGCATGAGCGCGGCGACATGCGCGCCCACCGTCCCGAACACCCGGTCGGCCGGCCGGTCCACCCCGCTCAGTTCGCCCACGAACCGCTTGCGGGACGCCCCCACCAGGACGGGGAAGCCCAGCGCCGCCAGGCGCGGGAGCCCGGCCAGCACCGCCAGGGAGCTGCCGCTGCGCTTGGAAAACCCGATGCCGGGATCGAGCACGATCGCGTCGTCCGCCACCCCCGCCGCGCGCGCTTCGTCCACGCGCTCGCGCAGCTCCCGCACGACGTCGGCCACCACGTCGTCGTAGGTCGCATGGTCAAAGGTCGCCATGTCCTGCACCGTCCCCCGCGAATGCATCACCACGAAGCCGGCGCCGAATTCAGCGCAGGTCGCGGCCATGGCGGGGTCCAGCCGGCCACCCGATACGTCATTGATAATATGCGCCCCGGCGTCCAGCGCCGCGCGCGCCACCACCGCCTTTACGGTGTCCACGGAGACCAGCGCATCCGGCACCCGCTGCCGCACGCCGCGCACCACGGGCAGCACCCGTCGCAGTTCCTCCGCCGCATCCACCGCCGTGGCGCCCTGCGGCCGGGTGCTCTCGCCGCCCACGTCCACGATGTCCGCCCCTTCGGCCACCATCCGCGCCGCGCGCGCCACGGCCGCGTCCACCGAGACAAGATCACCCCCGTCGCTGAAGCTGTCGGGGGTGACGTTGAGGATGCCGAGCAGGCGAGGCCTGTCGAGCGGAAGCGCGGAACCACGAACCCGCCACGCCAGGGACGCGCCGGCGGCGGAAGCCCCCGCGGGGCTGGTCACGCCGGCGAGGGCTCAGGGCCTCCGAGCAGCGGGGGCTTCTTCGGCCGCGCTTCCGCCGCCACTGGCGCGCTCGGCGTCAGCGGAGCAATCAGCGGGGTGGGCGGCACCATCGGCGGCAGGGAATCTCCGCGCATCAGCACGGCGATGTCCGCGCCCGTGAGTGTCTCCCGCTCCAGCAGCGCGGCCGCCACCGCATGCAGCAGGTCCAGGTTTTGCTCCAGGGTTTCCCTGGCCCGTGCATAGGCCCGGTTGATCACGCGCTTCACCTCGGAATCCACCAGCTGCGCCGTCTTTTCCGAGACCTCGCGCCGGTGCTGGATCTCGCGGCCCAGGAAGAGGTCGTGCTCGTTGTCGCCCACCAGGATGGGGCCGATCGCGTCGGACAGCCCCCACTGCGTGACGTAGCGCCGCGCCATGGACGTGGCCTTCTGGATGTCGCTGGCCGCGCCCGTGGTCACGTGATCGTAGCCGAAGACGAGCTCCTCGGACGTGCGGCCGCCAAACGTCATCACGAGCGTGGCCTCGATCTGCTGGCGCGTGATGGACACGCGATCATCCTCGGGCAGCGTGAACGCCAGCCCCAGCGCGCGCCCGCGTGGCACGATGGTCACCTTGTGCAGCGGGTCGTTGCCCGGCGTCTTGATGGCGCAGATGGCGTGCCCCGCTTCATGATACGCCGTGAGCCGGCGCTCTTCTTCCTTCATCACCATGCTCTTGCGCTCGGCGCCGAGCATCACCTTGTCCTTGGCCTCTTCGAGGTCGGCCATATAGATCTTGTCATGCCCGCGCCGCACCGCGAGCAGCGCGGCCTCGTTCACCAGGTTCGCCAGGTCCGCGCCCGACATGCCCGGGGTCCCGCGCGCCAGCGTGAGCACCGTGACGTCGGGTGCGATGGGCTTGTTGCGCAGGTGCACCTTGAGGATTCCCTCACGTCCCTTCAGGTCCGGCGCGTCCACCACGATCTGCCGGTCGAACCGACCCGGGCGCAACAGTGCGGGATCAAGCACGTCCGGCCGGTTGGTGGCCGCGATGAGGATGACGCCCTCGTTGGACTCGAAGCCGTCCATCTCCACCAGGAGCTGGTTGAGCGTCTGCTCACGCTCATCGTGCCCGCCGCCAAGGCCGGCACCACGGTGCCGCCCGACCGCGTCAATCTCGTCTATGAAGATGATGCACGGCGCGTGCGCCTTGCCCTGTTCAAACAGGTCGCGCACCCGGCTGGCGCCCACGCCCACGAACATCTCCACGAAATCGGAGCCCGACATGGAGAAGAACGGGCGCGCGGCCTCCCCGGCCACGGCGCGCGCCAGCAGCGTCTTGCCCGTGCCCGGCGGGCCCACCAGCAGGCAGCCCTTGGGCAGCCGACCGCCCAGCTTGGTGTACTTCTGCGGATCACGCAGGAACTCAATGATCTCCTGCAACTCTTCCTTGGCCTCGTCCGCCCCCGCCACGTCGGCAAAAGTCACCTTGGGCGTGTCGCCCGTGAGCAGCTTGGCTTTTGACTTCCCGAATGAGAACGCCTTGGCGCCCCCCGCCTGCATCTGGCGGAAGAAGAAGATGTAGATCCCGATCAGGATGATCCACGGCAGCATCATGCCGATCAGCGACAGGATGGATGTGTGCTCGGGCTCCGCGGAGACCTCCACGCCCTTGGCCATCAGGTCGTCCACCACCTTCTCCGAGTTCTCCGCCGGATAGATGACCGTGAACTTGCTGGTCTGCCGACCATTCACGGTGATCGGCTGCTTGAACTCGCCCGCCCCCGACTTGCCGGCGGTGATGGTGATGCTCTTGATGTTGTTGGCGTTCAACTGGGCCACGTACTGCCAGTATTCGACTTTCTGCCCGCTGTCGCCGCGGCCACCCGAGAGCTGGATGAGCGCCACGGGGATCAAAATCACCAGGATCCAGAACGAGATCGTCTTGGACAGACGGCCCCAGTTGTTGGGTTCCTTCTGCGGCTTGTTCGAGTGCGGCTTGTTCGGGGGTGTGGACGGTGGCATCTACAGCAGGCTCGCGATATATGGGATGTGCCGGAAGTTCTCCGCGTGATCCAGACCGTACCCCACCAGGAACTCGTTCGGTGCGTCAAAGCCGATGAATCGCGTGGGGTGGTGCAGTTCAACGGCCGTATGCTTGTGGAGCAGCGCGCAGGCATCAAGCGAACGCGGATTCCGCTTTTCCAGCAGGTCCATCAGGCGGTTCAGCGTGCGTCCGGTGTCCACGATGTCCTCCACCAGCAGGATGTGCTTGCCCTCGAGTGTCGTCTCCGGATCATACAACAAGTGCACGGTGCCACTCGAGGTCATGCCGTCGCCGTAGCTCGCGGCCACCACGAAATCCACCTGCAACCCGCGCCGGATCTGTCGCACAAGGTCACTGAGAAATATAAAGCTCCCCTTCAGCAGGCCGAGGACCAAAAGCTCGCCTTCGGGATATGCCTGCGTAATCGTCTCGCCCAGTTCGCGCACCCGGTCGGCAATCTGTTGCTCCGAGTACACAATCCGCTTGACGGCGCGCCCCATGAGGCGCGGATCAGCCGCGATCGTCGAACTCACACTGATAGGACACTGCCGGCCTCCCGGGCCGGTCGGTTGCCGCGTCGCTGCGGCGCACCCCTGGAATCCACACCACCACCCCGTCCGACTCCACCACCGGCCATCGTGCCCGGTACGGCGCCGCGATGCGGGCGTCGCTCAGGAACCGCTTCACGCGACGCGGCCCCATCGCCCCCGCCGCCACCATCCGATCGCCCGGCTTCCACCGACGCACCACCACCCGCGAACCCAGGGGAAGCGAGGCCGACCACGGATCCGAGGTCTTCGCCGGCGCCGGTCGCAGCCGCCAGGCGTCAAACCGCACGGGCCCGCTCCCATCCAGCTCCACTTCCCCAGACGTTGCCGGCGCCACGCGCCTCAATTCAAACCGGTCCGCAGTGCGATGAAGTTCCCACCCACCGGAAACCTGCACCCGGTGACCCACCGCTCCATCTACAGTTGTAAACGCCACGACCCTTTCGGTTCCCCTTCGGTCAAGCGCCACGCCGGCGCGCCCCGCGATCGCCGGCCAGAGCGCCGCAAGGGAATTACGAGGATATCCCGCTACCACCCCTCTCGCAACCGCAACCCCGCCCCACGGCATCACTTCCGACACGCGCGCCGCCTCCGCTTCCAGCCCCGCCCGCACCTCGGCGGCCCGCACCGACAGCTTCACCAGTTCGACATCAATGCTCGGCTGGACCTCCCGCATCGCCGGCAACAGGTCCAGCCGGATCCGGTTGCGCAGGAATTGCCGCGCGGCATTCGACGGATCCTCCACGAACGGCACGCCCGTCGAGGCGGCGAACGCGCGAATCGCGCCGCGGCCGGTGGTCACCAGCGGCCGCACGACCTCGCCCGAAGCCAGCAGCCCCGCCAGTCCCCGCGCCCCACTCCCGCGCAGCACGCGCATCAGCACGGTTTCCACATGATCGTCCAGCGAATGGGCGGTCGCCACGCGGGCGCCGCGCGCACTGGCCACCCGTCGCAGGAATTCCCAGCGCGCACGGCGCCATGACGCTTCGCCCGCGCCCACCATTTGCGCCGCGCCAGACTCCACCGGCACGCCCATCCGGGCGCACTCCGCGCGCACCAGCTCGCACGCCTCGCGCGCGGCGGCGCCGGTGCCATGATCAAACGTGGCAACCGCCGCGATGCGGTCGGGAGCGAGCCGGCGGATGGCCGAGAGCAGGACCATCGAGTCGCACCCGCCCGAAACCGCCAGCACGAGCGGCCCCTCCCCCGCCGCCAGCACCTGGCGAGAGGCAACGAGCAGCGGATCTTCCACCAGCGCGGTACGCACCCATGGAAAGCTAGCCCCGAAAGCGACACGCCCGCACCACCTGCTACTGGCCCGCTGGAGTGCGCCGCGCTATCTTGGCGGCACCACTTTCAACCTCCGGGGATTTCCGGTGAATTCTCAGGGACCGTTTGCCATTCTCTATGTCGGGATCGCGCTGTGCGCGTTCTACGCGGCGCTCGTCTGGCTGAACACGCTGCTGCCGATGTTCCTGCAGCCGCTGCTCGTCATCCCGTTCACGTGGATCATCGAAGCCATGCAAGGCAAGCGCCCGGGGGGCGGTGGCGAGGGCTGATGCCCTGACGGTGCGCCACGCCGCCCGCGTCAGGATTCGAGGGGCAGGGCCAATGGCCCTGCCCCTTTCGTGTATGTGCGCCGCACTTGCCGGCGCCCTGCTGGCGGCCGGCCCGCTGGCCGCGCAGGCCCCCACCCGCCCCTACCGCGACTGGCGCACGCTCACCACCGCGCACTTCAGCTTCCACTATCCGCGCGAACTCGAGGCCTGGACCCGCCTCACCGCCAGCCATGTGGAGGCCGTGGACTCCGCCGTGTCGGCGCTGGTCGGGTACTCACCGGCACACCACATCGATGTGGTGGTGGACGATCCCTACGGCCAGTCCAACGGATCCGCGATTCCGTTCGTGCGCTCGCCGGTGCTCACCTTCTGGCCAGTGCCGCCGTCGCCTCGCTCCACCGTGGGCAACTCGCGCACGTGGGGGGAGATGCTCTCGGTGCACGAGTTCGGCCATCTGGCGCACCTCATGCGACCGTCCCGCAATCCGGCCTACGCGCTGCTCTGGAGTCTGGCCCCCGTGGACGTCGGACCGCTGGCCACCGAGCTGCCCCGCTGGGTGATCGAGGGTTACGCGACATTTATTGAAGGGCGGATCACCGGGTCGGGGCGCCCCAACAACGCGTGGCGTGCAGCCATCCTGCGGCAGTGGGCGCTGGAAGGAAAGCTGCCGACATATGATGAAATGAGCGCCTCGAGCGCGTACCTCGGCGGCAGCTATGCCTACCTGGTCGGGTCGGCGTTTCTGGGGTGGCTCGCGCAGCGCGGTGGCGATTCGAGCCTGGTGCACGTGTGGCGCCGCGGCACGGCGCGCGTGGGGCGTTCGTTCGACGCCGCCTTTGCCGGCGTGTACGGCGACGCCCCGCGCGTACTGTACGGTCGCTTCGTCGCGCAGCTCATGGCGGAGGCAATCGATGCCAGCCGCGCCATTGACTCGGCGGGCCTGATGCAGGGCGCGCTGGATCAGCATCTGGACTGGGGCACGGGCGACCCGGCGCTCTCCCCCGACGGCAAGCGACTCGCGCTCGTGCTGAGTTCCGCCGACGCGCCACCCCGCACCGTGATCTGGTCCACCGCGCCGCCTCCGGTGGACACCGCCGCCGAGCGGCGCGTGCGCCGGATGCTGGCCCGCGACCCCGAAGACGTGGCCCCACGGTCCATCTACCCGCGGCCGCGAGTTGTGCTCGCCACACTCCCCGCCGTGGCCGGCCAGGCATTCGCGTCGCCGCGGTTCCTGCCCGATGGCAAGCGGTTGCTGGTGGTGCGCGCCACGCAGCAGCGCGACGGCAGCACCAGGTCTGACCTGTACCTGTGGACCCCCGCCAGCGGCGCCGTCCGTCGCCTGACCGTGGATGCCGGGGTGCAGACCCCCGATCCGTCGCCGGACGGCAGGAACGCGTTGGCGACGCAGTGCGCGCAGGGAACGTGCAGCGTCGTGCGAATCGCGCTCGCCACCGGTAGGGTCACCGTGCTCCTCGCCGGCACCCCCGCGCGATCGTACTACCATCCACGCTACGCCCCCGACGGCGCCACGTTCGTGGTGAGCGTGAGCGACGGCGGCCGCTGGCGACTGGCCGTGGCGGATCGGGATGGGGGCGGCCTCAGCTATGTGGGCCCCGACGATCGCGCGAACCGCTTTGACGCCACGTTCCGCCCCGATGGCAAGTCGCTGGTCTTCTCCAGCGACGCACACGGGACCATGGACCTCGCGGAGCTTGACCTCCGGACGGACCGCGTCCGTCAGCTCACGCGCGTCACGGGCGCCGCCGTGGCCCCTGTGGTGGACCCCATAGATGAATCAATATGGTTCCTGTCGCTGCACGCGCGCGGCTGGGACCTGCGGCGGCTGCCCGCCGACTCCGCGGCGCACGGCAGCCTGAGCCTGGTCGGACGCTTCGGCGCGGCGGCGCCCCCGTCCCCGGTGGAGCGCGACACCATGCCGGCCAACGCCGTGCTCGGCCCGACAGGGTACGGCCTTGGGCCACGCACAACCCGCTACCTCCCCGGTGGCGTGTACGGACCCGACGGGTGGGCGACCACGCTGTTCCTGACCAATGTGGATGTGATCGGCCGGCTGACCGCCTTCGCGGGCGGAGCCGCCGGGGCCCGGCCGCAGTGGAACGGGGCCACCGGCGGAGCGGCGCTGCGGATATGGCGTGTGCAGGTTGACGCGCGCGGGCACTGGGCCCGACGCCTGGCCTCCACCGGATCGGTGGCCGGCCCTGCGGGAACGTCGGCCGATGTCACGCGAAAGGGCGGCCTGATGGCCGCCGCATACGAGTCCTTCGGGGACCAGTGGCGCTGGCGCGCCCGCGCTGGTGGCGGCTACGAACTGGTACGGCCGGCAGCGCTGCCCACCGGCCTGGATCGAACCCTGGGGTTCATGGAGTGGACGGGAGCCGTGCAGCAATCGTCCGGCGACGTGACGCTCGGGGAGGCGCTGGCCGTGCACGCGGACGCCGGCCGCACCGGGCAGGACGACGTGCGCCGCTTGCTGGTGCGGGCCGGTGCGTCCCTGGGCCGGACCGGGTCGCTGCCGTTGGCCGCGACGTTCACCTACGGGCGCATGACCGGCAGTTCGCTGCCGTTCGAACGCTTTTCCGCCGGGGGCTCACCGTCGCCGCTGGTGGATTCGAGCCTGACGTCGGCCAGCTTCGCCATGCCCGGCCTGCCGAACGGCGCCATTACCGCGCCCGCGAGTGGGCCCGTGAGCGCGCTGTACCATTACCGGATATCGGGACCGATGGGTCTGCTCACGCCGTTTTACGAGGCGGTGGCAGTGACCAACGGGGGAAGTCCCGCGCGGTGGCACCGGGTGGCCGGCTTCGACCTGCACCTGCAGATGGCATCCCTGGCCGGCCTGTACCTGCCGGGCCTGTCCGTCTCGCTCGGGCTGGCCCGGAGCTTCGACGCGCCGTTCGCCAACCGCTATTCCACGTATTTCAGCATGCGCGTGCTCCCCTGACCTGGTCCGTACAATCACGGACTGCGGTTCGAGACGTGAACGAGTACACTTCTTCCCGTAAACGCTTCCCAGGAGGAATGCAGATGAGAGTTCGTCGGTTTTCCATGCCCGCCCTGGCCGCGCTGCTGCTGACGTTGCCCGCCGCAGCCATGGCGCAGGGATTCGCCCTGAACGAGGTTGGCACGTGCGGGGTGGCGCGGGGCTACGCCACCACGGGTGCGCCGTGCAAGGACGCCACCACAATCTTCTGGAATCCGGCGTTCGCGGCGATGCTGCCGGGCAACTCGCTGGTCATCGGCGGTGCGTCGGTGGACGTCACCGGATCGTTCGTGCGCGACAGCGCGCTGGGGCGTTACGAGGGCAACGTCCCCATGGAATACCCGCCGCACTTCTACTTCACGCACCGACAGAACGAGCGGATGTCGTGGGGGCTGGGCGTCTATGTGCCGTACGGACTCACGTCGCAGTGGCACGACGACTTTCCGGGCCGCTTCCAGGCGCTCAAGGCCTCGCTGGCGTCCATCTACTTCCAGCCGAACATCGCGTGGAAGCTCAACGACCGCTGGATGATCGGCGGCGGACCCGTGATCGCGCACTCCAGCGTGGAACTGGTCCAGTCCGTGGACCTGGCCGAGCAGGCGGCCGCCCCGAATCCGCTGGGCGGCGTCATCACCTTTGGTGAGCTCGGCATCGCCCAGGGCACGGAGTTCGCCCGCGGTACGCTCAAGGGCAGCGCCTACGGATACGGGTTCGCGCTCGGCGTGTACGGCCGGCTCTCCGACCACTGGACCATGGGAGCGCGCTATCTCTCGTCCATCAACTTCAACTATTCCAACGGCAAGGCCACGTTCGCGCAGGTTCCCACGGGGCTGACGCTGGCCGCGGGCAACGTGTTCGGGCCAGGCGGCACTTCCCTGCCGGCCGGAACGCCGGTGGACGCGCTGGTCGCCAGCCAGTTCACCGCGGGCGGGGCGCTGGTGGCGCAGGACGGCACCACCGAGCTGGCCCACCCCGATCAGGCCGAACTGGGCTTTGCCTACGACGGATTCGACCGGTGGCTGCTGAGCGCCGACTATGCGTGGATGGGGTTCAAGCGATTCCATGAACTGGACATCAAGTTTTCCAATCCGGCCCTGGGCACCAAGTCGATGTATGAAGATTACCACAATTCATCCGCCATTCGGCTGGGCGCCCAGTACTCATTGCGCAACGACTGGCAACTGCGGTTCGGCTTCGCCGGTGTTGCGGCCGCCGCACCGGACGTGACCGTCACACCCATCCTGCCGGACCAGGATCGCGCCAACTACACCCTGGGGCTCGGCGTGCCACTCACCCGCAGCCTCACGCTGGACGCCGCCTACGTCCATGTCTGGACGTCGGGCCGCCGAGGACGGATCGGCGACCGGCCTTCGCGCAACCTGACGGCAGATGACGTGAACGACGGCGTCTTCAACCTCGCGGCCAACGTCTTCTCGTTCAGCCTCAAGGCCTCTTTCTAAGACCATCCACCTGGAGAATCACGCGATGTCTCGCACTATGCAGATCCTTCGCATTGCCGCGGTGGTCGGGCTTTTCGGGGCCCTGGCCAGTTGCGACATGGCACACGATACCGTCGGCCCCTCAATCGACGGGGGCCCCCTCTTCACCCGCTACGTCGCCCTCGGCAACAGCCTTACGGCTGGATACCAGTCGGGCGGCATCAACGACTCCACGCAGAAGGCGGCCTATCCGGTGCTGCTGGCGCGCGCCTTTGGCACACGCTTCGCGTACCCGGCGCTGGCCAAGCCCGGGTGCCCGCCACCCATCGACACCTTCCAGACCCAGCATCGGCTCACGCCTCGGGGCTTCCCCGCAAGCACGTCAACCAGTTGCTACCTGCGGACGCCAGGCTCAGTCACCGATGTCCTGAACAACGTGGCCGTGCCAGGCGCCAACGTGGCTGACCTCACCTCGGTCAACGGCACGTCCGCCAATCCGCTTACCACATTCGTCCTGGGCGGGCTGACACAGGCGGGGCGGGCCTCGCTGGCCCACCCGACGTTCGCCACCATCTGGATTGGCAACAACGACGTGCTGGCACCGGCGCTGGGTGGACTTGCTCCCATCCTGCCCACACCCACCACGCTGGCGGCCTTCCAGACCAGCTACGACGCGATGCTCAGCGAACTCCTGACCGCATCACCAGACCTCAAGGGCGTGCTGATGGGCGTGGTTCAGGTGGCGGCGGCGCCGCAGCTCTTCCCGGCGGCTGCCCTCCAGAGCCCGCTGTTTGTAGGTGGGCTCAGCCTGGCCGCTGGAACGGCGGTTTCCCCGGCGGCGGACTGCCTCACGGCACCGGGAAATACGTCAAAGATCAACATCCAGATCATCGGAGCCATCAAGGCGGGGACCGTGTCTCCCACCATCCACTGCGTCAAGACGCCCAGCGCCCAGTACCCGCTGGACGGCGACCTCTACGTGCTGGACGCCTCCGAACAGGCGACGGTGGGGGCGCTTATTACCTCCTACAACGCCTACATCCAAACCAAGGCGGACGCGATCGGGTTCGCTTACTGGGATCCCAACCCCGTCCTGGCGCAGTTGGCTACGCAGTCCGGGGCCATCAACTATCCGCCGAACCTGGCTGATTACCAGCATCCGTTCGGCACGGCCTTCTCGCTGGATGGCGTA
Source organism: Gemmatimonadaceae bacterium (assembly GCA_035700805.1). GTDB lineage: Bacteria > Gemmatimonadota > Gemmatimonadetes > Gemmatimonadales > Gemmatimonadaceae > JAGWRI01. The sequence goes on along the minus strand of DASSOG010000028.1, from coordinate 746 downwards.
CACCCCAGCAGCTCGGCGCACGTGCTGATCGCGAATGCACTGATCGACGTGATCAACCAGAAGTACGGCACCACGGTTCGGCACGTCCAGTAATCCGGTAGAACGCACCAGTTGGTCCAGCGGGGGGACGCCCGGATCGGGCGTCCCCCCGTTGGCTTTTTCGGGCCGGTGACCGGCGGAGCGCCACGGTCATCAACTGACACAATGACACCGGGCTTTGGTGTGGGGGGCTACTGGTCAGCGGTCGTGCCGGGAAGTGGGACCAGCCGAAGCCCCTCCATCAGCTGCCATGCCAAGCATCCTTGGCCGTACCAGGGGCGATCCAACCCGATCGTGCTGGAAGCGCCAGCGGCTCCCCACGGCCGCCAGCCATATCACAATCGTGCGACTGCATGAGCGATGTTGACATCAGGGATCCAGCCTGACGGCCATCGCCGGAGCAGTGGGAAGCCTTGCAGCAGCGGCGCGATGGACTCAGATGCAGGACGCACCTGGCGGCGCCGGAATGACTGCCGGGCGAATGTCCAGAATATTTGTGATATCGCTGTTAAGTACTATCTACAATGGAGATAGCCGGCAGGTGTGAAGGCGCTTCACCACATGTGCTTCAACACCGCATTTCGGCAGGACGACGGCCTCATGTCGAGCCCCGACTGGCCAGGATAGCCTGATTCCTCCGGCCAGAACACCCGCGTCCGCCACGCGAATGGAACACAATCGGGCTCGCCGCGCCGTCAACTTGCACA
>DASSOG010000027.1:0-19052 GCA_035700805.1 Gemmatimonadaceae bacterium | reverse complement strand
TGCACGGCGTTGATCAGCGCGGCTGGCGCGCTGTAGTCGTATTCCGGGGTCACGAACACAAAGGCGTCCGCCCGCGTGACGATCGCGCTCCACCGCTTGGTGTGCTCGTGCTCGTACTGGGCGAGTCGCGGATGCCGGGGTTCAGTGAGGAGGGGCAGGTTCAGGTCGGCGAGGTCGATGGCCTCGATGGCGAACTTCCCGTAGGCGCGGGCCCTGGCCAGGAACCAGGTGGCGACCGCGGGACCCTTTCGTTCGTCGCGAGTGGCGACGGTGATGACTTGCAGATTCAGCATGTGAAGAGGGATAGTGGAATGCGAAGCGGCCGGCCCGGGTTGCCCCGGACCGGCCGCCTTACTGGTGACTCTGCCGTTTACTGGCCGAGCTTCACGACGTTCTCCGCCGCCGGGCCCTTCTGGGCCTGGACGATGTCGAACTCCACCTTCTCACCCTCGGCCAACGACTTGAAGCCGTTGCCCTGAATGGCCGAGTGATGGACGAAGCAGTCCTTCGAACCGTCTTCGGGTGTGATGAAGCCGAAGCCCTTCGCGTCGTTGAACCACTTCACGGTGCCGGTCGTACGCATTGCAAACTCCTAGGGGTTGTTGTGGTCGGAGTCCGGTTGTGCCGTACGTACCGACTACAAGGTTCGTGATCCCAGCCCTCACGATGGGCGGTGTTCCCACCGCGCCGGACACTCGCCGGACGCGACGTGCGATCTCGGATACAACAAAGGGACCCAGCGAACGCCAGGCCCCAGAAGATCCGTGGAACGTGTTCGTACTACAACATGACGTACGAATATCGCTGGGCGAAACGTAGGGGGACCCGGAGCGCCGCGCAATAGGGGGGGGATAAAGGGTTCCCCGGGGGATGGTTTTGCGCCAGTGTGTTGTGGTGGGAGCGCCACGGGAGGGGGTGGATGCCGGACAGCGGGCCAGGGACGGTGCGGGATTTTGAGCGTGCGCGGGCGCTGGTGCTGGCGCACGGCTGGAACGCCACGGCCTACCAGATCCTCAATCCGGGCATTGCCCACTGGTTCTCGGCGCGAGGCGATGCGGTGCTCGGCTTTACGCGCTACCACGGGGTGTACGTGGTGGCCGGCGGGCCGGCGTGCCCGGGCGAGCGGCTTCGCGACGTCGTGGACGAGTTCGAGCGGGCGGCGCGGGCCGACGGCAGCCATGTCTGCTACTTTGGCGCCGAAGGGCGGGTGGAGCAGCACCTCCGGGCCGATGCCACCCGGGCGTTCGTGATCCTGGGCGCGCAGCCGGCGTGGGATCCCGCCGGGTGGGCGCCCATCATCGAGGGGCACGCGTCACTGCGGGCGCAGTTCCAGCGGGCGCGGAACAAGGCCGTGCGCGTCTCGGAGTGGGAGGCCGGACGCGCGCAGGGCAGTGACGAACTCTGGCGGTGCCTGCGTGAATGGGGGGGCACCCGGGGCCTTCCGCCCATGCGTTTCCTGGTGGAGCCGCGGACGCTGGATCGCCTGGAAGACCGGCGCGTGTTCGTGGCGGAGCGCGAGGGGTACGGCGTGGTGGGGTTCCTGCTGGCGTCGCCCGTGCCGCGGCGCGAGGGGTGGCTGGTGGAGCAGATCATCCGCGGGCGTGACGCGGTGAACGGCATGAACGAACTGCTGATAGACACGGCCGTCCGCGCGTTTGCCGAGGAGGGCGCGCGGTACGTGACGCTGGGGCTTTCGCCGCTGTCGGAGCGGGCGCGCCTGGACCAGACCGTGAATCCCGTGTGGTTGCGGATGGTGCTGAAGTGGGTGCGGGCCCACGGGCGGCGGTTCTACAACTTTGATGGGCTTGACGCGTTCAAGGCCAAGTTCACGCCGCAGCGCTGGGAGCCGATCTACGCCATTGCCGATGCGCGGCGGGTGTTGCCGCGCACGTTGTTTGCGATCGCGGCCGCATTCAGCGGCGGGTCGCCGGTGGCGTTCGTGGCGCGGGCGATGCTGGGGGCCGCGCGCACCGAAGCGGTGTGGGCGCTGGAGAGCGCGCGGAGCACCTTTCGCGGGTGAAGCCCGCGCCCTGCTGGACGTCTCACGCGCGGGCGTGTTGATTCCCCGACGTCGCGCGGTCCATGCGGCCGGTGGTTCCCTTCCCGGGCCTCGCGAGTTTCCGCCGCCGTCCCACCTTCAGCCTCGCCCCGCCTTCCATGATGCACTTCACGCGACTGGACGTCATCATCATCGCGGCGTCGGTGATCGTGTCGTTCCTGCCGGCGCTCTTCTTCTACAAGCGCGCGGGCTCGAGCACCGCCGAGTTCTTCACGTCCGGGCGCGCCGCGCCCTGGTGGCTGGTGGGCGTCTCGATGGTGGCCACCACGTTCAGCACCGACACGCCGAACCTGGTGACCAACATGGTCCGCACGAACGGCGTGGCGGACAACTGGCTGTGGTGGGCGTTCCTGCTCACCGGCATGATGACGGTGTTCTTCTTTGCGCGCCTCTGGCGACGCTCGCGGGTGCTGACGGACCTGGAGTTCTACGAACTGCGCTACTCGGGCAAGGCGGCCAGCTTCGTGCGCGGGTTCCGGGCGATCTACCTGGGGTTGTTCTTCAACTGCTTCATCATTGCCACGGTGAACCTGGCCGCGGTGAAGATCGCGGCCATCGTGCTGGGCTGGCCGGCGTGGGAGACGCTGACGGTGGCCGCGGTAATCACGGTGTTCTTTGCGTCGGTGTCGGGGCTGTGGGGTGTGCTGGTGACCGACTCCATCCAGTTCACCATCACCATGACCGGCACCTTCGCGGTGGCCTATTTTGCGGTGAAGCAGCCCGCCGTGGGCGGCATGGCCGGCCTCATCCGGCAGATCGATCCAAAGACGCTCAACCTGCTCCCGGACTTCGGCAACTGGTCCACGGCGCTGGCCATCTTCATCATCCCGATCACCATCCAGTGGTGGTCGGTGTGGTATCCGGGGGCGGAGCCGGGCGGCGGCAGCTACATCGCGCAGCGCATGCTGGCCTCCAAGACGGAGAAGGACGCGCTGATCGGGACGCTCTTCTTCAATGTGATGCACTACGCGCTGCGGCCGTGGCCGTGGGTGATCGTGGCGCTGGCATCCATCCTCGTGTATCCGGACCTCGCGTCCATCCAGCACGCGTTTCCGGCGCTGGATCCCAAGCTGCTGGGCGACGACATCGCGTACCCGGCCATGTTCCGCTTCCTGCCCGCGGGATTCCTGGGGCTGATGGTGGCCGGGTTGCTGGCCGCGTACCGATCCACCATCGAGACGCACCTGAACTGGGGGACGTCGTACCTGGTGCACGACTTCTACCGCCGATTCATCAGCGGCGACCGCGATGAGAAGCACTATGTGTTCATGGGGCGCGTGGTGACGGCGCTGATCATGGTGTGCGGCGCGCTGCTCACGTTTGAACTGGACACGGCCAAGGACGCGTTCGACCTGATCCTCTCCATCGGGGCGGGCACGGGCCTGATCTACCTGCTGCGCTGGTTCTGGTGGCGCATCAACGCCTGGAGCGAAGTGTCGGCCATGCTGAGTTCGTTCATGATCGCGGTGGGGTTCTTCGTGGCGGGCAAGATGGGGCATGGCGTGCCGGCCACCACGTCCCTGGTGATCACGGTGGCGGCCACGACCGTCGTCTGGGTGGCGGTCACCTTCCTCACCGCGCCGCACGACCACCAGACCCTGCTGGATTTCTACAAGCTGGTGCGCCCGGCCGGCCCGGGGTGGAAGGACATCCGTGAGGAGGTGGGCCTGGGCCCGTCCCCGGACAGCCTGCCGCAGGCCATGCTGGGCTGGGTGCTGGGTTGCGTGTTCGTATATGCGGCGCTGTTCGGGACGGGCAGCATCCTGTACGGGCGCACGCCGCAGGCCGTGATGTGGGTGGTGGCGTTCATCGTGAGCGGCATCGGCCTGCTGATCCTGGTCCCGCGTCTCTGGAGGGGCGCGGGGTCCGAGGCGGCGGACGGGGGATGACCTCCGCGTGGCCGCCGGTCACCCGGGCGGTGGTGCTGGCGCGCGGCCTGGGCACGCGCATGCGGCGGGAAGATCCCTCCACCGCCCTGGACGCCGCCGATGCGGCCGTGGCCGCGCGAGGCGCCAAGGCGATGATCTCCATTGGGCGCCCGTTTCTCGATTACGTATTGAGCGCGCTGGCGGACGCCGGGTGCACGGAAGTGTGCCTGGTGATCGCGCCGGGGCCCAGCGAAATCCGCGAGCATTACGCCGCCCATCCAGCCAGCCGGCTGCGCGTGGCATACGCGGAGCAGGCGGAGCCGCGCGGCACGGCCGATGCCCTGGTCACCGCGAAAGCATTCGCGGACGGCGACCGGGTCCTGATGGTGAATTCCGACAACTTTTATCCTGCGCGTGTGCTGCGGGAGTTGCGCGCCGTCCCGGGGGCCGGGTTGTTGGGCTTCGAGCGAGACGCACTGGTGCGTGAGAGCAACATCGAAGCCGCGCGGGTGGCGCGGTACGCCTTGCTGGACGTCGCGGCCGATGGCGCGCTGGCCGGCATATTTGAGAAACCCGATGCCGCGATCATGCGGGCCATGGGGGACGATGCCCTGGTGAGCATGAACGCGTGGGTGTTCACGCCGGTCATCTTCGAGGCGTGCCGCCGGGTGCGACCGTCGCCGCGTGGTGAACTGGAGATCCAGGAGGCCGTCCAGATCGCCATGCGGGAACTGGGCGAACGCTTTGACGTGGTCCGCGTGGCGGCCGGGGTGCTGGACCTCTCGCACCGCGGCGACATCGGCGCGGTGCGGGCGCGACTGGCAGGTGTGGAGGCGAGGCCGTGATCGAGATGTGGGGAGCGCGGGCGACGGTACGGTGACCACGCCGCTTGTGGAGGGCCTGGTCTCGAGCGGGATGTCTCCCGATGCCGCGCGCGCCAGACAGCCGTTGTTTCGCCTGGCAAGGGAGGCGCTGCTCGCGCGGAACGTGGCGCGTCGCGCCGTTACGGGCTGGTTCGTGCCGGGCCGCATTGAAGTGCTCGGCAAGCACACGGACTACGCGGGCGGTCGCAGCCTGCTGTGCGCGGTGGAGCGCGGTGTCTGCGTGGTAGCGGCGCCGAGGGACGACGGCGTGGTGCGCGTGATGGACGCCGTCGTGCGGGAGGAGGTCGAATTCCCCTTTGCACCAGACATCGAGCCGCCGCGCGGTCACTGGTCCAACTATCCGATGACCGTGGTGCGCCGAGTGGCGCGCAACTTCCCGCGCGCGCGGAAGGGGCTCGACATCGCGGTGGCGAGCGATCTCCCGCTGGGCGCGGGCATCAGCAGTTCCAGCGCGTTCGTGGTGGCCATCTTCCTGGCCGTGTCGCACGTCAACGACTTGCCGGGGGACGAGGCATACCGTCGCGAGATTGCCACGTGCGAAGACCTGGCCTCGTACCTCGGATGCGTGGAGAACGGGCAGCACTTCGGGTCGCTGGCCGGGGATCGCGGCGCTGGGATCTTTGGCGGCAGCGAGGATCAGACCGCCATCCTCTGCGGCGCGGCGAACATGCTCAGCCAGTATTCGTTCTGCCCCGTGCGCGCGGAAGGTCGCGTGGCGCTGCCCCGGGAACTGACCTTCGTGGTGGCGCACAGCGGCGTGGTGGCGGAGAAGGCCGGCGCGGCGCGCGAGCTGTACAACCGGGCGTCGGCGGCCACGCGAGTGATCGTGGAATTGTGGAACGAGCACGAGGGGCGTCGTGACGGGTCGCTGGGCGCCGCGGTGGATTCGGCTCCCGGTGCCGCGGATCGTATCCGGGAGGTGCTGCAGGCGGCGCGCGTCGCCGACTATTCACCCGGGATGCTGGTGAACCGATTTGAGCAGTTCGTGGCGGAGAGCACGCGGATTATCCCGGCGGCGCGGGCCGCCCTGGAGCTGCACGACCTGCCGCGGTTTGGTGCGCTGGTGGATGAGTCGCAACACAACGTGGAGCGGTGGCTGGGCAACCAGGTGCCCCAGACGGTGACGCTGCAGCGGGAGGCGCGGGCGCTGGGCGCGGTGGCGGCGTCGGCGTTTGGCGCGGGCTTTGGCGGGAGTGTGTGGGCGCTGGTGGAACGGGCCGGCGCGGCGGAATTCGCCCGGCGCTGGGCCTCGCGGTATCGTATGGCGTTCCCGGAGGCGGGGAAGGCGATGGAGGTATTCCTGACCGGCGCCGGCCCCGCGGCGCAGCAGGTGGATCACGTGTGACCGGAGGCGGTTATGTGGAAGGAGTTTAAGAATTTCCTGATCAAGCAGAATGCCATCGCGCTGGCGGTGGCCGTGGTCATAGGTACGGCCCTGAATGACGTGGTCAAGGCCATCGTAAGCGATGTCTTCATGCCGATCGTGCAGATTGTCCAGAACCTGTTCTCGACGGGAGACAGTTGGCAGACCTGGGCGTGGCGCAACTTCCAGTTCGGGCACCTGGCCAATGCCGTCCTCAACTTCTTCATCATCGGGTTCGTGGCCTGGCGCTTCAGCAAACTCTTCATCAAGCCCGCGCCCAAGGGGACGCCCACCACCAGGAACTGTGACTTCTGCAAGATGACCATTGACGTGGCGGCCACGCGCTGCCCGCACTGCACGAGTCAGCTCTCGACGGCGTAAGGCGCTGGTGGAATGGCGGACAGGCGAGGCCGTGCGATCAGCACCATCCGGGGCGAGGCCCCCGGCTGGGCCGGGCACGTATGCCCGCATTTACGCGGTGGTGAAGAAGATTCCGCGCGGACGCGTGGCCACGTACGGACAGGTGGCGCGGCTGGCCGGACTGCCGGGGCACGCGCGACAGGTGGGCTACGCGATGGCGGCGCTCCAGGCCGGCGTGCGCGTGCCCTGGCACCGCGTGATCAACGCGCAGGGCAAGGTGAGCCCGCGCCGAGCCGGGCCGGGCGCGGGAGTGCGGCAGCGGCAGTTGCTGGAGCGCGAAGGGGTGGTGTTCAGCCCCAGTGGCGTGGTGTCGCTCGCGGACTTCGGGTGGAACCCTCCACGCGCGGCGCGCCGGTGACCGGGCGGCGGGAGGCACTGCGATGACTCGGCCACCGGTCGATCCGGCGGCTGGTTCCGCGCCACATCCGGCCGCGGGGGCGCCGGCCCATCATCGTCGCCGGTACAAGCCGCTGCCCCCAAACGACGTGTACTATCGGCACGTGATGCGCAACGGCATCCTGGGGGTCTGCATCGGTGGTCTCGCGCTGCTGATTGGCGTGGTGGGCTACCACCTGAGCGCGGGGTTCGGGTGGCTGGACTCGCTGGAGAACGCGAGCATGATCCTGGGCGGGATGGGCCCGGTGGATCCCGTCGTCACCACCGGCGGCAAGTGGTTCGCGAGCTTCTACGCGCTGTTCGCCGGGGTGGTGTTCATCAGCACGGTGGGCGTGGTGCTGGCGCCCACGGTGCGGCGCTTTTTGCACCGGTTCCATCTGGGTATTGAGGAAGACGACCCGACCCAGGATTGAACCGGGACCGTTGCTCCCGATCGCCCCGGGGCGGCAGCTGATGAACGTCAGCAACGGCGCGCGCCCCACTTGACAGGTTACCGGCCTGCCACCACTGTACGGGCGATGACTCCGCGCACCCGCAGCTCCTACTCCTACTGGTATTCGACCTCTCTCACGGGCCGAAGCCGAGGCGTGCGCGTCAGGTAGCTGAACGCAGCAGGTATGTCTCCAGGCGGTCCGTGCAAGGCACGGGCCGCCTTTTTCGTTTTCCCCATCGCATGGTGAGGTTGCAATGCTGGACACGAGCCCCAATTGCCAACTCGAAGCGCCGCAGTTCGTGGAACAGCGGTGGCAGGCGTACACGCCGGAAGACCACGACGTGTGGGCGCTGCTGTACGAGCGGCGCATGAAGGACCTGCGGGTTCACGGCAGCGAGGTGTACCTGGAAGGGCACGAGCGCATCGGCCTCTGCCCCGATTGCGTGCCCGACCTGCGCGTGCTCAATGCCAAGCTGGAGGACATCACGCGATGGCAGGCAGTGCCGGTGCGCGGCTTCTTGCCGGCGCCCGAATTCTTCAGGTGCCTGGCCGCTCGCCGCTTTCCCACCACGGTGACGGTGCGGCCGCGCGAGCAGCTCGACTACCTGCCGGAGCCCGACATCTTCCACGACGTATTCGGCCACGTGCCGCTGCACGCCAGCCCGGCGTTTGCCGACTACCTGCAGCGGTTCGGGCAGCTCGCGTGCCGGGCGGAGCGCGAGGAGCAGGTGCAGGGGATGGCGCGGCTCTTCTGGTTCACGGTGGAGTTCGGGCTGGTGCGGGAGGCGGGACAGGTGAAGGCGTACGGGAGCGGGCTCATCTCGAGTCATGGGGATTGCGCGCACGCGCTGGGGCCGGATTGCGAACGCCGTCCATTCAGCGTGCCGGCGGTCCTGGCGCAGCCGTTTGAGATCGACCGGATGCAGGACGTGCTCTTCGTGATTGATTCGTTCGCCCGGTTGTTCGATGCGGCGCAGGAAGCCGCGGAGCGGCTGGGGATTCCGGAGGTCGTGTAGTGGTGCCAGATTTTTCCGCATGATCCGGATGTCACACACCATGACCACGGCCGGCGCGGCCCTCCTGGCCGCGGCCATGCTGGCCGGGTGCAAACAGGGACCAACCCCCGAGCAGGTGGCCCAGACGCAGCGCGCGCGGGCGCAGGAGGTGGCTGATTCCCCCTGCCCGCCGGACGGCCTCTGGAAGGCGTGCAGCCTCACGTACCGGCTCTACCGCGCGGGCCTCGGCGTGCGCCTGGACTCGGTGCCGGCCACCGACTCGGCCACCGGCAAGCCCGGGCTGCTGTACCACATTGGCCACGCGACGCTGGCCGCGTACGTCTTTGCCACCGAGGCTGACCGCAAGGCCGCGGTGGCCAGGATGGACACCAGCGCGTTCATTGGATATATGAGTACGCAGATTTATCCACCGCGCACCTCGATGCTGCAGTCGGCCAACCTGCTGGCGCTGATGGTGAGCCAGAACGACGAACAGCGCCAGCGGATTGGCGACGCCATCATGGCCGGCCCGCCACAGGCGCCAAAGAAGTAGGCACCAGCAGGAGCACGGCGTACACCTGCACGCCACTTGGGGCGGCGTCACGGGCATGCAGCTCCACGAAGGTGCGCACCGCGTTCAGCCACGCGGGATCCGGGAGTTCCGATTCCATGAGCTCCCGCAGCACCTCCTCGGCGCCGACGCTGAGCGTCGCCGTGGCCGCGCGCCGCGCATCCCGCGCGATGGCCAGGTAACGCGCCCGCAGGTGGCGAGGCGCGCTGGAGGTGATGCCGTCTATGCGACGGATCAGCTTCTGCCGAGTGGGTGACGATTCCGCGTGACGGGCCAGTGGCGCCATCGTGCGACGGCACTCGCACCATTCGGTGAGCCGCTGGAGCGTCGCCTGACGCTCGTAGTCCGGTACCCGGGCCGGCTCGCGACCACATGCGCGCACCGCATCGCGCAGGTCATCCGGCGCGGTGGAGATGCGCGATGCCGCGCGCGGCGGCGGGGCGCCGTTTTGCGTCGGGAGTCCCGCCACGAGGCGCGGACCATCTCCCCAGTCGACGACGGCCAGGAACCCGTCAGTGGTTGCCACGGCGCCCGCCACCAGCGGTCCGGCAAGCAGCGCCGCAGGCTCGGCGCACAACCAGGGCTCCAGCAACTGGCTCAGCTCCGCGGCCGCGGCATGCGGCGCCGCCACGACGGCCACCGGCGCGGTGAAGAGGCGAGGCATAATGGTTCCCTCAACACCTACCAGGTGGGCGGCCGCGGCCACCTTGCGGCGCAGGCGGGCCTCGAGTTGCAGCAGGTGATCGGCCGGCGCGGGCGGCCGGAGTCCGTACACAAAGACGTCCGGGTGCGCCGACCCCATGCGTCGAACCCGCCCCACGCGCTGCTCCGCGCGCGCCGGGCTCCATGGCAGGTCGGCATGCACGACCACGCTGGCGCGCTGCAGGTTCACCCCCTCGCTGAACAGATCGGTGGTGATGAGCAGGCGCACGCGTCGCGCCGCCGGCACGGGGTGCGCTGCACCGGGCGAGAATTGTTCCAGCAGCTCGGCGCGCGTCACGGCGCCGCCGGCCACCTGACCCCCGCGGCCCGTGAGCATCGCGACGCCACCCAGGGGCAGGAGGCGCGTGTAGAGTGCCTTGACCGTCGCGGCGAACTCGGCGAACACCACCACCTGCGCATGGGGGTGGCGGTCGAGCACGTCGCGAAGGGCGGCGGCGCGCCGGTCGTCGGGGTCGGGAATGTCGGCCAGGCCACGCAGCAGCGTCCGGACTGCCACCATGTGGGTCTCCGCTTCGTTCACCAGGGTGGCGCAATCGGGAGCAGGCACGTCGCTGGCCAGTTGTGGAAACGCGAGCTGGAGTACGCCGTCCGCATAGCACCAGCTCCGGAGCTGCGCACGCGTGGGATAGCGTCCCCCCATGAACGCGGCCTTCAGCGCCTCGGCCTGCGCCAGGCGTGAGCGCAGCGCCCCCATCAGCGCGGCTCGGCTGGACGCCCATTGGCGCACCAGCGAGAGGGCCAGCAAGGAGCCACCGTCCCCGCCGTCTTCGGGACGCAGCGGCGGCGGCAGCGCCATGATCGCGGACGGTACGCGGTCGTCCTCGCCCGTGGTGTACCAGTGGATGCCATGCACGGTGGGCAGGTGGTCGGGTTGGTCGCCGTCGGTGGGTGCGATGTGCTCACGCTTGACCACGTACGTGGCGAGCGTGTCGTCGTCCAGTGCCCAGGCGCGGCCGCCCAGGAAGAGGGCGAGCTGCGCGCGCAGGTCGTCGGCGCGATTGTGCACCGGGGTGGCCGAGAGCAGCAGCGCACGCGCTCGAGTGCAGAGGCGTGCCATGACTCCGTAGCGGATGGTGCCCGGATTGCGCAGGTGGTGCGCCTCGTCGGCGATCACGGCATCGGGAACCGAGGCCGGCATGCGTCCTCGGCTGAGCGATTCGTACGAGGCAAAGTCGGCAGTCCGGCCGGTGGCCTTCAGCGCCTGGAGCCACATGGGACGCAGGGCTGCCGGCGCTACGATCAGGAGCTGGCGCGCGTCGCGCGTGGCGGCGAGTGCCGTATATGTCTTTCCCAATCCCACCGGATCCGCCAGCAGCGCGCCACCACGCCTGAGCAGGGTGCGCAGGCGAGCGGCGGCGTCGCGCTGGTGCGGACGCAGGGTGATGCCGCCGAGCGTTCCCGGTACGTCGCCCGCGAGCCAGGCGCGCGCGATGAAGTCCCTGACGGCCAGCACGTCGGCGGACGAATCAGGCATCCTGGGAATCCTCGGTGGAGCCCGGCGATCCCGGATGCCGGGCGGACGCCCACGTCAGCAGGTCGGCCAGGTCCGCCCGACGCAGGTTGTACGCGTCCAGCACCGGGTCCATCCATGCGGACGACGGCGTGGCGGCGAGGCTCCCCGACTTGACGCGCCGGGTGACCATCGGAGCCAGGATGCCGCGCGCGCGCGCCCAGTCAGCGGGCATTGGCAGGCGCGCCATGGTCCAGCCGAGGTAGCGGTGAAAGCCGCCGCGTGCCGGCTCGGCGACCACGTGCAGCCATGCCGCCGCAATGGGGGAGTTGAGGATGGCGGCGAGCGTGAGCGCGTCGGTGGCGTTTGCGCAGCGGGCGACATAGCAGGTGTTGAGCGGTACGGTGCGATTGCCGGCGTCGAGCACCAGGGCCCGCGGCCGGCGTCCGAAGTCCGCCCACACCACTCGGCAGGATTCGCGGGCGGCCCCGTCCAGGCGAAAGAGCGACCACCATCGGCTGGATGCCCGGCCATCACTGCGCTGCATGAGCCTGTGCTTATAGTGTGCGAACCACTTGCGCGCGCGGGGCGGCAGCGGGTCAATCAGGCGCCCGCGAGCATCGTAGGGCCAGATGATGCGCTCGGTGGTCGCGGCCGGGCTCCAGGCACGCGTGGTCTCGCCGCGGATCACGGGGCGAAGCAGGGCGCCCTCCACCTCGCCCGTGCGCCCTCCGGCGGCGCGGACACACGCCACGCCGCCGCGCAGGTCCACCAGTTCCACCACGAAGGCATCGTTGCATCCGCACTTGACGCCCAGCATCGGTACGCCGACCGGGCTCTCGCCAAGGGGGAGGCCCGCCGCGGACAGGCGATCGAAGGCGGCCCGGACCGGGGGAGGGATGAGCAGCCACGGGCTGCCCGGGGTCTGGTCAAGGGGCAGGTTGGCCGCCGGGGACTTCCAGGTGGCGAGCGTGGAGGCGCGCTGGACCGCGACCGAGGTACAGCCCCTGGTCACCAGGACCGTGGGGTCGCGATGGCGTCTTATGAGTCCGATTATAGAAGGGTATACCGCGGCGTCGAAGCTGGGTGGGGCGTCGCTGCGGTCTTCGATGGCCGCGAGTTCGGTCCGCTCCGAGATGAACTGGCGCAGCCCGCCGCCCGCGAGGCTGCGCCAGAGCTTGGCCGGCGCGAGCAGCGCCGCCGCGCCGCCGGGACGCAGCAGGTCCACGCTGCGCTCCACGAACAGCGCGGCAAGGTCCACCTGCGCCGAGAAGCCGGCACCGGCCCGCGCGGCTTCGGCACCCGCGGCCCATCGGGCATTGCGGTACACGTAATAGTTGCGGCGCAGGGCGGGACGTTCCGCGGCGGGAATGCGATGAATGCGCACCCAGGGCGGATTGCCGACCACCGCGTCGAAGCCGCCGTGCGCGGCGACGTCCGCGAAGTGCACGGGAAAGGAGAAGGGAAGCGCGCCCCCGTCCGCCAGGCGCCGTCGCTCGCGCCGGAGCGCGGCAAGCCGGGACCGTAGCGCGGCCAGCTCGGCGCGGTCGGCGGCCGTCTCGGCAGAACGCTGGCCGAACAGGTCGGGTGCGCGCCGGGCCGCCAGGTGTTCGCGTCGCGCGTGCTGGGCGCCGGCAATGGCGCGATCCAGCGCGGCCAGTGCGCGCGTCCGTTCGTCGCGGTCGAGCGCGCGCGCGAGCGTGGCCTTGCGTGGGCCGGTTGCGCGGGCGTACCGGGCGCGGAGAGTCGTCAGGCGTTCAGAGCGCGTCCCCAGGAAATGCGCGCCGAAATCCGGGCCGGAGAGCGCATCGCCCACGCGCACATTGCGGTCCAGGTTCGGCAGCGGCGGCACCTGCATCGGGTCTTCGATGTCCGACTCGATGACCACGGCGAGCCAGAGCCGCAGTTCGCAGAGCCATGCGGCCATCGGGTTGCGATCCACGCCGAAGAGGCAACGGGTGAGCACGTCGCGCCGCACGTCGGAGGGCGGGCGTCCGTCGCCCAGCGCCAGATGCAGCCGAGCCAGGCGCTGCAGCGCGTAGACCAGGAACGCCCCCGAGCCGCAGGCCGGATCGAGGAGCGTGGCCTCGAACAGGCGCGCCCGCAGCCGCGCCGGGTCGCCGCGGGGCAGTTCGCCGCTCTCCAGCAGGATGTCCGCGTCCGCTCGCGGGATGCCCAGGGATTGGACGACGTGCACCAGCGCGAGGTCGGTGACGCGAATGACCAGCGTTTGCGGGGTGAAGAATGCGCCGCTGGACCGTCGGTCGTGCGCGGCCATGAGCGATTCGAATGCGCGTCCCAGCATTTCGGGATCCACGGCGGCATCGCTCCAGGTGGCCGCCTCCTCGCGTGCGGTGAACCGATAGCGGGAGAGGAGGCCGCCGATGAGCGCGCCAATGGCCTCGTCGCTGAAGCGGAGGTCGCGGTGGCGGCGTTCGAGCGCGGTGGGGGCGAACAGGCCGCCGTTCAGGAATGGGATGCGTCCGAAGGCGCGGGCCGCGGCGGCGCGGTGGCGCCGCGGCGTGTTGAGTGTTCCAAAAAAGAGTGGCTGGAGCGTGCGCGCGTGGAAGCCACCTCCGTGCAACATGCGATGGTCAAAGAGCTCCAGGAGAAAGCCGCGGCGGCCGTCCAGCCAGCCCTTGGCTTCGAGGAAGCAGAGGAAGAGCAGGCGCGAAGTGCAGAGCAAGGCGAGTGCGTCGCGTTCCTCGCCCGGGGCTCGACCACTGGCGGACTGGGCCATGGCGGCCACGCACTCGCGGAGTTCCGCGTAGAAGCGGCGTGAGAGCGCGTCGCGGCCCAGCACCTCAACCCAACCCAGGTGCAGCATCAGGTCGTTCGTGTGCGGAGCGGCCGCCAGGGCGCAGACCGTTTCGGCATCGCTGTCCGCAACGTGTGCGCGGTCCACGATCAGCGAGTGCACGCCCGGCGAGCGCCGGTCGCCGGCCCAGGCCGCCAGGGCGAAGGTGGCGTCGCGCGGGTCGGAAGCCGCCACCAGCCAGAACACGTGCGGCGCCACGGAGTGGAGGCGGGCGGCCAGGCGCGGCAGGACGTCGTGCAGCGAAGGGCCGTCGGTGACGCTGATGATGAGCGCGCGGGCGTTGCCCTGGGCGCCGACCAGGTGCGCGTCCGTGGCGATGCCGGCCAGGCCCAGCGTGCGGCGCTGCGACGCGTCGAGGGGTTCCGGGGTGGCTGGCAGGCCGATGGCGGTGAGCACCCGGGCGATGTCCGCCGTGGAATTGGCGGAGGCCAGCAGGGACGCGGCGGCGCGGATGGTGAGCACGCGGGCAGGGTAGGCCGAGTGCCGCGCGGGGCCGTCACCACTGCGACGCGACCGGGTTCATTTTCCTACCGCACCAGGTATCCCCGTCCCTTCCAGCTCACCCGATTGCCCTTCACGAGGGCCGTGGCGGCAATGTAGAGCACCACCAGCAACCCCAGCGGATAGGCCAGCGCATACCAGGGTGGTAATTTCATGAACGCATATGCGCCCAGCCAGAACGCCACCGCGGCCACCACGCCCACCGCGCCCCACAGGAACCACGCCGGCGAGAGCCACCCGGCAATCCCGGCGATCACGGCCGCCGGCGGTGCCAGCGCGATGAGCGGCACCGCAGGCAGCGAGACCCCGAAGAGGGTGCGCGCCAGCCATCGGGGCCCCGCGGCTTCGCGCCCGCCCACGAACACATTCTTCCGCCACCCGCCCACCACCTCGTGCAGCGACGTGTACATCCGCGTGTGCAACTGATCCAGCCCCGCCACCAGCACGATCTTCCGCCCCTGCCGTACGAACCGCTGCGCCAGCGCCAGGTCCTCGGCCACCATCCCGCGCACCGCCTCGTGTCCGCCGCTCTCCAGGTAGGCCCGGCGCGTGATGAAGATGCACTGCCCGTTGGCGATGACGTGGGTGGGTCGTCGCGCGGTGCTCACGCGCTCGGTGCCGCCAAACCACGCCACCAGCAGCGCGAAGAACTGCGGCTGCACCACGCGCTCCCAGAAACTCCGCAGGTCCTGCATGCCGGCCACGGTGAGCAGGTCGGCCCCGCGGCCGCGCATGGCATTCACGCCGCGCGCAATGAGGTCGGGCGCATGTTCGGTGTCGGCATCCGTAAACAGGAATATGTCACCCGTGGCGTCGCGCGCACCGGCCGAACAGGCCCACTGCTTGCCGAACCAGCCCTCGGGCAATGGGCCAGGCGTCACCACGCGGACGCGCGCGTCGTCCTCCGCCATCGCGCGGGCAAGGCCGCCGGTCCCGTCGGTGGAGTGGTCGTCCACCACGATCACTTCCACGTCGGTGTGCGTGGTGGCCAGCACGGAGCGCAGGCACCGCTCGATGTTGCGGGCTTCGTTGCGCGCGGGGATGATCACGCTCACGCGCGGAACCGGCGGCGGGACCGCGTCGGACCATTCGTCCAGGGAGCGCGACTGCCGGGCCCGGCGGACGATCACCAGCGGCACCAGCACCCAGGGAAGGGCGGCAACCAGCGGCAGCCAGAAGTTCACCTGACGGCCGGCCGGAATGAGGGCGTTGGGGGCATCCGGGAAGGTTGGCCCGCGGGGGCGGCCGGGGAAAGGGGGCACGTGCGCTGCCCGCGTTGACCGCGCGAGCCCGCTCCCCTACGTTCGACGGCCATGTGTCCCGCCACGCCATCCCGTCCGGCCCGACTTCCCCCCGCGCTCGCCCCCGGCGCCCGGGTAGCGCTCCTGGCACCCGCCGGTCCGCTGGCGTCGCCCGACGACCTCGTGCGCGCCGAGCAGAATGCGCGCGCGCTGGGGTGGGAGCCGGTGCCGGGAGCGCACGTGCTGGCGCGCGAGGGATACCTGGCGGGAAGCGATGCGCAGCGACTGGGCGACCTGAACGCCGCGCTGGCGGACGACGCCATTGACGGCGTGTGGTGCGTGCGTGGCGGGTACGGGGCCATGCGATTGCTGGAGCACGTGGACTACGACGCCCTCCGCCGCCATCCAAAAGCGCTCATGGGCTACTCCGACATCACGGCGCTCCACGGCGCGATCATGACCCGCGGTGTGGTCGTGACATTCCACGCGCCCGTGGCGCGCGCCGCGCTGACGCCCTTTTCGCGGGACTCGCTGGCGCGGGCCACGGCGCGCCGGGAGGAGTCGTGCGGGGGCGCGCCGGCCGCGCGCGTGCTGCGCGGCGGTCGGGCGCGCGGGCGCCTGGTGGGGGGAAACCTGTCGCTGCTGGCGGCGCTGGCCGGCACCCCGTTTGCCCCCGACTACACGGATGCCATCGTGCTCATGGAGGATGTGCACGAAGACGTCTATCGCGTGGAGCGCATGCTGCTCACGCTGCGCCTGGGCGGGGCCTTTGCCAGTTGTCGCGCGCTGGTGTTCGGCGCGTTTACCGACGGCAGGGAGGAACGGCAGGACGCCGGCGGTTCACGGTCGCTTGACGCTGTTCTGACGGAACTGGCCGATACCTTGCGCGTGCCGTGCGTGGCCGGCGTGCCCGTGGGACACATTGCCGACCAGTGGACGGTGCCGCTGGGTGCCGGCGCCGAGCTGGATGCCGACGCGCGCGCACTCACGACTGCCTTGGCCTGACCGCCGATTTCCATTAGTTTGCTCGCAACCCCTTTTGCCACTGCATTCATGAAGACCGGCCAGGAACTGCTCGACGAAGCGAAGTCACGAATCCAGGAAACCTCCGTCTCCAGCGCGCTCGACAGCTTCAGGCGGCGTGAACACATCGTCTTCCTGGACGTGCGCGATCCCAACGAGGCCGCCCTGGGGCGCATTCCCGGCGCGCTGGTCATCTCGCGTGGCAACCTGGAGTCCAAGGTCGAGGCACTGGTGCCACGCGACGCGATGGTGATCGTGTACTGCGCCAATGGCAACCGGTCGGCGCTGGCCGCCGACACCATGGACCAGATGGGGTACCGCAGCGTGACCTCACTGCGCGAGGGCTTCCGCGGCTGGGTGGACGCCGGCGGCGACGTGGAGGATTGACGAGCGGCGTCGCATGACTCCGCTCGAGTTGCTGCTCGCGCATCCCACGATGGTCCGGCTCGCCCGGGCCCTCGACGGCCAGCCCGGCCGCATCGTGCGCCCCGACGTCCCCGTGCGCCACGCGGCCACCGCCGCCACGCTCCGACTGGGAACCGCCGGCCCTGAACTGCTGCTGATCCGGCGCGCGCTGCAGGAGCACGATCCGTGGAGTGGCCACGTGGCGTGGCCGGGCGGTCGGCAGGAGCGCGAAGACGCCGACCTCGCCGCCACCGCCGTGCGCGAAACGCGTGAGGAAACCGGACTCGACCTCTCACGCGACGGCCGCATCCTCGGCACCCTCGACGACATCCATCCGCGCTCACCACAGTTGCCGCCAATCGTCGTGCGCCCGTTCGTTGCCGCCCTGGGCGGCCGCGCGCCGGTGGTCCAGAATGAGGAACTCGCCGGTCACCTCTGGGTGCCGGTTGACGCGCTCCTGGATGAGCAGAACTGGGGGTCTGCCCCCATTCTCATCCGGGGCCTGGGCACCGAGGATCGCCCGGTGTTCAGCTATGCGGACTTCCAGGTGTGGGGCATGACGGAGTACATGCTGCGCCAACTGGTGGGGTTGCTGCGCGGCCCTGGCTGAAGGCCGCCGCACGCGGGCTCCACTGATCCATCGGGGGGCGCCCGCATCCGCTTGCAGAAAAGTTAGTCACCACTAACTTATTCTGTACCCTAACCTAATTTTTCTTGTCGTTCCCTGACCTGTCCCGCCGGCCGCCGACGGAGGACGCACCCCCGTCGGTTCCACCCTCGGCGCCCATACCCTCCACCGCTCACGGCTGGCGCCGGGCGCGCGCCGCGCCCAGCATGGCCGAGGCGTACCGCTCGATCCCGGTCGGCGCGTCGTCCTGGGGGCGGAAGCTCATGGCCTTTGCGGGCCCGGGGTTCCTGGTGGCCGTTGGTTACATGGACCCGGGCAACTGGGCCACCGACCTGGCCGGCGGCGCGCAGTTCGGCTACACGCTGCTCAGCGTCATCATGATTTCCAACTTGATGGCCGTGGTGCTGCAGGGCATGGCCGCCAAGCTGGGCATTGCCACGGGCCGCGACCTGGCGCAGGCCTGCCGCGATCACTATTCGCGGCCCGTCGCGATCATACACTACGTGCTGGCCGAGATCGCGATTGCCGCGTGCGACCTGGCCGAGGTGATCGGCTCGGCCATCGCGCTGAACCTCCTCTTCCATATCCCGCTGGCAGCGGGTGTGCTGCTCACCGCGTTCGACGTGATGATCCTGCTGCTGCTGCAGCATCGCGGGTTCCGCACGCTGGAAGCCGTGGTGATTGCGCTCATCACCACCATTGGCATTTGCTTTGCGTTCGAGATCGTGCTCTCGCGCCCCAGCGTCGCGGCGGTGATGGCAGGGTTCGTGCCCCAACGTGAGGTGGTGACCAACCCGGCCATGCTGTACATCGCCATCGGCATCCTGGGCGCCACGGTGATGCCGCACAACCTGTACCTCCATTCGTCCATCGTGCAGACGCGGCGGTACGAGGAGACGTCAACCGGCAAGCGCGAAGCCGTGCGATTCGCGTTCATTGATTCCACGCTGGCGCTGACGCTGGCGCTGTTCGTGAACGCCGCCATCCTGGTGGTGGCCGGCGCCACGTTCTACCGCACGGGCCACACGCAAGTGGCGGAGATCGCCGACGCCTACCAGCTTCTGACGCCGCTGCTGGGAGGCGGGGCCAGCACCGTGTTCGCGCTCGCGCTGCTGGCGTCCGGGCAGAACTCCACGCTCACCGGCACGCTCGCGGGCCAGATCGTGATGGAAGGCTTTCTCAACATCCGCCTCCGCCCGTGGGTGCGGCGACTCATGACGCGGCTCATTGCCATTGTGCCGGCGGTCATCGTGGCCATCTTATATGGTGAGTCG